>NZ_CP098812.1:0-315087 GCF_036825535.1 Parasalinivibrio latis
GTGTCATCTTCGCTATGGTTGCAGTGTTTACAGCGCCTTCAGGAGCAACTCCCGGCAACAGAATTCAGCATGTGGGTGCGTCCACTACAGGCGGAGTTGAACGACAACACTCTAACTCTGTTTGCACCTAACCGATTTGTGCTCGACTGGGTGCGTGATAAGTACCTCGATCGGATCAACCAGCTGTTGAATGAGTTTTGTGGGAACGATCTGCCAATGCTTCGTTTTGAAGTGGGCAGCCGCCCCGTGGTACCTGTCGCACCGCCTCCTCAGGCAGCAGCGCCTGTTCAGGCTGCACCGTCTGCATTCAATGCTCAACCGGTACGTCCTTCAGTCAACCGCAGCTGGGAAGAAGCCTCTCCGGTCATGCCGGCCATCTCGCACCGCTCAAACGTTAACCCTAAGCACAAGTTCACTAACTTTGTAGAAGGTAAGTCGAACCAGTTGGCACTTGCCGCTGCAAGGCAAGTTGCGGATAACCCGGGTGCTGCCTATAACCCGCTTTTCCTTTACGGCGGGACTGGCTTGGGTAAAACCCACCTTCTTCATGCTGTCGGGAATGCCATTGTCCAGCGTAAGGCCGATGCCCGCGTGGTGTATATGCACTCCGAACGTTTTGTTCAGGACATGGTGAAGGCGCTGCAAAACAACGCCATTGAAGAGTTCAAGCGCTATTACCGCAGTGTCGATGCGTTGCTGATCGATGACATTCAATTCTTCGCCAACAAAGAGCGTTCACAGGAAGAGTTTTTCCACACTTTTAACGCGTTGTTGGAAGGTAACCAGCAGATCATCCTGACATCGGATCGTTACCCGAAGGAGATAAGCGGGGTAGAGGATCGCCTTAAGTCCCGTTTTGGCTGGGGATTGACCGTTGCCATTGAGCCGCCGGAGCTGGAAACCCGGGTTGCAATCCTGATGAAAAAGGCTGAGGACCATAATATCCGGTTGCCCGATGAGGTGGCTTTCTTCATTGCCAAGCGATTGCGATCCAATGTGCGTGAGCTTGAGGGTGCGCTGAACCGTGTAATCGCCAACGCTAACTTTACCGGCCGCGCCATTACCATCGATTTTGTCCGTGAAGCCCTGCGTGACCTGCTGGCGCTTCAGGAAAAACTTGTCACTATCGATAATATTCAGAAGACAGTGGCAGAGTACTATAAGATTAAAATGTCTGACCTGCTCTCCAAGCGCCGCTCTCGCTCCGTAGCGAGGCCTCGTCAGGTCGCGATGGCGCTGTCAAAAGAGCTGACCAACCACAGTTTGCCGGAAATCGGTGATGCGTTTGGTGGCCGAGACCATACCACGGTGCTCCACGCCTGCCGCAAGATTGAGCAGCTCCGTGAAGAGAGTCATGACATTAAAGAAGATTACTCAAACCTGATAAGAACACTGTCATCCTGATATGAAATTTACCTTAGCAAGAGAACTGTTACTGAAGCCGCTGCAACATGTATGCGGCATGCTTGGCGGCCGTCCTACGCTGCCTATTCTGGGTAATATCCTGATTCAGGTTAAAGATGGCGAACTGATCATGACTTCCACCGATCTGGAAGTAGAACAGATTGCCCATGTTGCCCTTGACGGGGAGCATGACGCTGGCAACACAACTGTGCCTGCGCGTAAATTCCTCGATATCTGCCGTGGTCTCCCAGACAGTGCCAATATTACCGTCCAGCTTGATGGCGATCGCATAATTGTACGCTCAGGGCGTAGTCGGTACTCACTTTCAACTTTACCGGCTGCAGATTTCCCCAATATTGAAGATTGGCAGAGTGAAATCACCCTGACACTTCAGCAGGGCCAGTTACGTGCAATTATTGATGCTACCCAGTTTTCAATGGCCAACCAGGATGTCCGTTACTTCCTGAACGGTATGTTGTTCGAAACTGACGGAACGACCCTTCGTTCTGTCGCGACCGATGGCCACCGTATGGCCGTGGCAACAACTTCTTTGGAAGCCGCTCCTGGTGACAAGCAGGTCATTGTTCCCCGTAAGGGCGTTATCGAACTGATGCGTCTTCTGGAAGCCACAGAGCAGCCTGTTGAACTGCAGATTGGCGGGGCTAATATTCGAGCTCGTCTCAACAACTTTGTGTTCACCTCCAAGCTGGTTGACGGCCGTTTCCCTGATTACCGTCGTGTAATGCCGCAGGCCACAACACGCATTCTTGAAGCGGATTGTGATGAACTGCGCCAGGCCTTTTCACGTGCCGCCATCCTTTCCAATGAGAAGTTCCGCAGCGTAAGGCTGAATGTGGCTGACAATGTCCTGCGTATCCAGGCTAACAACCCTGAGCAGGAAGAAGCTGAAGAGATTCTGGATGTCCGTTTTGACGGTTCTGATCTGGAAATCGGCTTTAACGTTGGCTACGTACTGGATGTGCTCAATACACTTAAGTGCGACCAGGTTCGTTTTTCCATGAACGATGCCATCTCCAGTACCTTGATCGAAGACTGCGACAGCGAACAGAGCCAGTACGTGGTGATGCCTATCCGGTTGTAACCGTATGGCACTGAACAGACTGATCATTCATGATTTCCGGAATATTGAAGCCTGTGACATTAGTTTGTCTCCAGGCTTTAATTTTCTTGTAGGGGACAATGGCAGCGGTAAAACCAGTGTTCTGGAGGCTGTTTATTACCTCGGGCACGGACGTTCTTTTAGGAGCCAGTTAACCGGAAGGGTGGTTAGACACACCCAGGAAAAACTGGTTCTGCATGGTAAAATAGCGGACAGCAAAGCCGAACTGCCTGTTGGCCTGCTAAAACACCGGGACGGGTCCAGTGAGGTCAAAATAGGCGGGGAAGGGGGGCAGAAGCTCGCCCAGCTTGCACAGATTTTGCCTCTCCAGCTTATTACCCCCGAAGGGTTTGAATTACTGACCGGTGGACCTAAATTCCGTCGTGCTTTTATTGACTGGGGTGTATTCCATCTCGAACCGCAGTTTTATGAAACCTGGGCTCGGCTGAAGCGGCTGACAAAAC
This sequence comes from Parasalinivibrio latis, assembly GCF_036825535.1. Classification (GTDB taxonomy): domain Bacteria; phylum Pseudomonadota; class Gammaproteobacteria; order Enterobacterales; family Vibrionaceae; genus Parasalinivibrio; species Parasalinivibrio latis. The sequence goes on from NZ_CP098812.1 coordinate 2,989, forward strand.
AACGCAATGCGTTATTGCGTACAGCGCGAAGCTACAGGGAACTCAAATACTGGGATAACGAGCTCGTACCGCTTGCTAACCAGATTGATGCCTGGCGCGCAGATTACATCGGTGCGTTAACTGAAAAGGCATCTCAACTGAGCCAGGCGTTTTTGCCTGAGTTCGAAATTCGTCTCAGCTACACCCGCGGCTGGGATAAGGAAGCCGACTACGGCCAATTGCTCGCTGATAATTTTGAGCGTGACAGGCAGTTGGGGTATACGGTTGGCGGGCCGCACCGTGCGGATATACGTATCCGTGTGGAGAACACACCCGTTGAAGACAGGCTGTCCAGGGGGCAACTGAAACTCATGGTGTGTGCATTGCGGCTGGCGCAGGGACAGCACTTTTCAGAGCGAACCGGTAAGCAATGTATTTATTTAATTGACGATTTTGCTTCAGAGCTCGACAGCCAACGAAGAGCTTTGTTGGCAGACGAGTTAAAGGCAACGGGTGCACAGGTATTTGTCAGTGCAATCAGTGCCGATCAGGTTGCCGAAATGTGCAGCGAAAATAGCAGGATGTTTCATGTGGAACATGGCAAAATAACCGCAGGGTAAAGAAAGCGAGAGTAACCAATGTCCAATAATTACGATTCGTCGAGTATTAAAGTTCTCAAAGGGTTGGATGCCGTTCGTAAGCGTCCGGGTATGTATATCGGTGATACTGACGATGGTACCGGTCTGCACCACATGGTCTTTGAGGTCGTTGATAACTCGATCGACGAAGCTCTCGCAGGCCATTGTACCAATATACAGGTAACCATCCACGAAGACGGTTCAGTCTCTGTTAAAGATGACGGACGTGGTATCCCGGTTGATATTCACCCGGAAGAGGGCGTGTCAGCAGCTGAAGTTATCATGACTGTTCTACACGCTGGTGGTAAGTTTGATGACAATTCCTACAAAGTTTCCGGCGGCCTGCATGGCGTGGGTGTTTCCGTTGTAAACGCCCTGTCTGAGAAGCTTGAATTGACCATCTGGCGACATGGTAAGAAACACCAACAGATTTACCGTCATGGTGTGCCAGATGCGCCTCTGGCAGCCGTTGGTGATACCGATGAAACCGGTACACGCATTCGTTTCTGGCCAAGCTCCGACACCTTTACCGATATTACTTTTGTTTACGATATCCTGGCCAAGCGCCTGCGTGAACTTTCGTTCCTGAACTCCGGTGTTTCTATCAATCTGAGCGATGAACGTGAAGAAGGTAAACAAGACCACTTCATGTATGAAGGTGGCATCCGTGCTTTCGTTGAGCACCTTAACCGTAACAAGACACCTATTAATGGCGCTGTTTTCCATTTTGTAAATGAGCGCGAAGACGGTGTATCTGTTGAAGTGGCAATGCAATGGAATGACGGTTTCCAGGAAAGTATCTACTGCTTTACCAACAATATTCCTCAGCGTGATGGTGGTACGCACTTAGCCGGTTTCAGGGCTGCTCTTACCCGTACGCTGAACAACTACATGGAAAAAGAAGGCTACCTGAAAAAGGCCAAAGCCAGTACATCCGGTGATGATGCCCGTGAAGGTCTGACTGCCGTTGTTTCCGTGAAGGTTCCCGATCCTAAGTTCTCCAGCCAGACCAAAGACAAATTGGTTTCCAGTGAAGTGAAATCTGCTGTGGAATCAGCAATGGGTGAAAAACTCGCTGATTACCTGATGGAGAATCCAAACGACGCAAAAATCGTTTGTACCAAGATTATTGACGCGGCACGTGCTCGTGAAGCAGCGCGTAAAGCTCGTGAAATGACTCGCCGCAAAGGTGCCCTTGACCTTGCGGGCCTTCCGGGCAAGCTTGCTGACTGCCAGGAGAAAGATCCTGCGCTGTCTGAACTATACATTGTGGAGGGTGACTCCGCGGGTGGTTCAGCCAAGCAAGGCCGTAACCGTAAGAATCAGGCCATTCTCCCGCTAAAAGGTAAAATCCTTAACGTAGAGAAAGCCCGATTCGACAAGATGCTTTCTTCTCAGGAAGTCGCTACGCTGATTACTGCACTTGGTTGTGGTATCGGCCGGGACGAGTACAACCCGGACAAACTGCGTTACCACAACATCATCATCATGACCGATGCTGACGTCGACGGCTCGCACATCCGTACGCTGCTGTTGACCTTCTTCTACCGTCAGATGCCAGAACTGATTGAACGTGGTTATGTGTATATTGCCCAGCCACCACTTTACAAAGTGAAGAAGGGCAAGCAAGAACAATACATCAAAGACGACGAAGCAATGGAGCAGTTTGAAGTTTCCCTTGCGCTGGAAAATGCATCCCTGTTCGTCAATGCTGAAGCACCGGCAATGGCAGGTTTACCGCTGGAAAACCTGGTTAAGCAGTATAAGTCTACGTACAAGCTTATTGACCGTATGACGCGCCGTTATCCTCGTTCCGTGCTCAATGAGTTGGTTTATACTCAGTCTCTGTCAGAAGAGGGAATGAAAGACGAGGCGATTGTTACTGCTTGGGCTGAAAACCTAATCAATATTCTTAATGAAAAGTCTATTGGTGACAGCCAGTACCGCTTTGAGGTTATCAGTGAAGAAGAAAGCGGTGCTTACCAACCGAAGATTGTCGTACGCACCCACGGTGTAGATTATGAATACCTTATGAGCGTCGACTTCTTCAATTCTAAAGAGTATGGAAAGCTTGTTGCTCTTGGGAATGAACTTAACGGCCTGTTTGAAGACGGAGCGTTTGTTCAGCGCGGTGAGCGCAAACAGCCAATTAACACCTTCGAAGATGCTTTAGCATGGCTTGTTAAGGAAGCGGGTCGAGGATTGTCCCGTCAACGTTATAAGGGTCTTGGTGAGATGAACCCGGATCAGTTGTGGGAAACCACCATGGATCCAGAAACACGCCGCATGCTTCGCGTTTCCATCCAGGATGCAGTTGCTGCTGATGAACTGTTTACTTGTCTGATGGGTGATCACGTTGAACCACGTCGTGCATTTATCGAAGAAAACGCGCTGAAGGTTGCGAACCTGGACGTGTAACCATTCTCTAGTGAAGACTAATAAAACGCTGCTGTCATGCAGCGTTTTTTTTCGCTTGTGGAAAAGAGCAAATATTTTTTCAGCGTGGTGTTGAATCAGAAACTTTTGACCGCATATATAGTGGTGTAGGGGATTGCCATTGATTGGGGTCCCTAATTACCTGCCTGTCTTGTTAGAGGGCAAACCTAAAAATCTATTGCTTTAAAGAAGGATAGTTTTATGCGTAATATCGATTTCTCACCACTGTATCGTTCTGCTATTGGTTTTGATCGCCTGTTCAACCTGATGGAAAACAGTGCCGGTAACAACAACACCGGTTACCCTCCGTACAACATTGAACAGCAGGACGAACATCAGTATCGCATCACAATGGCGGTTGCCGGATTCTCAGAGTCTCAGATTGAGATTACGCAGCAACATAATTGGTTGCTGGTGGTTGGTCGTCAACCAGAAGAAAAATCTGAGAAAAAATACCTGTATCAGGGAATTGCTGAGCGTAGCTTTGAACGAAAGTTCCAGCTTGCGGACAACGTTAAAGTGGTCGGCGCAACGATGGAGAATGGCCTGCTGCATATCGAATTGCAGCGTGAAATTCCAGAAGAGCAGAAGCCACGACGTATAGAAATTGGTGCTTCGGCTTTACTCGAAGCAGAATAATTTCCCGTAATTGCCTTGTGTAAAAAAGGTCGGCTAAGCCGGCCTTTTTTTGTTTTAATTGCAAAAGTTACCTAGTGAGTTGTTCGTACAACGTGTGCTGTACAAATGAAGCTCGGTATTTGGATCTCCATTAAAAACAAAAAGGCCGCACAATGCGACCTCATGTTTCACGTGAAACCTATGCGTTTTGATAAGCTTTTTCAACTTCCTCGGCAATGACCTTAATCCCTTTCGACATTGCATTGTCATCTACGACATAGTTCATTCGTACACATTCGTGACGGTGTGGCCAGCTGTCATCTTCTTGCATCCCTACGAAGAAGTATTCACCAGGAACTATAAGAACACCTCTGTCCTTTAGGCGTTTATACAATTCCATTGTGGTTATAGGCAGATCTTTGAACCATAACCAAAGGAAAATTGCGCCTTCAGGTTTATGGATCCGAAACCGATTATCTGTAATAGCTTGTTGGAGCTCAGTGACAGTTCTTTTTACCTTGTTTAAATAGAATGGGCGAATAACCTCATTGCTGAGTTTTAAAAGGTCATTTTTTACAATCATTCTATTGCCAAGAGCCGGCCCAACACCGGAAGGTGACAGATTCAGAATACCGTTGAGATTGGCGATAGCCTTTACGACTTCTTTATTCGCTATGATGATTCCACACCGCACACCTGGAAGCCCAAGCTTAGATAGGCTCGAACATAAAATGGTGTTGTCGTTCCAGAACGGTTTTACATCTTCAAAGATGATGTTAGGGAAGGGAGTTCCGTAAGCATTATCGATAATAAGAGGTATATTGTGGAGTCGTGCAAGTTCATCCAGATATGAAATTTCGCTGTCGGTTAGAACGTTTCCTGTTGGATTGGTAGGCCTTGATGCGCAGATAGCGCCAATACTGTCATCAATATTCAGCGATGAAAAATCGATTCGATACTTAAATTGCCTTCCTTCAATTAGCTCTATCTCGGGATGGAATGAGACAAACATATCTTCTTCCAGTCCAACGTCTGCGTAACCTATGTACTCAGGAGCGAGGGGAAGGAGTATCTTTTTGTGGCTACCGTCCGCTCGCTTGCCAGCAAAAAGGTTGAACAGATAAAAGAATGCGGTCTGGCTACCATTGGTGAGTACGATGTTCTCTGCCGAAATATTCCACCCATAGGTCTGACGATAGAGTTCAGCGAGGGATTCAATAAACTGGTTTTTACCTTGCGGCCCGTCGTAGTTAGTCATGGCTTGAACCATTGACCCGTCTGCAATCATTTCCTCGCTTAGGGCTTTAAAGTATTCAAGCATTTCTGGTATCGCTGCCGGGTTGCCACCTCCAAGCATGATGGCATCAGGATTTCTCAACCCGTCGTTGAGATCATCCATCAGTTGTGTAATGCCAGAATGTTGGGTGAATTTTTCTCCGAATTTTGAAACATCCATACTAAACAGCCCGGTTAAAGTTGTATTTTATTTGGTCAATTCGCACACATTACAACACAAAGTGTTACTTTGAAAAGAGTGAACCAACGACAGTTGAATTTGGTGATGCCATTCTGGACGTTTCACGTGAAACTGGTCGTCAGGTAGCACCAAACAGTCAAAAAAAAGCCCTGCATTGCAGGGCTCGATCAGCGAAAACAGGTGCTATTTTTGAAGCAGAGAGATGTCTGCTACTTTAAGGAACTGTTCACGCAGGGTATTTAGAAGTGTCAGACGGTTAACCTTAAGCGCTTCATCGTCTGCCATTACCATGACGGCATCAAAGAAGTTATCAACCGGCTCACGTAAAGCAGAAAGACGGGAGAGTGCTTCTTGGTAATCGCCTGCTGCAAACACATCTTCAAGTGCTGCAACCTGAGCGGCAACTTCTGAAGCCAGAACTCTTTCTGCGTCTTCCTGAAGCAGAGCTTCATTTACAGTACCTGACAGCTCGCCTTCAAACTTGGCAAGGATGTTTCCAACACGCTTGTTAGCCGCAGCAAGAGACTCTGCTGCATCAAGAGAGCGGAAGTGAGATACAGCTTTAACGCGCTTGTCGAAATCAGCAGGTTTGGTTGGATGACGAGCAAGAACCGCCAGAATGATATCAACGCTGTAACCCAGGTCTTGGTACATTGCGCGGAATCGGCCCAGCATGAATTCCACAACGTCAGTTTCTACTTTGTTGTTTGTCAGTTTGTCGCCATAAAGCGTTTTGGCTTTGGCAATCAGATCGACCAGATCCAGGTCGAAACCATTCTCGACGATAATGCGAAGTACACCCAGCGCAGCACGACGGAGGGCAAACGGGTCACTTGCACCTTTAGGTGCCTGACCAATACCGAAGATACCTACCAGAGTATCGAGTTTGTCTGCCAGTGCAACACTGGATGCGATAGCTGATGATGGCAGTTGGTCACCGGCAAAGCGTGGCATGTACTGCTCATTCAGCGCAACAGCTACATCTTCGTGTTCACCGTCATGGCGTGCGTAGTGCATGCCCATTACACCCTGGGTATCGGTAAATTCGAATACCATGGATGTCATCAGATCACACTTGGACAGCAGACCAGCTCGCTCGGCATGTTCTACGTTGGCACCAATCTTACCGGCAATGTAACCAGCCAGAGCAGTGATACGGTCTGTCTTGTCTCGCAGTGTACCGAGTTGCTTCTGGAACAGGATATTGTCCAGTTCAGTCAGGCGATCAACCAGCGGACGCTTACGGTCTGTGTTGAAGAAGAACTCAGCATCTGCCAGACGAGGGCGGACTACCTTTTCGTTACCTTCGATAACGTGGCGAGGCTCTTTAGACTCAATGTTTGAGACAAAGATGAACTTAGGAAGCAGTTTGCCTTCAGCGTCATAAACTGGGAAGTACTTCTGGTCACCCTTCATGGTGTAAACAAGAGCTTCAGCAGGAACCTTCAGGAATTCCTCTTCAAAAGAAGCGGTCAGGACAACCGGCCACTCAACCAGGGAAGTCACTTCTTCAACCAGATCGTCTTCAAGGTCTGCATTACCGCCACAAACTTCTGCTGCCTTCTTTGAATCCGCAAGGATAGTTGCCTTACGTGCCTCATAGTCAGCGATAACCTTTCCGCGCTCAGCAAGGAGAGTTTCGTATTGGTCTGCGTGATCGATAGTCATTTCTGGCTCGCCCATAAAGCGGTGGCCACGGATAACACGATCAGACTTTACGCCCAGAATAGTGCCATCGATCAGTTTGTCACCCAGCAACATAGTGAGGGTTTTAACCGGACGGATAAACAGGGTGTCTTTGTCGCCCCAGCGCATTGGCTTAGGAATAGGCAGTTTGGCTAGCGCAGTATCAGCCATACCTACCAGCAGATTTTCTGCTGCCTGGCCTTTAACTTCCTGCTTGAACAGAAGCCATTCGCCTTTGTCAGTAACCAGTCGCTCTGCCTGTTCAACAGTAATACCGTTTCCGCGGGCCCAACCCTGCGCAGCTTTGCTAGGGTTACCTTCTGCATCAAACGCCTGTGCAATTGACGGGCCACGCTTCTCAACAACCTTGTCAGGTTGTTGCTGGGCAAGCTTGTTTACTTTAACTGCCAGACGACGAGGGGTGGCGAACCACTTAATCGACTCGAAGCTAAGATCTGCGGCTTTCAGTTCGGATTCGAAGTTGTCGGCAAATGCCTGAGCCAGGGTACGAAGTGCCTTTGGTGGCAGTTCTTCTGTGCCCAGCTCAATAAGGAAATTTTGTTCAGCCATGACGTATCCTTATTTATCTTTTTTACACATAGGGAAGCCAAGGGCTTCGCGGGACGCGTAGTAGGCTTCTGCTACTGCTTTGGTCAGGGTACGGATACGCAGGATATAACGCTGGCGCTCTGTAACAGAGATGGCCTTGCGGGCATCAAGCAGGTTGAATGCATGCCCGGCTTTCAGGATGCGCTCGTAAGCTGGCAGTGGGAGTGGTTTTTCCAGCGCCAACAATTCGCTGCATTCTTTTTCACACTGATCAAAGTAAGAGAACAGGAAAGGCACATCGGCATGTTCGAAGTTGTAAGTAGACTGTTCAACTTCGTTTTGGTGGAAAATATCGCCGTAGGTGACTTTACCCAGTGGGCCGTCAGTCCATACCAGATCGTAAACGGAATCGACACCTTGGATGTACATTGCAAGTCGCTCGATACCGTAAGTGATTTCGCCGGTAACCGGCTTACACTCGAGACCGCCAACCTGCTGGAAGTAAGTGAACTGGGTAACTTCCATTCCATTCAGCCAAACTTCCCAACCCAGCCCCCAGGCACCAAGCGTAGGGTTTTCCCAGTTGTCTTCTACGAAACGGATATCGTGAACTTCAGGATCGATACCAAGAGTGCGCAGAGAACCCAGGTAAAGTTCCTGGATATTATCTGGAGAAGGCTTAATGATTACCTGAAACTGGTAATAGTGTTGCAGGCGGTTGGGGTTTTCGCCGTAACGGCCGTCAGTTGGGCGGCGAGATGGCTGGACGTAAGCTGCGGCAATTGGCTCAGGGCCGATTGCACGCAGGCAGGTCATAGGGTGTGAAGTACCGGCGCCCACTTCCATATCCAGTGGCTGCACAATGGTACAACCTTGTTGGCCCCAGTAATCCTGAAGCGCCAGGATCATGCCCTGAAAGGTCTTAATATCGAATTTCTGCATTGTCAGCTTCGCGAGGTTTGTTGATGTCGAAAATGAAATAACAATCCAGTATACCCCGCGACCCGTTCAGGGAGTAGGGGTATGAGTGTTTTTTGTTCATCCTTACGGCACGCTGGGCGAGATGAAATGCAATTCGGTTTAGATTTGCTCTGTATGTCTAGGAAATCCAGCTAATTTGACACTTCCCTGATGTTTAGAAAGTGAGTCAGGGGTAAACTGCGGGAAGGATAGAATTTAAGCGATGTCGTTTTTCTGGAGGAAACGTCCGTGGAACTGAATATGTTCTCTACTAAAAACCTGCGTAACGGTGCGGTTGCCCTGGCTGCTTTGTTTGCCGTTTCTGCATGCAGTACTGTTAACCCATATACCGGTGAGCAGGAAACAGCCAAAGGTACCAGTGGTGCAATTATCGGTGCGGTTGCCGGTGCGGTAATTGGTGTGGCTTCATCAAGTAAAAGTGACCGAGGTAAGGGTGCACTGATCGGCGCTGCTTCTGGTGCTGCGTTGGGTGGTGGTGTTGGCTATTACATGGACGTGCAGGAAGCGAAATTACGTCAACAACTGAAAGCCACTGGTGTGAGCGTAACCCGTGATGGCAACAATATTATTCTGAACCTGCCAAACGAAATTACCTTTGGTTTTGACCAGACCAACCTGAGCAATGCTGCTAAGAATGTACTGAACAGTGTCGCCTTGGTTGCCAAAGAATATGAAAACACCAAGCTGAATGTATTTGGCTTTACTGACAGCAAGGGCTCTGAGGCGTACAACCTACGTCTTTCCCAAGTACGTGCCAGTGAAGTAAGTAACTACCTGATCCAAATGGGCGTGGCGCCTAACCGTGTTGCCACCCAGGGGATGGGTGAGGCTCACCCAATTGCCAGCAATAAAACTGATGCAGGCCGCGCACAAAACCGCCGTGTTGAAATCGTGCTGACCCCATTGGCCCAGAAATAACAACTGTTATTCTGTGGACTAAAGAACCGGAGTGTTTCAAGCACTCCGGTTTTTTTATATGGGTGAAATTGTACAAGGCAAACCGGGGTTGCAAGGATGTTACTGTGCCGATATCATCACGGCTCCTTTGGGGAGTAGTCTCCTGCGCCAGCAGGACAGTCATCAACATATTTGAAGCAAAATCTTCATGGTGGCTGTGACCTAATCTGATGATGGGTTTGACGAGACCAACGGAATCCGCACGAACCGGGGTGGGGCGTGCAGGTATTCCGTTGTCTCAGAATTATTAACCCTGCCCCGAAGAGCTTTGTCGTGAATGTAATTGCACTGTCTGCCACAACCGTGGCCCTCGCTGAGATTGGCGATAAAACCCAGCTACTTTCTCTGGTTCTTGCCAGCCGTTATCGCAAACCGGTTCCTATTATTCTTGCCATTTTATTTGCTACGTTGCTCAACCATGCGCTTGCCGCTTGGTTGGGGGTTGTAGTTTCTGACTATCTCAAGCCGGAAGTACTTCGTTGGGTCATTGTGGTCAGTTTTGCTGCTATGGCTGTTTGGACGCTCATCCCGGATAAACTGGACGATGAAACGGTTAGCAGCCGAAAAGGGCCGTTTGTTGCGAGCTTTATCGCGTTTTTTATTGCAGAGATAGGTGACAAGACACAGGTTGCTACGACGGTTCTGGGAGCTCAGTTTTCAGACTCACTTTTCTCCGTTGTCCTGGGGACTACCATCGGTATGCTGTTGGCAAATGTGCCTGTCGTGATGATCGGTAAAATGTCGGCAGATAAATTGCCATTGACCCTAATACGAAATATTACTGCTGTACTGTTTGCAGGATTGGCTGTAGCTGCCTATCTCGGGCTTTAATGTCGTGTAAATTGTGACCGGCAATATGGTTGCATATTTGCCTTCATGATAGCGTGGTGATACCGGGATTGACTCTCTTGATTAGGGTTAATCCCGAGGCCGACAACTGTTCAAAAAGGAGAGTGTTATGGCCCGATTCCTCGCTATCTCACCACAAAGTCAATTTTGGCTTTTCCACTGCGCCCTTGCGCTGAATATTCTCGGTATGGTGTTAACAGATATGTGGGAGCCGATGGTTGTCGGAGCCATAGTGACACTTTACCTGTCTATAGATGCCCTTATCCGGGTACGTTACGTACTGCCAATGAAAAAAGGGATGCGAGAGCTGCAGCATGAAAATGAGCGGCTAAAAAAAGAACTGGCAAACCAGCAGAGTGAAACTGTTTATTAAAGGCAGATAAATTTGAAAAAGAGGATAGCCAGAATTTTGGGGCGTGTCTTAGGACACGCCTTTTTTGATCAGGTAGCGGAATGGAACCTGATCGGCCTCGGAAGCGACCAGCGTATGATCCATAAAACGGCAAAAGCTCGGGATATCACGGGTTGTTGACGGGTCATCGGCAACAATTAACAGCGTTTCTCCCTCCGCCATCTTCCGGATTGTTTTACGAACCATCATGACCGGTTCCGGGCAGCGTAAACCTTCAGCATTTAACTGAACATCAGCGTCGAATGAGTCTAATTTCATATATCACACGTCTAAAAATGTCGACTGGATCATGTTTATGAACATTCTGCCAGTAAAAGGGTTGGATGCGATAACATCAGATGTTATTTATTTTAACAAGTGATTAACATCGTCCCTGCAGCAAGGCGCTGCAGTGTTCACGAAAGCTGCGGTGTTTACTCGCTCAATGCTTTATATGTTGTCCGGCTAAGCGACATATAGAGCTAGCTCACTCATCAACTACACTCACATCTAGGCTTTTCTTGGGCTTCCCCGCTATATGCGGGTTTTTTTTTGCCTGAATTTGTCCAAGCACACGAGCCGGAAAGGGCATAGTGTCGTCCACTGCCCGTGAAAAAACAACCGGATTAAAAAAGCCGCCAGTATTGCTGACGGCTGTGTGGTTGCTGTTATTGGCGCTAAACGCGTTCAAATACGGTTGCAATGCCCTGACCGAGGCCAATACACATGGTGGCTAAACCGAGTGTTGCATTGCGGTCTTCCATCAAATGCAGCAGCGTGGTGGAAATGCGAGCGCCGGAACAACCCAGTGGGTGACCCAGAGCGATTGCTCCGCCATTAAGGTTAACCTTTTCATCGACTTTATCGAGCAGCCCCAGATCTTTTGCACATGGCAGTGACTGCGCTGCGAAAGCTTCGTTGAGCTCCACAAGGTCAATATCATCCATGGTGATACCAGCACGCTTGAGTGCCTTCTGTGTCGCAGGGACCGGCCCGTAACCCATGATGGATGGATCGCATCCGGCAACAGCCATCGAGCGAATACGAGCCCGGATAGGAATGCCAAGTGCCCTGGCTTTTTCCTCACTCATTACCAACATGGCAGCTGCGCCATCCGAAAGTGCTGAAGATGTCCCTGCTGTTACAGTGCCGTTTGCTGGGTCAAAGACCGGGCGAAGGGAAGACAGTGTTTGTACCGTGGTTTCAGGACGAATAACTTCATCGTAGTTAATAGAGATCAGCGCACCGTCTTCATCATGTCCTTCAGTGGCAACGATTTCCCGACTGAAACGACCTTCTATTGTCGCGGCATGGGCTCGTGCATGGCTGCGGGCGGCAAATTCATCCTGCATTTCTCGGCTAATACCATGTAGCCGGCCGAGCATTTCAGCGGTTAAGCCCATCATACCGGCCGCTTTTGCAACAGATTTGGATAGGCCGGGATGGAAATCCACACCGTGGTTCATTGGTACGTGGCCCATGTGCTCGACACCGCCGATCATGCAGACATCTGCATCACCGACCATTATTGCCCGGGTGGCATCATGGAGTGCCTGCATGGACGAACCACAAAGGCGGTTTACTGTGGTCGCAGCCGTCGTGTGCGGCAGCCCTGCCAGCAAAGCGGCATTGCGTGCAACGTTGAAGCCTTGTTCCAGTGTTTGCTGGACGCAGCCCCAGTAAATATCTTCAATGTCGACAGGATCAAGCTGGGGGTTACGAGCCAACAGGGATGACATCAAGTGAGCAGAAAGGTCTTCTGCGCGAACATTTCGGAATACACCACCTTTGGAGCGGCCCATCGGGGTGCGGATACAATCAACAATAACAACCTGGTTCATGGTTTTCTCCTCACCCTTCAACAGACTTTACCTGACCGGAATAATACAACTCACCTTTTGACGCTTTTTCCTTGAGGCTTTCCGGCACTTCATACATTGCTCCAAGGTGGTTGTACTTCTCTGCCATGGTGACGTAGTCAGCCAGGCCCATCGTGTCCAGGTAGCGGAATACACCTCCGCGGAACGGAGGGAAGCCAAGGCCGTAAATCAAGGCCATATCTGCCTCAGCAGGCGTAGCGATAATGCCTTCCTCCAGGCAGCGGACCACTTCATTGACCATTGGGATCATCATTCGGGCGATGATATCGTCGGACTCAAACTCTGTTGCCGATGAGACGACGTCTGCCAGCAGCCCTACAACCTCAGGATCGGCTGATTTCTTCGGTTTGCCTTTCTTGTCTGTACTGTATGCGTAAAAACCCGCGCCGTTTTTCTGCCCGAACCGCTTGGCTTCGTACATAACGTCAATGGCATCCCGGCCAGGTTTTGACATTCGCTCAGGGAAACCTTCTGCCATGACGGCCTGGGCATGGTGAGCCGTATCGATCCCCACGACATCAAGCAGGTAAGCCGGGCCCATTGGCCATCCGAACTGTTTTTCCATCACTTTGTCTATTACAGTGAAATCTGCGCCATCGCGCAGCAACAGGCTGAAACCGCCAAAGTATGGGAAGAGCACTCGGTTGACGAAAAACCCCGGGCAGTCGTTAACCACAATTGGGGATTTCCCCATCTTTGCTGCGTAGGCTACAACGCGGGAAACAGTATCATCAGATGTATGTTCACCCCGGATAATTTCCACCAATGGCATGCGGTGAACAGGGTTAAAAAAATGCATCCCGCAGAATTTATCTGGGCGCTTGAGCGATTTTGCTAGCTGGTTGATAGGTATTGTGGAAGTGTTGGAAGTAATAACCGTATTCTCACCAACCAAAGACTCCACCTCCCTTAACACGGAAGCCTTTATCTTGGGGTTTTCTACGACGGCTTCGACAATAACATCCGTGTTTTCAATACCGGAATAATTGAGGGAAGGGGTGATTGAGGAAAGTACCTGGCCCATTCTCAACCCATTGATACGCCCCCGCTCGAGCTGCTTATTCAGCAGTTTGGCTGCTTCACCCATCCCGAGTTCCAGTTGTGCGTCGGTGATATCTTTCATCAGCACAGGAACGCCTTTCAGTGCGGATTGGTAAGCAATACCACCTCCCATAATCCCTGCTCCCAGTACGGCACCGCGCTGGGTGGCTTTACCTTCCTTGGATGCTTTTTTAGCTTGTGCTTTTATGTATTGGTCATTCAGGAAGAGGCCGACCATGGCTTTTGCAACATCACCACGGGCCAGTTTTACAAAGTGGCGGTTTTCAACTTTCAGCGCCTCGTCGCGACCCATGCCTGATGCTTCTTCAATGGCAACGACAGAAGCCATTGGGGCGGGGTAGTGTGGCCCTGCAACCTGGTACACCATGCCCTTCGCCATAGTGAAGCTCATGGTGGCTTCTATTTTGTTTAGAGCAAGGGGGGAGAGTTTTTGTTTGCGGCGAGATTGCCAGTCCAGTTCTCCGGCAATTGCCGCTTTCATCATACCAAGAGCAACATCACGGAGTTTTTCGGTTTCGACAACAGCATCGACCAGCCCAAGTTTGAGTGCATCAGCCGCCTTCTTATCTTTGCCGGCTGTGATAATTTCCATGGCACTGTCTGCGCCAATGACACGCGGCATTCTAACCGTACCACCGAACCCCGGCATGATACCCAGCTTGGTTTCAGGAAGGCCGATACGGCAAGCTGTATCGCCAACCCTGAAGTCAGAAGCGAGTACACACTCACAGCCTCCGCCCAACGCGTGGCCATTAATGGCAGACAGGGTGGGGACTGGCAGGTCTTCGAGCTTGTTGAAAATATCATTGGCCCGGGTCAGCCAGGCTGACAGTTCCTCTTCGGGAAGTGAGAACAGACCAAGGAATTCGGTGATATCCGCACCTACAATAAATGAGGACTTGTCTGATGCCAGGATCAGACCTTTCAGATCGCTTTCCTGGTGCAGGGCATCCAATGCACTGCCAAAGCATTCCAGGGTATGAAGATCGAATTTGTTAACGTTGCCGGGCGCATTGAAGGACAGCAAAGCAATGCCGTCTTCCAGATAACGCACGGATAGGGTTTCAGTTTGGTAGATCATGTCCTTTCTCCATGAATCCGGCTCTTGTCTGGCCGGTTGTTAATTTCTGGTTATACCAGTCAATTCAGTTTGGCGAGCAAAGCACAAAATGGCAACATGAATTTAAACATTTGTTTAAAATTTGCGTTTGGTTTGTTAGCCAGGTCTGATTGCGCTGCTGATCTGTTGGGCGAGTGCCTGTGGTAACATCCGGTAGCCAATGTATTTTTAGGGCACAAAATGACAGATAAACCCTATTTGATTCTTGCTGCCCCGGTTGTATTTGAAAAGGAAATAAAGAAAAGCCACTTTATTACCTATCTTGCACACACACCGGGTACTGAGGCTGCCAAGCAGTTCGTACATGACATTAAGCTAAAGCACGCTGATGCCCGCCATAATTGCTGGGCATTTGTTGCCGGCAGGCCAGAAGACTCCATGAAATGGGGGTTCAGTGACGACGGTGAACCGTCAGGGACAGCGGGAAAACCTATCCTTGCCCAACTCAGTGGTTCAGGTGTTGGGGAGATTACAGCAGTGGTCACTCGGTATTACGGTGGAATCCGGCTGGGGACTGGCGGATTGGTGAAAGCTTATGGTGGAGGTGTCCAACAGGCACTCAAGCTCATAGAGACGCGGGAAAAACTAATGACGCGTTTTGTGACTTTGCGCTGTGAGTACGCTCACATGGCTGTTGTTGAGTCTTTGCAGAGCGCATTTGAGGCGGTTCAGGTAGAAAGTGAATTTAGTCATAATGTAAAAATGACACTGGAAGTAGATGCACGACGGGTCGATGAGTTTAAGTCCCTGCTGGTAAACCGCAGTGGTGGCCAAGTCACCTTTACCGATGCTGAATAATAACCATAAAGAAAAAAGGAACTGCCGTAAGGCTATATGCAATTTCGATCCATAATTCGAATCGTCGGGCTGTTGCTGGCGTTGTTCAGTACAACCATGCTGGCACCCGCCTTAGTGGCTTTTATCTACCGGGATGGAGCAGGCTTCCCTTTTGTGCTGACTTTTTTTCTGCTTCTTGCCGGTGGGGGATTGCTCTGGTTTCCCAACCGTCGTTACCGTCAGGAACTGAAATCCCGGGACGGCTTTCTGATAGTTGTCCTGTTTTGGACAGTAATCGGCGCGGCCGGCTCCATTCCGTTCCTGTTTTCGGAACAGCCGCAAATGTCGTTGACCGATGCCCTTTTTGAATCTTTTTCCGGATTAACGACTACGGGGGCGACAGTCATTGTCGGGCTGGATACGTTGCCCAAGGCCATTCTCTTTTATCGCCAACTGCTACAATGGTTTGGCGGTATGGGGATCATCGTGTTGGCTGTCGCGATTTTGCCGGTACTGGGTATCGGTGGGATGCAGTTGTACCGGGCTGAGATCCCTGGTCCGGTCAAAGACAGTAAAATGACCCCGCGTATCGCAGAGACCGCCAAGGCCCTTTGGTATATCTACCTGACACTGACATTGAGCTGCGCGGGTGCCTACTGGCTGGCGGGGATGTCTGTTTTTGATGCCTTGTGCCACAGCTTCTCGACAGTCGCGATTGGGGGATTCTCCACCCATGATGCCAGTATCGGGTATTTTAACAGTCCTGCTATTAATCTGATTACTGTGGTTTTCCTGCTTATCTCTGCCTGCAATTTTTCTCTGCATTTTGCGGCGTTTGCTACGGGGGGGAAACATGTCTGGCTGTATTTTAAAGATCCTGAGTTCAGGGCTTTTGTTGCCATTCAGCTGATTTTACTGGGTGTCACTTTTGGTATTCTGCTCAATCACCAATCTTATGATTCCTGGTTTGAGGCCTTTGACCAGGCCATTTTCCAGACTGTTTCTATTTCTACGACTGCCGGATACACCACAACCGGTTTTTCAGAATGGCCACTCTTCCTTCCTGTATTGCTTCTGTTTGCTTCATTTATAGGTGGTTGTGCCGGTTCCACGGGAGGCGGGATGAAAGTAATCCGGATTCTGCTGCTGTCTCTGCAGGGATCCCGTGAGCTTAAGCGTCTTGTCCACCCTCGTGCTGTGTACATTATTAAAGTGGGGGATAAAGCACTTCCCCAACAGGTCGTCGATGCTGTATGGGGGTTCTTTTCAGCTTACACACTGGTGTTTGCCATTTGTATGATAGCCCTGATTGCCACAGGAATGGACGAGCTGTCAGCATTTTCTGCCGTTGCTGCGACACTGAATAACCTCGGTCCTGGATTAGGGGAAGTGGCTGCACATTTCGGTGATGTCAGTGATCCCGCTAAATGGGTACTCATTATCTCTATGCTGTTTGGGCGTTTGGAGATATTTACCCTTCTGGTTCTGTTTACGCCGACATTCTGGCGTAGCTAATACATATATATAGGAGAGTGGTGTGCGACGCGTACTGATGCTTCATTCGAGTCGGGAAGGACAAACCGTGAAAATCCTACGCTTTATGGAGCAACAACTGGGGAAGGAGTTTGAGTGCGAGCTGGTTAGCCTTCATGATGAACCAAAAGTAGATATCAGCAGTTATGACAAAGTAATTGTTGGAGCCTCGATTCGTTACGGCCACCTCAATGCAAAACTCTATAACTTTATCCGTGAAAACCAAAAGGCCTTGGCGCAATCAGATAATGCATTCTTCTGCGTTAACCTTACTGCCCGAAAGCCCGGCAAGGATATTCCGGAAAACAGTGCCTATATAAAGAAGTTTCTCGCCAAGTCCTCCTGGCAGCCAAAAAAGATTGCTGTCTTTGCCGGTGCCCTCTTTTATCCCCGTTATCGCCTGTTTGATCGGGTGATGATTCGTTTCATCATGAAAATTACCGGTGGTGAAACAGATACCAGTAAAGAAGTGGAATACACCGACTGGGGAAAAGTACGTGCTTTTTGCGATATTTTGCGTGCCTGATAACCACTTCGTTTCTTTTTTGTTCGAACAAACTGTTATTTGAAACTTTTCGCAAAAAAGGGGTTGCCAGATAAATTCAGCTCCCTATAATTCGCCTCCGTTGTCACGACAAACCGCGACAACGGGCGGCAAGCGAAAGTGCTTGACACGCCAGCTGGGTGAGATAGAATCCCCAGCCTGCTTAGTAAGATAAGCAACGCTCTTTAACAATTTGACCATGCAATCTGTGTGGGCACTCGTTGAAACAGAATAAAAGATTTATTCAATGAATCGAGTGACCAAACGAGATTCCTGAAAAGGAATATCGGCACAGTCAATTCTATCTATGAAAATAGATAAACAGTATTCATTGAGCCAAACCTTCGGGTTTGAAAAAACTTTAATTGAAGAGTTTGATCATGGCTCAGATTGAACGCTGGCGGCAGGCCTAACACATGCAAGTCGAGCGGCAGCGACAACAACAATCCTTCGGGAGCGTTGTTGGGCGGCGAGCGGCGGACGGGTGAGTAATGCTTGGGGATCTGCCTCTGGGCGGGGGATAACTACTGGAAACGGTAGCTAATACCGCATAATGTCTACGGACCAAAGCGGGGGACCTTCGGGCCTCGCACCCAGAGATGAGCCCAAGTGGGATTAGCTAGTTGGTGGGGTAATGGCTCACCAAGGCGACGATCCCTAGCTGGTCTGAGAGGATGATCAGCCACACTGGAACTGAGACACGGTCCAGACTCCTACGGGAGGCAGCAGTGGGGAATATTGCACAATGGGGGAAACCCTGATGCAGCCATGCCGCGTGTGTGAAGAAGGCCTTCGGGTTGTAAAGCACTTTCAGCAGTGAGGAAGGTGGTGTAGTTAATAGCTGCACCATTTGACGTTAGCTGCAGAAGAAGCACCGGCTAACTCCGTGCCAGCAGCCGCGGTAATACGGAGGGTGCGAGCGTTAATCGGAATTACTGGGCGTAAAGCGCATGCAGGCGGTCTGTTAAGTCAGATGTGAAAGCCCCGGGCTTAACCTGGGAGTTGCATTTGAGACTGGCAGGCTAGAGTCTTGTAGAGGGGGGTAGAATTCCAGGTGTAGCGGTGAAATGCGTAGAGATCTGGAGGAATACCGGTGGCGAAGGCGGCCCCCTGGACAAAGACTGACGCTCAGATGCGAAAGCGTGGGGAGCAAACAGGATTAGATACCCTGGTAGTCCACGCCGTAAACGATGTCTACTTGGAGGTTGTGCCTATAAGGTGTGGCTTTCGGAGCTAACGTGTTAAGTAGACCGCCTGGGGAGTACGGCCGCAAGGTTAAAACTCAAATGAATTGACGGGGGCCCGCACAAGCGGTGGAGCATGTGGTTTAATTCGATGCAACGCGAAGAACCTTACCTACTCTTGACATCCAGAGAAGCTTGAAGAGATTCGAGTGTGCCTTCGGGAGCTCTGAGACAGGTGCTGCATGGCTGTCGTCAGCTCGTGTTGTGAAATGTTGGGTTAAGTCCCGCAACGAGCGCAACCCTTATCCTTGTTTGCCAGCGAGTCATGTCGGGAACTCCAGGGAGACTGCCGGTGATAAACCGGAGGAAGGTGGGGACGACGTCAAGTCATCATGGCCCTTACGAGTAGGGCTACACACGTGCTACAATGGCATATACAGAGGGCAGCGAGACCGCGAGGTGGAGCGAATCCCAGAAAGTATGTCGTAGTCCGGATTGGAGTCTGCAACTCGACTCCATGAAGTCGGAATCGCTAGTAATCGTGGATCAGAATGCCACGGTGAATACGTTCCCGGGCCTTGTACACACCGCCCGTCACACCATGGGAGTGGGTTGCACCAGAAGTAGATAGCTTAACCTTCGGGAGGGCGTTTACCACGGTGTGATTCATGACTGGGGTGAAGTCGTAACAAGGTAGCCCTAGGGGAACCTGGGGCTGGATCACCTCCTTACCTAAACTGCTTCATGAGTGTCCACACAGATTGCCTGGTCGAAAAGTAAAGAGAGTATTTTGTTGGGGTGCCCAAAACCCTGGCACAGTGTCCCGTTCGTCTAGAGGCCTAGGACACCGCCCTTTCACGGCGGTAACAGGGGTTCGACTCCCCTACGGGACGCCACTTCATTGAAGTGAACGACGGGTCGTTAGCTCAGTCGGTAGAGCAGTTGGCTTTTAACCAATTGGTCGAAGGTTCGAATCCTTCACGACCCACCATCTTCCCCACAGAAGATGTAAAACTGTTTTGGTTCTGCTTTTTCAAAAGTGGAAACAAACCTGTGGGCGATTAGCTCAGTTGGGAGAGCACCTCCCTTACAAGGAGGGGGTCACTGGTTCGAGCCCGGTATCGCCCACCACTCTTTAAGCACTCTTACGAGAGTATTTAGAAAGTGGTTCTTTGTCTCTTGTAGACACCGAAACACATGCTCTTTAACAATCTGGAAAGCTGACTAGTAGATTCAACAATGTTGGATCTGTTCTGAACTTCTTAGGAAGTGATGAACAAAGTTCTCAAAGCAAACACATTCAAGTGTTTTGGTAGTGCTTTAAGCACAACTCAATTTGAGTACGGCGAAAACCAAATCTTGGTCAACGTATGACTCGAAACTCCTTCGGGTTGTATGGTTAAGTGACTAAGCGTACACGGTGGATGCCTTGGCAGTCAGAGGCGATGAAGGACGTATTAACTTGCGATAAGCCCAGATAAGGCAGTAAAAGCCACTTGAGTCTGGGATGTCCGAATGGGGAAACCCACTGGCATAAGCCAGTATCGCTGCGTGAATACATAGCGCAGCGAGGCGAACCGGGAGAACTGAAACATCTAAGTACCCCGAGGAAAAGAAATCAACTGAGATTCCGGCAGTAGCGGCGAGCGAACCCGGATTAGCCCTTAAGCGTTTTAAGTGTTAGTGGAAGCCTCTGGAAAGTGGCGCGATACAGGGTGACAGCCCCGTACACGACAATGCTTTTAGCGTGAAAACGAGTAGGACGGGACACGTGTTATCTTGTCTGAAGATGGGGGGACCATCCTCCAAGGCTAAATACTCCTGACTGACCGATAGTGAACCAGTACCGTGAGGGAAAGGCGAAAAGAACCCCTGTGAGGGGAGTGAAATAGAACCTGAAACCGTGTACGTACAAGCAGTGGGAGCCCACTTGTTGGGTGACTGCGTACCTTTTGTATAATGGGTCAGCGACTTAATTTCAGTAGCAAGGTTAACCGCATAGGGGAGCCGTAGGGAAACCGAGTCTTAACTGGGCGTGCAGTTGCTGGAATTAGACCCGAAACCGAGTGATCTAGCCATGGGCAGGTTGAAGATTGAGTAACATCAATTGGAGGACCGAACCGACTAATGTTGAAAAATTAGCGGATGACTTGTGGCTAGGGGTGAAAGGCCAATCAAACTCGGAGATAGCTGGTTCTCCCCGAAAGCTATTTAGGTAGCGCCTCGGACGAATACTACTGGGGGTAGAGCACTGTTAAGGCTAGGGGGTCATCCCGACTTACCAACCCTTTGCAAACTCCGAATACCAGTAAGTACTATCCGGGAGACACACGGCGGGTGCTAACGTCCGTCGTGGAGAGGGAAACAACCCAGACCGCCAGCTAAGGTCCCAAAGTTATCGCTAAGTGGGAAACGATGTGGGAAGGCCCAGACAGCCAGGATGTTGGCTTAGAAGCAGCCATCATTTAAAGAAAGCGTAATAGCTCACTGGTCGAGTCGGCCTGCGCGGAAGATGTAACGGGGCTAAGCGATACACCGAAGCTGCGGCAATGCGATTTATCGCATTGGGTAGGGGAGCGTTCTGTAAGCGGCTGAAGGTGCACTGTAAGGTGTGCTGGACGTATCAGAAGTGCGAATGCTGACATGAGTAACGACAAAGGGGGTGAAAAACCTCCTCGCCGGAAGACCAAGGGTTCCTGTCCAACGTTAATCGGGGCAGGGTGAGTCGGCCCCTAAGGCGAGGCCGAAAGGCGTAGTCGATGGGAAACGGGTTAATATTCCCGTACTGCTGATAACTGCGATGGGGGGACGGAGAAGGCTAGGTGGGCCGGGCGACGGTTGTCCCGGTTCAAGGGTGTAGGCTGAGAAATTAGGTAAATCCGGTTTCTCTTAAGGCTGAGACCTGATGTCGAGCCACTACGGTGGTGAAGTCATTGATGCCATGCTTCCAGGAAAAGCCTCTAAGCTTCAGGTTATCAGTAACCGTACCCCAAACCGACACAGGTGGTCGGGTAGAGAATACCAAGGCGCTTGAGAGAACTCGGGTGAAGGAACTAGGCAAAATGGTACCGTAACTTCGGGAGAAGGTACGCTGCCCTTGGTGAAGTCCCTTGCGGATGGAGCTGAAGGCAGTCGCAGATACCAGGTGGCTGCAACTGTTTATTAAAAACATAGCACTGTGCAAATTCGAAAGAAGACGTATACGGTGTGACGCCTGCCCGGTGCCGGAAGGTTAATTGATGGGGTTAGTCTTCGGATGAAGCTCTTGATCGAAGCCCCGGTAAACGGCGGCCGTAACTATAACGGTCCTAAGGTAGCGAAATTCCTTGTCGGGTAAGTTCCGACCTGCACGAATGGCGTAATGATGGCCACGCTGTCTCCACCCGAGACTCAGTGAAATTGAAATCGCAGTGAAGATGCTGTGTACCCGCGGCTAGACGGAAAGACCCCGTGAACCTTTACTACAGCTTGGCACTGAACATTGAGCCTACATGTGTAGGATAGGTGGGAGGCTTTGAAGCGGTGACGCCAGTTGCCGTGGAGCCATCCTTGAAATACCACCCTTGTATGTTTGATGTTCTAACTTGGCCCCGTTATCCGGGGTGAGGACAGTGCCTGGTGGGTAGTTTGACTGGGGCGGTCTCCTCCCAAAGAGTAACGGAGGAGCACGAAGGTGGGCTAATCACGGTCGGACATCGTGAGGTTAGTGCAATGGCATAAGCCCGCTTGACTGCGAGAATGACGGTTCGAGCAGGTGCGAAAGCAGGTCATAGTGATCCGGTGGTTCTGAATGGAAGGGCCATCGCTCAACGGATAAAAGGTACTCCGGGGATAACAGGCTGATACCGCCCAAGAGTTCATATCGACGGCGGTGTTTGGCACCTCGATGTCGGCTCATCACATCCTGGGGCTGAAGTCGGTCCCAAGGGTATGGCTGTTCGCCATTTAAAGTGGTACGCGAGCTGGGTTTAGAACGTCGTGAGACAGTTCGGTCCCTATCTGCCGTGGGCGTTGGAGAATTGAGAGGGGCTGCTCCTAGTACGAGAGGACCGGAGTGGACGAACCTCTGGTGTTCGGGTTGTCACGCCAGTGGCATTGCCCGGTAGCTAAGTTCGGAATCGATAACCGCTGAAAGCATCTAAGCGGGAAGCGAGCCTCAAGATGAGTTCTCCCTGACACTTTAAGTGTCCTAAAGGGTTGTCGGAGACTACGACGTAGATAGGCAGGGTGTGTAAGCGCTGTGAGGCGTTGAGCTAACCTGTACTAATTGCCCGTGAGGCTTAACCATACAACACCCAAGGGGTTTTGTGCGTACTCAAGAGAATCAAACATCTTGAATGTGTAAGAGAACACGCTAGAAGACATCAGCTTTCAAGATTGTACCGAATTTGTCTGGCGACCATAGCATTGTGGCTCCACCTGAACCCATGCCGAACTCAGAAGTGAAACGCAATAGCGCCGATGGTAGTGTGGGGTCTCCCCATGTGAGAGTAGGACATCGCCAGGCTTTAAATACCGCCAGAAAGGCCATCCGAAAGGATGGCCTTTTTGCGTTTGGAGCACAGGCTGGCACAGACAGCACTACGCGGGCGTTACGGATGGCCTTTATGCCGGTATACAAGGAGGTGTCCTCCCCCGCGGTCGCCCGTCCACGTCCGTGGGGCCATCCAGGTCGTGGCATAGCCACTCCCGTTCCGAAAGCACCCGTCGTATGCGCCGGAAGGCGTACTTTCTCCACCCCCATGTGAGCGTAGGACATCGCCAGGCTTCCAAATTGGTTTTCATCTTTTTAGAAAAAAGATGAAGGCAAAAAAGTAGAAGAAGCCCTGACCTGACGGTCAGGGCTTTTTTGCGTTTGGGGAAAAGAACACGGTTCTGGGAAGAAAAGAACCAGGAATATAAGGGTGGAGAGAATATCCTTTATTGTTGAAGAAAATAGAAGGCTGCCGGTTGGGCAGCCTATTTGATCTTGAGTTTACTTCAGCGGTAATCGTAAAAGTGCTGGAGCCACTTTTCGGCAATATACATTTCATCCTTTTCGCTGAGTGCCTGCAGACCATTTCTGTATTCATCAATACAATTGATTAGTTTCAGCCCTGCCAGCATATGTGCAGCTTCAAAAAGATACAGTGTCGGGTCGCCCATGCCGGTCTTAAATGGTGTATTGGCCGACTCACCGCCAGCGAGCAGGTAAACACTTTGGTTACGTCTGTTTTTGTACTCATTAATCAGGCTGTTTCCGCCCACTTTATAGAGTATGCCCTCTTCAACCAACTGAGGAAGATTGAGTTCATCATCTGCCGATGTAACGGTTGCCACGAATAGAGGTTTGTCTAGCTCATCTAAAAGGTGTGCAGGCAGAGCACCATTTCCCGTACAGCAGAAAATCATATTACAGTCGCGAAGTAGATGAGTGACTGAGCTGGCATAAATACCGTCACGGGGAAACCCTGTCAGTCGACGTGGGTCGGCATCAGCGACGTAGAGATCTTTAATTCCTTTGCCAGAGAGAGATTTAATCACTCCCCTGCCGAGGTTACCGGTGCCGATTACACCTATTTTAAGAAAGCCGACATTATTAAGCTTTAGTCCAAAAACCTCGCGAAGAATTTGGTCTGAATAATGGACGATACACTCTGAAGCTTCAAAATCAGCAGGCTGTTTAATACTGAGGTTGGATACCGTAACCAGTGGTTTTTCTATAGTGCGATTCAGGTACTTCGCGAAGCCATTGGCGGTTAATTCGGTAATACCAATACACTGTTCCCTGAATACTTCAACGATATGCTCTATTGCATGGGAGAAATAGCCACCATGATCCAGCAGAAGGAATGTTTTATCCGGGGTAACATATTGCTTGATCAGTGCCAGGCAATGATCCGGATCCCTGAGGTAATCCTTGCTGTATGTAAGATCAACAACGTCGCAATTATGAATACTCTCGATAGTTGAGAGTATTTTGCCATTTCCTTTTAGCGTGGCACCTTTAGGAACAAATACCAATTTCTCTGCTAATTCACTGAGTACGTTGATATAAGGTAACGAGCCCTCATAGCAATGCATCACGGAGAAAATGACCAAATTGTCCGGTGTGGTAAATCCATTTGCGATGCTTTTTAAAAAGTTATATCCCTTCTGCGCGTAAAAATCCGAATAGTAAGAGTGAGTGAGTATATTTTTATTTGTCACTATGCGACCTTCCAACTAACGTACGGCTAGTGTAGAAATAGCTGCAACAAAGCGTTTAACAGGGGTTCCTTTTGTCTGCTTTGTTTGCAGCACAACCCTAATTGCAATGGCTCAATGCGGGAAACCGCTAGCCGTTGTACTTTATCCCGCATTGGGCTGTTTTCTATAACTACGTCTGGCGCTATTCCCACTCCACATCCCAGAGCAACCATACTCACTATGGCCTCATGCCCTGCTACCTGGGCGTAGATATTGGGTTTTATTTTTTGTTGTGACAGCCATTTATCTGCATTAATCCGGGCCATACCGGATTCAGGCAGAATAAATGGAATCTCATCCCAATTTATTTCATGTTGTAGCTGTTTTTGTAGTCCCAAAGGTGAAACAACAGGTGCAATTAATGAAAGTGCCACATCATCAAGTGCAATAAAGTTTAGTTTTCCCGAAAGTGGGACAGGTTTCGCAGCGATGGCAATATCTGCATCGCCCTGCATAATGTATTCAATTGCTTGGGCAGGATCACCGGTCAGAAGCTGGATTTCAATTTGGGGGTAATGTTGGCGCAGAAGGTTGAGAATGGAGGGTAAATGACTGTAGCTGGCAGTAACAGAACAAAACAGGGTTAATTTCCCCCTGACCTTTAGCTCTGCGTCAGCCAACTCATTTTTAAGCCCCCGCCATTCTGCAACAATAGACGCGGCAACCGGCATAAGTTTCTGTCCGGCTCCGGTTAGTTCAACACTTCTGTTATCCCGAATAAATACCGCATGGCCAAGCTCATCCTCTAACCTTTGAATGGTACGGCTCAGGGCTGAAGGGCTTATATGCATTTGTTGTGCGGTTTTGGAGAAGCTTCTTGACTCGGTGAGATGGAGGAATAGCTGTAAATTTCGAATATTCATCCCTGAATGTTCCCTTGTTGCAATAAATGCAATGCGTGGTTGTGAATATATCACTTTTGGCAATCAGCCAGCTGAATTATTATCAAGGCAAGGTGGTCTGAAAGTGCATAGATGTGACTCGGATCACAATGGATATTCATTTCATGGAGTGCTGAACAATGGCTAACTATTTCAAC
This sequence comes from Parasalinivibrio latis, assembly GCF_036825535.1. Lineage (GTDB taxonomy): Bacteria > Pseudomonadota > Gammaproteobacteria > Enterobacterales > Vibrionaceae > Parasalinivibrio > Parasalinivibrio latis. The sequence goes on from NZ_CP098812.1 coordinate 28,917, forward strand.
ACGCTGAACCTGCGTGAACAGCTGGCTCAGTTAGGTGTTTGTCGTTTTATGGACCGCAACGAATTCGCCGGAGAGGCTGAGTACCTCAAAGGCAAGAAGGTTGTTATCGTCGGGTGTGGTGCCCAAGGGCTTAACCAGGGCCTGAACATGCGTGATTCTGGCCTGGATGTTTCCTATGCCCTCCGTCAGGCTGCTATCGATGAACAGCGTCAGTCCTTCAAAAACGCCAAAGACAACGGTTTTGAAGTAGGCAGCTACGAAACCCTGATTCCTCAGGCTGATCTGGTTGTAAACCTGACGCCGGACAAACAGCACTCCAATGTAGTAGAAACCGTGATGCCCCTGATGAAAGAAGGTGCATCTCTGGGTTACTCCCACGGCTTCAATATTGTCGAAGTGGGCCAGCAAATCCGTGAGGACATCACTGTCGTAATGGTTGCACCTAAGTGCCCGGGTACGGAAGTACGTGAAGAATACAAGCGTGGCTTTGGTGTGCCTACACTGATTGCTGTTCACCCGGACAACGATCCAAATGGTGACGGCCTGGAAATCGCCAAGGCATGGGCAGCAGCTACCGGTGGCCACCGTGCCGGCGTTCTGGAATCTTCTTTCGTTGCAGAAGTGAAATCTGACCTGATGGGCGAGCAGACAATCCTGTGCGGCATGCTGCAGGCGGGATCTATCGTTTGTTACGAGAAGATGGTTGAGGAAGGCGTTGATCCTGGCTACGCAGGTAAACTGCTGCAGTACGGTTGGGAGACTGTTACCGAAGCGCTGAAGTTTGGTGGCATTACCCATATGATGGACCGCCTGTCCAACCCAGCCAAGATCAAAGCATTTGAACTGTCTGAAGAGCTTAAAGATCTGCTCCGTCCGCTTTACAACAAGCATATGGATGACATCATTTCCGGAGAATTCTCCAGCACCATGATGGCAGACTGGGCAAACGACGACGTGAACCTGTTGAACTGGCGTAAGGAAACCGGAGAGACCGCATTTGAAAACTACCCGGATTCAGACGTACAGATCACCGAGCAAGAGTACTTTGACAATGGCATCCTGATGGTTGCTATGGTGCGTGCCGGTGTTGAACTGGCGTTTGAAGCCATGACAGATTCCGGCATTATCGAAGAGTCTGCTTATTATGAGTCTCTCCACGAGCTTCCACTGATTGCCAACACTATTGCCCGTAAGCGCCTGTACGAAATGAACGTGGTCATCTCGGATACCGCTGAGTACGGTAACTACCTGTTCGCTAACGTTGCAACCCCGCTGCTGCGCGAGAAATTCATGCCGAAAGTGGGTACTGACGTTATCGGTAAAGGCCTGGGCGAAACTGGCAACCAGGTTGATAACCAGACTCTGATTGAAGTGAACCAGACCATTCGCAACCACCCGGTTGAGTGGACGGGCGAAGAGCTGCGCGGTTATATGACAGACATGAAGCGCATTGCTGTAGGCGGCTGATAAATTTTAGTTTTAAGAAAGGAAAGGCCCGGTTTTAAACCGGGCCTTTTTATTGTTCTTCGTTTTCTTTTGCTGACAGTTTCTGTTCCAGCTCTTCGAGTTTCTGTTCGAGTGCTGTCAGTTTCTGTCGGGTGCGCAGCAGTACCTGGGTCTGCACATCAAACTCTTCCCGGCTGACCACATCCAGTTTGCTCAACTGGCCCTGGATAACCTGACGAACCTTTTGTTCTACGTCCTGGCCAAGATCCTTAACCGGCTTTGGCATGGCTTCGTGAATTTGCTTGGCAACCTGCTCAAGCTTCTTTGGATCAAACATGGACAAACTCCCTCAGTCAGATGGCCTCTATTCTATTCAATACCTAACAGGTTGTCGAAATTGATAAAAGAAAAGGGCCTTGTCGGGCCCTTTGTCATTCAGTGGTTCTGATTAGCTTTGTGGCTTGCTGCGGTATTCATCCGCTTTTGCCAGAGCATTGAGCTCTTCGTCTTCCACAAATACCGGCAGTGGTTTGTGCTCACTGGCGATATAGGTGTAAATCACCGGCAGTACGAACAGGGTGAACAACGTACCGATAGACAGGCCTGCCACAATAACGATACCGATACTGAAGCGCTGGGCTGCACCTGCACCTGATGCGTATAGCAGCGGGATAAGGCCGGCAATCATTGCACCTGTAGTCATCAGGATAGGGCGCAGACGAACCATTGCGGCTTCCATCACTGCATCCATCCGGTTCTTCTTGTGATTGAGCTGGGCTTCCTTGGCAACCTCACAGATAAGGATACCGTGCTTGGTTATCAGGCCTATGAGGGTGATAAGCCCCACCTGGGAGTAGATGTTGAGCGTTGCTGCTCCCCATGCCAGCGCAATCAGGGCTCCACATACCGCAAGTGGTACCGAGATAAGGATAACCAGCGGGTCACGGACGGACTCAAACTGGATAGCCAGTACCAGGAAGATAACTGCCAGTGCCAGGCCAAATGTACCGTACAGTGCGTTACCTTCAGTCACGTACTGGCGTGACTGGCCGGTAAAGTCGTAACGGTAGCCGGATGGCAGGTTGTTGGCGACATCGTTTTCAAACCAGTTGATTGCGTCACCCATCGCTGTACCCGGTGCCAATACCGCACCGATAGTGGCTGAGTTCAGCTGGTTAAAGTGAGGCAGGGAGCGAGGCTCCGCAACTACTTTGATGGAAACCAGTTCAGACAGAGGCACAGAGGCGCCGCTTGCTGATTTCACGTAGTAGTGGTTTATATCGCTTGGGTTCAAGCGGTTGCTGCGGGTTACCTGAGGGATAACCTCGTAAGACCGGCCGTCCATATCCACTCGGTTTACGTAGCCGTCAGCCATCATGGTGCCCAGGGTAGCACCGATGGACTGCATGGTGATGCCATAGGCACCGGCTTTGTCCTTGTCGATATTGATTTGCATGGTGGCAGAACCGAAGTTCAGGTCCAGCTCAGAGTATACGAACATACCGTTTTTCTGAACCTGTGCCAGAACGTCAGAGGCAACCTGGAACAGGCTTTCGAAGTTGTTCGGGGTGGTCAGTACAAACTGAACAGGAAGGCCTGAAGAGGCACCCGGAAGCTCCGGCATCTGGAATGCAGTTACCGACATTGCCGGGATATCTTTCACTAATCCGGTTACCCGGTTGGCGACTTCTGCCTGGCTGGCCTTACGCTCACTCCAAGGTTTGAGGGTCGCAAGACCGAATGCCTGGTTGGAGTTTGGCACACCAGAGAATACCTGGGCAAATTCCACTTCTGGCTGGTCGCTCAGAATGGTATTCACCTCGTTCATGGTGTTCTGGATGTAGTCCAGGTTCGCATTTGCCGGAGCCGTACCCATCAGTACCACCACACCGTTGTCTTCTGCCGGGGCAAGCTCACTTGGGATGAACTTGAACAGCAGCGGCAGGCTGGCAAATACCAATATGGCGAACACAATGATAACCGGGCGGTGCTGCATTACTGCGCCGAGAACACGGCCGTAGCGCTCTGTCAGGTTGTCCAGTGCGTGGTGGACCGTTTTCTCGAACTTGCTTGGCTCAGCGTTGGCTTTAAGCAGTTTCGAACACATCATCGGCGACAGGGTCAGTGCCACGATACCGGAGACAAATACCGCACCGGCCAGTGTCAGGGCAAACTCCTTGAACAAGGAACCGGTAATACCCCCCATCAGGGCGATAGGAGCATATACCGCGCCCAGTGTCAGGGTCATGGCAATAACCGGTACTGCGATTTCACGGCAACCAATGATTGCAGCCCGGAACGGTGATTCCCCGAGCTTGATATGCCGGTCGACGTTTTCCAGTACCACGATGGCATCATCCACCACCAAGCCGATGGCAAGTACCATCGCCAGCAGGGTCATCAGGTTCCAGGAGAAGCCAAAAATCTGCATCATCATCGCCACACCGATAAGGGAGAGCGGGATGGTGACGATTGGCACGATTACAGCGCGCAGCGAACCAACAAACAGTGTGATCACAACCAGTACGATAAGCGCCGCCTCAACGATGGTTTTGATTACCTCGTGGATGGAGTCGTTAATCGCGATGGTTGAGTCATACATTACCTGCATCTTGATGGTGCTTGGCATGTTGCGCTCAAGAGAAGGCATCAGGTCCCGCACACCCTTGGCGATGGTGATTGGGTTGGCACTTGGTGCTGCGTTGATTGCGGCAACCACGGCCTCTTTACCGTTAGCGCTTGCGCGGTAGATATCGTGGCTCTTCGCCAGATCGACCTTGGCAATGTCACCCAGTCGGATAACCTGGCTGTCACGGGTGGCAACCACCAGGCGGGACAGGGCTTCAGCATTGTTAGCCTGGGTGTCAGCGCTGCCGTTGTACAGCACGTATTCGTTGTTCGACTGGCCGATTGCAGACTGGTAGTTGTTGGCGTTGAGGATACTGACAACATCAGTAGCAGTGAGACCAAACGCCGCCATCTTGGCCGGATCCAGCCATACACGCAGCGCGTAAGGGATGCCGCCGTACAGGTCTACTTTGGATACACCGTTGATGGTGAACAACTGTGGCTTGATTACGCGCTCAAGGTAATCGGTAATCTGGCTGGAGTTCAGTTCCGGGCTGGTAAAGCCGAGGTACAAAACCGCAGTCGCGGAGCCGGTAGACATAGTGACTGACGGATCTTCTGCTTCCTTAGGAAGTTGAGATCTTACCGAATTGGTTTTGGCGAGAATATCTGCCAGTGCAGCACTCGGGTCAGTGTTGAGCTTCATATAGACCGTGATGGTGGATTTACCCATTACGCTCTGGGAGGTCATGAAGTCGATGTTATCCGCCTGAGCGATAGCCTGCTCAAGCGGCTGGGTGATAAAACCCTGGATAAGGTCAGCACCGGCACCGTAATAACCCGTTGATACAGTCACTACTGTATTGGTCATTTCCGGGTACTGGCGGACCTGCATCTGGAACAGCGCCTGGAGGCCAAGCAGTGCAATCAGGAAGCTGATTGAGGCTGCCAGCACGGGGCGCTTTATGAATATATCTGTAATGCGCATGCTGCCTCCGGTTACAGCTTAGGTGTCACTGCCGGTGTAGCCAGGGCATTGTTGACCACTTCTTTTACCTTGGCGTGGTTGCTCAGGCGAATTTGTCCTGAGGTGACAACAGTCTGGCCCGGTTCCAAGCCCTTGAGCACATGTACGGTGTCGCCCTGGCGCTCGCCGGTGTTTACCACAGTCTGGAACGCACGCAGCGCACCGTCGTCATCCTTGCGGACCACGTACACGGTGTCGCCATACAGGCTGAAGGTAATCGCTGTCTGAGGCAGGATAATTTGATTGCGCACAGGAGGAAGAATTACCTTGGCGCGGGCGAACATGCCGGAGCGAAGCTTGCCTTCATTGTTTGGGATGCTGGCCTGAACCTGTACCAGACCACTTTGGTAGTTCACAGCGGGCTCTATGGCTGTAATGTTGCCGTCAAACTTGATGTCCGGGTACGCGTCCACATCAATGACCAATGACTGGCCAAGGCGCAGTTTTGGCAGGTCAGTCTGCGGTACGGTAAAACGGAAACGCATGACGCTGGTGTCTTCCAGACGGACGATATCTGTACCTGGCTGGACGAACTGGCCGAGGAATACATTGCGCAGGCCTACTTCACCGCCAAATGGCGCAGTGATGTTGCGGCGGGCAATGGACTCTTTCAGGCTTTTTACCTGTGCCATCAGTGAAAGGTAAGATGCCTGGGCATCATCAAGCGCTTCCTGGGAAACTGAGCCTTTGGCAAACAGGTCTTTGTAACGCTCAAATTTGGCCTTGGCTGCAGGCAGGCGGGCCTGGGTACTTTCCAAGTTGGCTTTTTCCACGTCAGAGTCGATACCAACGAGCAGGTCACCTTTCTCAACTTTCTGGCCGGATTCAAAACCGATGTTTTTGATGGTACCGGAGACTTCAGAGGTTAGTGTTACGCCCTGGTTTGGCTCGATAAAGCCAATGGCTTCAATAACCGGGTTCCAGTCACCTGCTTTTACGTCTGTCACAGTGACAGGGAACTCAGGTTCCGGACGGTTAGCCAGGTATTCAGCAATTTTGTGTTGTTTGAAGAGATTGAAACCAATCACGCTGCCAAAGAGCAACAGCACGACCAGCGCCATGATGAAAAACCATTTTTTCATTGATTTAACTCCAGATTTTTAATGGCGGATTACGCTATCCCAGCATGCATCCATTGCGCTTTGGCGCTTGCCATTATCGAGTTCAATCAATCCTTTGACTTGTTTTCGTGCCAGGTGTACGACCGGTTCTATACCTATGGCAACCAGAACTTCGGTGTCTAATTCCTTGAATATCCCTTCTTCTTTCCCTTTTTCGAAGAGCTCGAACAGAAAGGAGAAAACAGCTTTCTCCCAGATTCGCTGTTCCGCACTTTCGTTGCGCGGAAGGCTGTCAAACTGGTACCTGTTTATCAACTGGTCGTCATTGGTAATGACCATCTGCCAGGTATTCAGCCAGATTTTTTCAAAACGTTGGCGAAGCGACATAGAGTCCGACAACCCTGCACTTATTTTGTTCGCAACATGTTGTAAAACGTGGTTGTGAAGCTGCGCCAACAGGTCATTTTTATCTGCGAAGTAGCGATAGATGGTGCCGGCTGCCACTCCCGCTTCCTTTGCGACCATCTGCATCGACAAACCGTGGAATCCTGTCTGCGCCAGCAACCGCTGAGTCGCTTCTAGGATTAGCGTCCGCTTGTCTGGTACTTTATTGGTGGCCACATTTTTCCTGTTAGTGAATGAACGTTCATTCATTATACGGATGCCTGTTGTATTCTCAATGTGTTGATGCCCAATTTTTAGGCGCCACAGGAAATGACATAGACTTTAAGGCCAGTAAACCTAAAATGCTGACCCAACTCTGAACACTGACAGCGAGCTGCAATGAAACTCAATCCTGCTCAAGATGAAGCTGTAAAACACGTTTCCGGCCCCTGCCTGGTGCTGGCGGGAGCCGGTTCCGGCAAAACCCGCGTTATCACCAATAAGATTGCCTATCTGGTGCAGGTGTGCGGCTATAAGCCCCGGCATATTGCTGCGGTGACTTTTACCAACAAAGCCGCCCGGGAAATGAAAGAACGTGTAGGGCAGACTCTGGGCAAGAAAGAGTCCCGAGGCCTCATGGTTTCAACCTTCCACACTCTGGGTCTTGAAATCATTCGCCGTGAATACAAACAGCTTGGCTTAAAGGCCGGGTTCTCACTGTTTGATGATCAAGACCAGTTGGCACTTCTTAAAGAACTGACAGAAGACCAGCTGGAAGGTGATAAGGATCTGCTCAACCAGCTTGTCCATACTATCTCCAATTGGAAAAACGACATGCTGTCGCCGGATCAGGCAAAGGCCCGGGCTATGGGTGAGCGGGATCAGTTATTTGCGTTTTGCTATGAGATGTACCAGCGTCAGATGCGGGCCTACAACGCGCTGGACTTTGATGATCTTATCCTAATGCCGGTTGGCCTTCTCCGCCACAATGAAGATGTCCGCCTGCGTTGGCAGAACAAGATCCGCTACCTGCTGGTGGATGAATACCAGGATACCAACACCAGCCAGTATGAGTTGGTGAAACTGCTGGTGGGCGATAGAGCCCGCTTCACAGTGGTGGGGGATGATGACCAGTCTATTTATTCCTGGCGTGGTGCACAGCCGAAAAACCTGGTGCTGCTTAACCAGGACTTCCCGTCTCTCAAAGTGATCAAGCTTGAGCAGAATTACCGGTCAACCCGGCGTATCCTGCACTCGGCCAATATCCTGATTGCCAACAACCCACACGTTTTTGAAAAGCGCCTCTTCTCAGAGCTTCAGCACGGAGAGCCTTTAAAGGTGCTGACAGCCAATAATGAGGAGCATGAAGCAGAACGTGTGGTGGGGGAGCTGATCGCACACCGCTTCCTCAACCACACCAAATACAAAGATTATGCAGTGCTCTACCGGGGTAACCACCAGTCCCGATCGATAGAAAAGGCGATGATGCAAAACCGGATTCCGTACAAGATTTCCGGGGGGACCTCGTTTTTTGCCCGGGCAGAAATCAAGGACATCATGGCGTACCTGCGTCTTCTTACAAACCATGATGATGACAACGCATTCCTGCGCATCGTAAACACACCACGACGTGAAATCGGCCCGGTTACGCTGGAAAAGCTGGGAAGTTACGCCAATATGCGTGGAAAAAGCTTGTTTGAAGCCAGCTTCGAGCTTGGGCTTGAGCAGTCGCTGACCGGCCGGGGGCTGGAGTCCCTTCGTCACTTTACCCGCTGGGTTGTGGAGCTTGCTGATGAGTTGGAAAGGGGGGATGCCGTGGCGGCCCTACGTTCCATGGTGCGGGATATTCACTACGAAGACTGGCTCTACGATACCTCATCAAGCCCGAAAGCTGCTGAGATGCGGATGAAGAACGTGTCTGATCTATACGGCTGGATAGTGGCTGACCTGGAAGGGGACAACTACGACCAGACACCGCGCAACCTGAAAGAGATTGTGCAACGCCTTACCCTGCGCGACATGATGGAACGGGGTGAGGACGATGATGACGCTGACCAAGTCCAGTTGATGACCCTGCACGCCTCCAAGGGCCTTGAATTCCCGTATGTGTACCTTATTGGTATGGAAGAGGGCATCTTGCCTCACCAGACCAGCATTGACGAGGACAATGTCGAGGAAGAGCGCCGGCTGGCTTATGTCGGTATTACCCGTGCCCAGCGTGAGCTGACATTTACCTTGTGTAAAGAGCGCCGCCAGTTTGGTGAGCTTATCCGCCCGACACCAAGCCGTTTCCTTGATGAGTTGCCGCAGGATGATCTGGAGTGGGAAGTAAAGAAAGTACCGCAAACCCAGGAACAGCGGATGGAAAAAGGGCAGGCGGCTATCGCCAACCTAAGGGCCATGCTCAACAAAGGGAAATAAAACCATAAAAGAAGGCTGCCGTAGAGGCAGCCTTCTTCGTATCAACGGTATAGCGTGTTATTACAAGCTCAACATATGGTCGATGGCTGCAACGATTTCCTCGTCAGAACAGTCCATGCAGGTACCACGGGCTGGCATAGCGTTGAAGCCGTTGATGGCATGCTGGTTCAAGGTGTCACGACCCTGGGCAAGACGAGGCTCCCATGCAGCGGCATCACCGGTTTTCGGCGCACCGGCAGCACCTGTGCCGTGGCAGGCCATACAGAAGGTGTTGTAAACCTGGTCGCCGGTACGCGGACCGGCAGGCTCCGCTGCAGCGGTGACCGGGCCTTCTCCGTCAAGATACACAGAACCAACCTGGGAAATACGTTCCGCAATGGCTTCTTCTGACATATCCGCTGCCTGAACAGCAGTAGCGATAGACAGTGCAGCGACGGCACTTACGGCTACACGGCTAAAAAAGTTTCCTTTCACACTCACAGTTACACTCCCACAATTGCTGGCACAGGCTGCCTTTGTTGTTTTTGGTTGCCGATCGATGCATGCCAACGGTGCGTCATCCTTTACGGCAAACTCCTTATCAGTCTTGGCTGAAATAGGAGGTTAATCCAATGTAAATATTGCGTGATTATATCGCTTAAGGTTGTTGCATGAAACTGTTACAGTTCATACTTATGAGGTTGCTCTTGTTTGATGAATACGCATTTTGTCGAAAAAGAGAGCAATCGATAAAAAATTTAAAAAAAAGACTAGACGCGTAGATGTGATATCCGTAATATCCGTCTCCGCCGACAGGGCAAGGCGCCCGTAGCTCAGTTGGATAGAGCGTTGGCCTCCGGAGCCAAAGGTCACAGGTTCAAATCCTGTCGGGCGCGCCACTCCGGAAGGTTGAAGGCGCAGTAACAATGGTGGCTATAGCTCAGTTGGTAGAGCCCTGGATTGTGATTCCAGTTGTCGCGAGTTCGAGTCTCGTTAGCCACCCCATCTATCGGTGAATAGCGCAGTTTGGTAGCGCATCTGGTTTGGGACCAGAGGGTCGGGGGTTCGAATCCCTCTTCACCGACCAAATTAAAGAAACCCCGCTCAATGAGCGGGGTTTTTTGCATTTGTAGATTTTTATTTTCTAAAAAGCCAGATTTCCTGCCTAAAAATCCCCGTAGTATTAAATTTCTAATCTTTGAACTTCATCAAACTGCTTTAGGCGCTTTCACGGATCTGTAGTGAATAAGCACTAAATTTTTATATTCATTCCCTTGGTCTATCTTGTGTAATTTTGATTGCTTCCTAGAGCCTAACACTCAATAGGGGCAAACTGGCGGTTAAACCTTCTGGATTTGTTCTATTTAGCGATCACTTATGGAGGATTCTTTTTTGAATTAAATAAAATTCAGAGAGGTGATTTTTCATTGGTTAATTGGGTGGTGCGTAAGATGTTGATTATAAAAGATTGAAATCGATTACCATCACTGTGCTCTCTCCGTGATGTATCAGTCGACTAGGATGATTTTTGAATAGTTATGCGGTACATCGTATAAAAACCAGTCAATAGTGTGGCTTTGTTGATCTTTTGTGAAATCTTTGTCAGATTTCTACTGTGCCAATTACGTGTTCAATACGTGATTGCTGTCTGGTTGCATGGAGGCTCCAGGGCTTTAAAAAGCCAAAAACTCTCAGTAGTAAAATAAGGATATTCTTTTACTGCTATACCCGTGGACTGAAATCATCTGCCATCGGGTAATACCCAGTCTCCGATGCGGCCTATGTACTGATCTCAATACATGGAGCCATATCATGAAAACTACAATGTTGAAGCTGAGCGCGGCGCTGATTGCGTCGGCGGTTGCTGCCGGAGTACAGGCCAAAACGCTGGTCTACTGCTCCGAAGGTTCACCAGAAGGCTTTAACCCGTCGCTCTACACATCAGGCACTACATTCGATGCCAGCTCTCGCCAGATTTTTAACCGCTTGGTTCAGTTTGAGCGTGGCACCACCAAGATTGTCCCAGGCTTGGCTGAGTCCTGGACAGTTTCAGATGACGGCTTGAGCTATGCGTTCAAGCTGCGCAAAGGCGTGAAATTCCACTCAACAAAGAATTTCAAACCAACCCGTGATTTCAATGCCGACGATGTCATCTTCTCGTTCATGCGTCAGAAAGATGCCAACCATCCTTACCATAAAGTTTCCGGCGGCTCGTATGAGTACTTCAATGCGATGGAAATGGGTGATCTGATCAAGTCGATCGACAAGAAGGATGATTACACCGTTGTTTTCAACCTGACCCGTCCGGAAGCCCCGTTTATTGCCAACCTGGCGATGGACTTTGCTTCGATTATGTCTAAAGAGCAGGGTGACCAAATGCTGGCAGCCGGTACCCCTGAAAAATTGGATCTTGAACCTGTTGGTACCGGCCCATTCCAGTTGGCCGGATACAAAAAAGACTCTTCAATCCGCTACACCGCAAACCCTTCATACTATGAAGGTAAAGCGCCAATCGATCGTCTGGTGTTCTCTATCACGCCTGATGCTTCAGTGCGTTATGCCAAGCTCCAGAAGGGTGAGTGTCATGTGATGCCATATCCAAACCCGGCTGATCTTGAGCGTATGCGTTCAGACAAGGTAGTTAACCTGATGAACCAGGAAGGCCTGAACGTCGGTTACCTTGGCTTCAACACCCAGAAGAAGCCATTTGATGATGTTCGTGTCCGCCAGGCGCTGAACATGGCGGTTAACAAGGCCGCGATCATTGATGCCGTATTCCAGGGTGCAGGTAAGGAAGCGAAAAACCCGATTCCACCGACAATCTGGTCATACAACGACGCAGTGGTTGACTACAACTATGATCTGGAAAAAGCCAAGGCACTGCTTGCTGAAGCCGGTTTGAAAGATGGCTTTACCACGAACATCTGGGCGATGCCTGTACAGCGTCCATACAACCCGAATGCACGTCGTATGGCTGAAGTTATTCAGGCTGACTGGGCGAAGGTTGGCGTGAAAGCTGAAATCGTGACTTATGAGTGGGGTGAGTACCTCAAGCGTTCGAAAGCCGGTGAGCACGATTCTGTCCTGCTTGGCTGGACTGGTGACAACGGTGACCCGGATAACTTCCTGGCTGTTCTTCTTGGCTGTTCAGGTGTAGGTGGTTCTAATCGTGCCCAATGGTGTTATGAGCCGTTTGAAAACCTGATCCAGGCTGCGAAGAAAACATCTGATGTTGCTGAGCGTACCCGTCTGTACGAAGAGGCTCAGGTGGTATTCAAGGAGCAGGCTCCTTGGGTAACTATCGCGCACTCGGTTGTTTTCGAGCCAGTGCGCAAGGAAGTGAAAAACTACAAGATCGACCCATTCGGCGGTCACATCTTCTATGGCGTAGATATTCAAGAATAATAGCCACCTAGAGTTAGCGGCCGCACGTTGCGGCCGCTTTTTGCTTCTCCACGCTTTGTGAGCGGACGTAAGTATGTTTCAGTTTATCCTTAAGCGCCTGGGGTTGGTGATCCCGACTTTTGTCGGTATTACGTTGCTGACCTTCTCCTTAATCCGGCTGATTCCGGGCGACCCAATAGAAGTGATGGCCGGTGAGCGGGGTGTATCTCCGGAACGCCATGCCCAGCTTATGGCGGAGCTTGGTCTCGACAAGCCTCTTTTCGAACAGTATTTCATCTATATCGGCAATGTATTGCAGGGAGATCTCGGTAACTCCCTGATCACCAAAGAGCCGGTACTTTCAGAGTTTATGACCCTCTTCCCGGCCACAATGGAGTTGGCATTTTGTGCCGCCCTGTTTGCCATATTAGTGGGGTTGCCTGCCGGAATCCTGGCAGCAGTGAAGCGGGGCACAGTGCTCGATCATTCGGTGATGGCGGTTTCCCTTACCGGGTACTCCATGCCGATTTTCTGGTGGGCGCTGCTTTTGATTCTTTTCTTCTCCATCGGTCTGGACCTGACCCCGGTTTCCGGACGGATGGACGATGCCACCTACTGGGTAGACGAAGTTACCGGCTTTATGCTGATAGACAGCTGGCTCTCTGAGGAGGAGGGGGCATTTGGCGCCGCCGTCCATCACCTGATATTGCCAGCGGTTGCCCTGGGCACCATCCCTCTTGCCGTCATTGCCCGTATGACCCGCTCTTCCATGCTGGAGGTGCTGGGTGAAGACTATATCCGTACTGCCCGTGCCAAAGGACTGATGCCATGGCGTGTGGTACTGATTCACGGTCTTCGCAACGCACTTATACCGGTAATAACGGTTATCGGCCTGCAGGTTGGGATATTGCTGTCCGGTGCGATCCTTACCGAAACCATCTTCGCCTGGCCGGGGATCGGCAAGTGGCTTATTGAGTCCATCGGACGGCGGGATTACCCGGTCGTTCAAGGCGGGATCCTGCTGGTGGCAACCATCATCATTGTGGTGAACCTTATCGTGGATATTCTCTACGGTGTGGTTAACCCACGTATCCGCCACGGCAAATAAGGGGGAGATATGACTGAAGCAAATAAAGCCGTAACTGCCCCCAAGGAGATGGAACCACTGTCTCCGTTCGCTGAATTCTGGGGATACTTTTCACAAAATACCGGGGCCCTGATTGGGCTTATCTATATTGCGCTGGTCATTGCCGTTGCCCTGTTGGCAAATGTTGTCGCACCACATGACCCGGCTGAGCAGTTCCGTGATGCCTTGCTGGTTCCACCGGCTTGGTCGGAAGGGGGCGACTGGCGCTTTATCCTGGGCACGGATGATGTGGGCCGGGATATTCTCTCCCGTCTTATTTTCGGCGCGCGGTTGTCGCTCCTGATAGGCTGTCTGGTGGTGGTTTTGTCACTGGTGCTGGGGGTGTTCCTTGGGCTGGTGGCCGGTTATTTCCGGGGTATGGTTGACACAGCTATCATGCGTTTGGTCGACATCATGCTGGCATTGCCAAGCCTGTTGCTGGCAATTGCTATTGTGGCGATTCTTGGCCCCTCAATATTTAACGCATCTATCGCCATTTCTTTCGTATCGTTGCCGCACTACGTCCGACTGACTCGGGCATCTGTGCTGGCAGAGGTAAACCGGGATTATGTGACAGCCTCCCGGGTTGCCGGTGCCGGGCACCTGCGCCTTATGTTTGTTGTGCTGTTGCCCAACTGTGTGGCGCCGTTGATTGTCCAGGCAACGCTGGGTTTCTCTACGGCAATTCTTGATATGGCAGCCCTTGGCTTCCTTGGGCTCGGTGCACAGCCACCAACGCCGGAATGGGGAGTGATGCTGGCAGATGCGCGCCAGTTTATAAACTCTGCCTGGTGGGTGGTAACTTTCCCGGGTGTGGCAATTTTGCTGACCGTATTGGCTTTCAACCTTATGGGTGACGGTCTGCGCGATGCCCTCGATCCAAAACTGAAGCAATAAGGAGAGCACAATGGCGATTTTGGAAGTAAATCAGCTCTCTGTGCATTTTGGAGACGAGAGCGCCGCGTTCAAAGCGGTAGATAAAATCAGCTATACCGTTGATGAGGGTGAAATTCTCGGTATTGTCGGGGAGTCTGGCTCAGGTAAGTCGGTAAGTTCCTTGGCCATAATGGGCCTTATCGACTTTCCCGGCCGGGTGATGGCGGATTCGGTGAATTTTTACGGGCGTAACCTGCTGGAAATGCCGGAAAAGGAGCGCAAGAAGCTGACAGGTGCGGATATCTCCATGATATTCCAGGATCCAATGACCAGCCTCAACCCGTGCTTTACCGTCGGCTTCCAGATTATGGAAGCGCTCAAAGTTCATCAGGGTGGCAGTAAAAAGGAACGCAAGGAAAGGGCGACAGAACTTCTGAGGCTGGTGGGGATTCCGGATCCGGCTTCGCGTTTGAATGTGTACCCGCACCAGCTATCCGGCGGTATGAGCCAGCGTGTGATGATTGCGATGGCAATAGCCTGTAACCCGCGTCTGCTGATCGCCGATGAGCCGACAACGGCGCTGGATGTAACCATCCAGGCTCAGATTATCGACCTGCTGTTGGATCTGCAAAAAGAGCAGAACATGGCGCTGGTGTTGATTACCCACGACCTGGCGTTGGTGGCAGAGGCAGCACACAAGGTTATCGTTATGTACGCCGGACAGATTGTTGAAACCGGAGCGGCGACAGAAATCTTTAAAACCCCGAAACACCCCTATACCCAGGCATTGCTTCGCTCCCTGCCGGAGTCCGCAGTAGGTGCAACCCGGCTGGACTCCCTGCCGGGCGTGGTACCCGGACGTTTTGACCGGCCGACCGGCTGTATGCTCAACCCTCGCTGCCCGTATGCAACAGCGAAATGCCGCAGCGAGGAGCCGGCCGTACAGGGGCCGGTTAACCGTGCAGTCAAATGCCACTATCCACTGAATGAGCAGGGGGAGCCAACGCAATGAGTGAACAACAGGCACCGCTGCTCCATGCAGTGGATTTGAAAAAGTACTACCCGGTTAAGCAGGGAATGTTCAAGCCAGAAGCTGAGGTGAAGGCGCTGGATGGTGTTTCTTTCACCCTTGAGCGCGGTAAAACACTGGCTGTGGTGGGTGAGTCAGGTTGTGGAAAGTCTACGCTTGGCCGCCTGCTTACCATGATTGAAGTGCCGACTGGCGGTGAGCTGACCTTTCAGGGACAGGATCTGCTGAAGCACGACCCGGCAGCTGAGAAGCTGCGTCGGCAAAAAATCCAGATAGTGTTCCAGAACCCTTACGGTTCCCTTAACCCGCGTAAGAAGGTTGGGCAGATCCTGGAAGAGCCGTTGATTATCAATACTGACCTTAGCGGTAAAGAGCGCAAGGAAAGGGCGTTGGCAATCATGGCGAAAGTGGGGCTAAAGCCTGAGCAGTACGACCGTTACCCGCATATGTTCTCCGGAGGACAGCGCCAGCGGATCGCGATTGCGCGTGGCCTGATGCTGAACCCGGAAGTGGTGGTCGCAGATGAGCCTGTTTCGGCGCTGGATGTGTCGGTGCAGGCCCAGGTCCTCAACCTGATGATGGACTTGCAGGATGAACTCGGGCTTTCCTACGTGTTTATCTCGCATGATTTGTCAGTGGTGGAGCATATAGCCGATGAGGTGATGGTGATGTACCTGGGACGCTGTGTGGAGCAGGGCAGCAAAGAACAGATCTTTGCCAACCCACAGCACCCGTACACCCAGGCACTGCTGTCGGCGACACCCCGTCTTGATCCGGAGCACCGCCGTGAGCGTATTAAGCTCACCGGTGAATTGCCAAGCCCGTTGAACCCACCTAAAGGCTGCGCGTTCCACGCCCGCTGCCGGTTTGCTACTGAGCGATGCAACCAGGAACAGCCAAAGTTGAAAGACTATGGTGATGCCCTGATAGCCTGCCACGTGGTTGATGAACAAAAGCAGGCGGTAGTTTGATATTCCCCGGAAAAAGAGAAGGCGGCCAACCGGCCGCCTTCTCTTTTTTAGCCATTTTAATGGCTTACCTCATGGTCACAAATTCCTCAGACCCGGTTGGGTGAATGGCGACCACGCTGTCAAAGTCGGCTTTGGTTGCGCCCATCTTCATGGCGACGCCGAAGCCTTGGATCATTTCATCCACGGTGTAGCCGATGCCGTGCAGACCAACCACTTTTTCATCATCACCTGCGCACACCAGCTTCATTTTGCATGGCTGGCGGTGTTTGGTAACGGCGGTGTACATGGCAGCAAATGAGGAGGTGTAAACCCTCACATTTTCTTCCCCATACTGGGCTTTGGCTTCCGGCTCAGTCAGGCCGATGGTGCCAATCGGCGGGTGGCTGAATACCACGGTCGGGATTAGCTCATAGTCCATTTTGGCGTCGGTTTTGCCGTTGAACAGGCGCTCAGAGAGCTGGCGGCCGGCTTTCACTGCGACAGGGGTCAGCTCAACGCCACCTTCCATGATGTCACCCACGCAGTAAATACCAGGGACATTGGTGTTCTGGTATTCATCTACCTTGATGTAACCGCGGCTGTTGGTTTCCACGCCGGCAGCCTCAAGGTTGATGGTATCTGTGGTTGGTTCACGGCCGATTGCCCAAATCAGCACGTCAGTGTTGTGGGTTTCGCCGTTTTCAAACTTCAGGGTCACGCTGCCGTCAGCCTCTTTCACCACTTCCTGTGGGATAGAGTGGGTGTGCAGGGTTGGGCCTTCTGCCGCCATCACCTCTACCAGCGTTTCGATAACCATAGGGTCGAAGGTGCGGATAGGGGATTCCTTGCGGACAAACAGGTGGGTGTCTGAACCCAGCGCATGAAGCACGCCAGCAATCTCTACCGCAATGTAGCCAGCGCCGATAACGGCAACACGTTCCGGCTTTTCAGTCAGCTCGAAGAAGCCGTTTGAGTCGATGCCGTGCTCGGCACCCGGTACGTTCGGGATGGTCGGGCGGCCGCCAACAGCAACCAGGATATGGTCCGCGGTGTAGTGCTCGCCGTCCACCTCAACGGTCTTGCTGTCAACAAAGCGGGCAAAGCCGTTGATGACCTCAATCTTGTTGTTGCCAAGCACTCGCTCGTAAGAACCGTGGATCCGGCCGATATAGGCTTCGCGGCTGTCTACCAGTGTTTGCCAGTTGAAATTGTTTACCGTAACGTCAAAACCGTAATCGGCAGCATAGAGGTTCATGGCCTCTGCAACCTGGGCGCCGTGCCACATTACCTTTTTCGGTACACACCCTACGTTTACGCAGGTTCCGCCGAGGTGCTTGGCTTCAATCAGTGCCACTTTGGCTCCGTACATTGCTGCGCGGTTGGCAGATGCGATACCGCCGCTTCCGCCGCCAATGCAGATGTAGTCAAAATGCTTAGCCATGAGTTTCTCCATGCTGTTATTTATTTGAGTAATTTGAAGGCTGTTTCCACGCAAGCACAGTATTTCCCTGCGCTTATCTAATTGTTATTTAGTTCTTTATTCTGGAACAATCCAGTCCAGTTTATAGTGACCGTGCTCTGGTGCAAGCTGATCTTTCAGCCAAGGCAACACGGTTTGCATCTGGCTTTCCAGCTTCCACGGCGGGTTGATCACAATCATGCCGGAAGCTGTCATGCCGCGTTCGATGGTATCCGGTGATACGCCCAGTTCAATTTGCAGGATCTTGCGGATGCCAAGCTTTTCCAGCCCTTTGGTCATCAGGTCGATATTTTCCCGCAGCACCACCGGGTACCAAATAGCGTAAACACCGGTTGCCCAGCGCTTGTGTGCTTCCTGAATCGCTTTAACCACGCCCTGGTAGTCAGTTTTGATTTCATAGGACGGGTCAATCAGTACCAGGCCGCGGCGCTCTTTCGGCGGCAGGCTGGCCTTCAGGCGGGCAAAACCGTCTTCGTTATAGATGCTGACCTGACGGTCACGCTCAAACTCCTGCTGGAGCAGCGGGTAGTCAGTGCTGTGAAGCTCGGTCAGCACCATGCGATCCTGCGGGCGGATGCAATGGCGTGCAATACGCGGTGAACCCGGGTAGTAGTTAAGTGTGTCATCACTGTTCATCGCCTTGACGGCTTCAATGTAACCCAGTACCTCTTCCGGCAGGTCGGTACGCTGCCAGATTTTGGCGACACCGTCTTTGTATTCACCGGTTTTCTCAGCGTGATCGCCGGTTAAGTCATAACGGCCTGCACCGGAGTGAGTGTCATGATAAACAAAGGCTTTATCCTTTTGCTTGAGGGCATCCAGGATTAAAACCTCTACAATATGTTTAAGCACGTCGGCATGGTTACCGGCGTGAAAACTGTGGCGATAACTGAGCATAATAGTGATCGAATATTTGGGATAATGGCAGTAATTATACCCAAACCACCTCAAGATGCTTGATTCAGTGTGAAACCTATATCTTGGGGTAGTTTGGGCATTTATGACCCATTGCGGTCACGGTTGCAGTAATTCAGACCGCCGTAGCCATTGAAATCTTCCCCTCGTGACTGCATCTAATGAGTTATCTAGATAAAAAGGATAAAGCCGATGTCAAACCCACTACTGACTTTCACGGATCTCCCTCCGTTTTCACAGATTAAACCCGAACACGTAAAGCCCGCTGTCGAACAAGTGCTGGCAGATTGCCGTGCAACGGTTGAGCGTGTGGTGGCTGAGGCTGAAACCCCAAGCTGGGAGACAATCTGCGCACCACTGGCTGATGCTGATGACCGTCTTGGCCGCGTTTGGTCGCCGGTCAGCCATATGAATGCCGTGGTAAACAGCAATGAACTGCGCGATGCATATGAAAGCTGCCTGCCCATGCTGTCTGAATACTCTACCTGGGTCGGTCAGCACAAAGGCCTTTACGATGCCTACAAAGCCATCCGTGAAAGTGAGGAATTCGACACCCTGGACGCGGCACAGCAAAAAGCGATTACCAATGCGCTGCGCGACTTTGAGCTTTCCGGTATTGCCCTGCCTGCGAACGAACAGCACCGCTTCGGTGAGATTAGCAAGCGCCTGTCCGAACTCTCATCCAAGTTCAACAACAACGTACTCGATGCCACCATGGGCTGGAGCAAGCTGATTACTGACGATAGCGAGTTGTCCGGCCTGCCGGAGTCAGCCCTTTCAGCCGCCAAGGCGCTGGCGGAATCCCGTGAGCAGGAAGGTTACCTGT
This sequence comes from Parasalinivibrio latis, assembly GCF_036825535.1. Classification (GTDB taxonomy): domain Bacteria; phylum Pseudomonadota; class Gammaproteobacteria; order Enterobacterales; family Vibrionaceae; genus Parasalinivibrio; species Parasalinivibrio latis. Next base: position 48,390 of record NZ_CP098812.1, read on the forward strand.
TTACCCTGGATATCCCGTCTTACCTGCCAGTGATGACTTACTGCGAAAACCGTGAACTGCGCCGTGAAATGTACGAAGCATTCACCACCCGTGCGTCAGACCGCGGACCGAATGCCGGTACCTGGGACAACACTGAAATTATGGCAGAAACCCTTCGCCTGAAGTTTGAAATTGCCCGCCTGCTTGGCTTTAACAGCTACAGCGAACTGTCGCTGGCGACCAAAATGGCGGAAACCACTGACCAGGTGCTGTCATTCCTCAATGAGCTGGTGGAAAAAGCCCGCCCGCAGGGTATGCGTGAAGTGACTGAGCTGCGCGATTTTGCCCGCACTGAATTCGGTGTGGAAGAGATGGAGCCCTGGGACTTCGCGTTCTACGGCGAGAAGCTCAAGCAGCACCGCTACAGCATTTCCGATGAAGAGCTTCGCCCTTACTTCCCGGAACAAAAGGCCGTTGCCGGGTTGTTTGAAGTGCTGAAGCGCGTATTTGGCATGGAAGTACGTGAGCGGGGAGGTATTGATACCTGGCACGACAGCGTAAAGTTCTTTGATATCTTCGACAGCAAGGGTGAACTGCGTGGTAGCTTCTACCTCGACCTCTATGCCCGTGACCACAAGCGGGGCGGGGCATGGATGGATGAGTGCCGTGTGCGCCGCATCCTGGCTGACGGCAGTATCCAGACTCCGGTTGCCTACCTGACCTGTAACTTCAACAAGCCAGTGGGTGACAAGCCTGCGCTGTTTACCCATGACGAAGTGGTCACCCTGTTCCACGAGTTCGGCCACGGTATCCACCATATGCTGACGCAGGTCGAAGTGTCTGATGTATCCGGTATCAACGGTGTACCTTGGGATGCGGTAGAGCTGCCAAGCCAGTTCCTGGAAAACTGGTGCTGGGAAGAAGAGGCGCTGGCCTTTATCTCCGGTCACTATGAAACCGGTGAGCCTTTACCAAAAGAGATGCTGGAGCGCATGCTGGATGCCAAGAACTTCCAGTCTGCCATGGGCATCCTGCGCCAGCTGGAATTCGGTCTGTTCGATTTCACCATGTTTAGCCAGTACGACCCAGAAGAGGGTGCCAAGGTGCTGGAAACCCTGGCAGATGTGAAAGTCCGGGTATCTGTGGTGCCATCACCGGAATTCAATCGCTTCCCACATGCCTTCAGCCATATTTTCGGTGGTGGCTACAGTGCCGGCTACTACAGCTACCTATGGGCGGAAGTGCTGTCTTCTGACGCCTTCTCCCGCTTTGAGGAAGATGGCATCTTCAATACCCAGACCGGTCAGGACTTCCTGAACTGCATTCTGGAGCGTGGCGGTAGTGAAGAGCCAATGGAGCTGTTCAAACGCTTCCGCGGCCGCGAGCCACAACCGGATGCCCTGCTGCGCCACAGTGGAATTACCGGATAAATCGATATAAAAAAGGCGGGATTCCCCGCCTTTTTTGCGTATGTCAGAGATTAACCGCAGATTGCCAGCGGATACCCCGCATCAGTCTGGCGGTTTGCCTCAAGTTCAAGCTCTGTCGCCAGCAACGGGCTTTGCCCCAGTAAGCCGCCGGAAAGAGTGAGCTTGAGTGTATCGCCTGAAGCGGACAGAGATACTGCCGGTTGAACCGATTTATCCCGACGGTGGCAGAGAATAACTGCCAGGCGCAGAAGGCGCAGCAGGCGGACGGCACTGGTTGATGACAGTGCCTGCTTACCGTTTACAGCCGTAAACCCGTCACGGTAATGGCTTACCAGTTCTGCCAGCAGCTTGGCCTGTGCCCGGGTAAAGCCAGGCAGGTCGATATTGCGAAGCAGGTAGGCTGCGTGCTCACCCCCCTTTTTAAAACCGATGCTGATACCGATTTCGTGTAGGCGGGCGGCACTTTGCAACATGCATTTACCCTGGGGCTCTGTTACCCAGCTGGTACCGCACTGGTTAAGCAGTTCCTCTGCCATATCGGCAACCGCCCGGCCGTGGGCACTGTCGATCTGGTAACGGGTTTCCAGGCTTGCAAGGGTGCGCTGACACACATCATTTTCCCGCATACCGGCCATCAGTTCGTAAACCAGGCCTTCGCGGAGCGCACCGCCGGCAAGTGTCATGCTTTCTATGCCAAAGGATTCAAATATCGCAATCAGGATTGCCAGGCCACTTGGGAACACCAGTGCGCGCTCAAGCGTCAGCCCTTCAATGTCCAGCTCTTCGAGCTGACCGAAGCTGATAGCCTGTTTTTTAAGCCGGTTGAGTTTGGCAAGGGTAATAACCTCATCCATTCCCTGGGCGAGCATAATCTCCTGGAGCGCCTGTACTGTACCGCTGGCACCCACGCATACATCCCAGCCCAGCGCTTTGTAGTGGCCCAGAATAGGTGCCAGTTCAGCTTTGGCACCATCAATGGCGGCAGTGAAATTGGCTTCGTTCAGGACACGGTCGTGGAAATAGCCGTCAAGCCAGGTGACACAGCCCATTTTGAGGCTGGTCAGGGCGGCAGCATCGAAACCTTCACCGATGATGACTTCTGTACTGGCTCCACCGATATCGACCACCAGGCGTTTACCGCTTCCCCCGGATGTATGGGCTACACCCTGGTAGATGATGCGTGCCTCTTCCTCGCCGGGGATAACCTGGATAGGGAAGCCGAGGATCTTGCCTCCTTGCGCCAAAAACTCATCCCGGTTCACGGCAGAGCGGATGGCGGCTGTGGCAACCACCCGGATGTTGGCTCGGTCGATATCTTGCAGGCGCTCAGCAAACAGGGCAAGGCAGTCCCAGCCCCTTTGCATGGCTTCAAGGCTAAGCTGGTTATTTTTATCCAGCCCGGCAGCAAGGCGAACCTTGCGCTTAATTTTGGCCAGGGTCTGCACACTGCCGGCAACCTGGCGGACAACCCACATATGGAAGCTGTTGGAGCCCAAGTCAATGGCGACAAAAATCGGTGAAGCTGCGTTTTCCATGCTGCTAACGGTCATACTGCGATCGTTTTAATTCTTATTTTCCTGGCGCGGGCGGCGCTGACGCTGGCGGGATTTACCCGAGCTGTTTTTCTTGTTGCCACCGGTTACACGGCTGTTTACCTGACGAGGCTTCTGTACGCGAAGCGGAGCAGGCAGATCTTCCAGCAGTGCATCTGAGTCATAGCCGGATACCGGGATGGTGTGGGCAATGTACTCTTCAATAGAAGGCAGGTTCAGGGCGTACTCTTCACAGGCGAAGCTGATTGAGTGGCCACTGGCTCCAGCACGGCCGGTACGGCCAATACGGTGAACGTAGTCTTCACAGTCATCAGGCAAGTCGTAGTTGAATACGTGGGTTACCTGGGGAATATGCAGGCCACGGGCTGCAACATCGGTAGCCACCAGAATGTCCAGATTGCCCTTGGTAAAATCTTCCAGGATGCGAATACGCTTCTTCTGCGGTACATCACCAGTTAACAGGCCAACGCGGTGACCGTCTGCTGCCAGGTGGCCCCAGATGTCTTCACAGCGGTGTTTGGTGTTAGCAAATACGATTGCGCGGTCAGGCCACTCTTCTTCAACCAGGGATTGCAGCAGGCGCATTTTTTCCTGGTTTGAAGGGTAGAACAGCTCTTCCTTAATGCGGTGGCCGGTTTTCTGCTCCGGCTCAACTTCCACATATTCTGCGTTGTTCATGTGCTCAAAAGCGAGCTCACGTACACGGTAAGAAAGTGTGGCAGAGAACAGCATGTTAAGGCGCTCGGCCGGTGCTGGCATACGGCGGAAAAGGAAACGGATGTCCTTGATGAAACCAAGATCGAACATGCGATCCGCTTCATCCAGAACCACTGCCTGGATAGCACCCAGATCAATAACGCGCTGCTTGTAGAAATCGATGATACGGCCGGTGGTGCCCACCAGAATATCAACACCTTTCTCTAGGGTCTTGACCTGCTTTTCATACGGTTCACCACCGTAAGCCAGGCCAGCAGTCAGGCCGGTAGATGCCAGCAGTGGTGCTGCATCGTTGTAGATCTGGATAGCCAGTTCACGGGTTGGTGCCATGATAATGGCACGTGGTTGGTTCTGACGACGGCTTTCCTTGGCCGGATGAACCAGAAGATGGTGAAAAATAGCCGTCAGGAATGCCAGGGTTTTCCCTGTTCCTGTTTGCGCCTGAGCGGCAATATCCTGGCCGGAGAGCATAACCGGCAACGCCAAAGCCTGAATGGGTGTACAATTATGGAAACCCTTGCTTTCAAGGCCTGAAACTACACGTGCATCCAGTTCCAGATCGGCGAATTTTTGCTCTGTGATATGTGTCATTTTCATCCGTATAGAATATCAGCTAAGGCTTGCAATACGAAAGCGAATCCATTCAAATAGTGCAACCCTTTGTTGGCGGAGAACTTGCCAACATTGAAAACAAAACTGGAGTTGAAGATGAGCGACAAGATTGTGCAGCTGACTGACGACAGCTTTGACACTGATGTTATTAAGGCTGCAGGCCCTGTCCTGGTAGATTTTTGGGCCGAATGGTGTGGTCCTTGTAAGATGATCGCCCCAATTCTTGATGAAATCGCAGACGAGTACACAGGGAAAGTGACCATCGGTAAACTGAACATTGATCAGAATGCCGGTACTCCACCAAAGTACGGTATCCGTGGCATTCCAACGTTACTTCTGTTCAAAGACGGTAACGTTGCAGCGACCAAGGTAGGCGCACTGTCTAAGACTCAATTGAAAGAGTTTCTGGACGCTAACCTGTAAAATCGAAGACCGTGCATCCCAAAAAGATGCACGGTTTTTCGCATTTGTAGACGTCTATACATTTTAGTGTTACCTTGTTGCCCGATTATTGTACTAACGTTATAGTATCAACGCTCATTTCCTGACCAGCGTCATGGTCTCCTAAATTCCATAACTACTGACCTCAAAGTTGATAGATAAGACACTCACCACTATGAATCTTACCGAACTGAAGAACCGGCCTGTGTCGGATTTGGTGGCTCTCGGCGAAAGCATGGGACTGGAAAACCTTGCCCGCCTGAGAAAACAAGACATCATTTTTGCCATCCTTAAGCAACATGCGAAAAGCGGCGAAGACATTTTTGGCAACGGCGTTCTGGAAATTCTTCAGGATGGTTTTGGTTTCCTGCGTAGTGCGGATTCTTCATACCTTGCCGGCCCGGATGACATTTATGTCTCCCCAAGCCAGATTCGTCGCTTCAACCTGCGTACCGGCGATACCATCTCTGGTAAAATTCGCCCACCGAAGGAAGGCGAACGTTATTTTGCGCTGCTGAAAGTTAACGAAGTTAACTACGACCGCCCAGACAACGCCCGCAACAAAATCCTGTTTGAAAACCTAACCCCACTGCACGCCAATGAGCGCCTGCGCATGGAGCGTGGTAACGGTTCAACAGAAGACATCACTGCCCGTGTCCTGGATCTGGCATCGCCAATCGGTAAAGGCCAGCGTGGCCTGATCGTGGCACCGCCAAAAGCCGGTAAGACCATGCTGCTGCAAAACATTGCACAGAGCATTGCTTACAACCACCCTGAGTGTGAACTCATGGTTCTGCTGATCGACGAGCGTCCGGAAGAGGTCACCGAGATGCAGCGTCTGGTTAAGGGTGAAGTGGTTGCATCTACGTTCGATGAACCAGCAAGCCGCCACGTACAAGTTGCTGAAATGGTTATCGAAAAGGCCAAGCGCCTGGTTGAGCACAAGAAAGACGTGGTTATCCTGCTGGATTCCATCACCCGTCTGGCTCGTGCCTACAACACCGTGGTTCCTTCATCAGGCAAGGTACTGACCGGTGGTGTGGATGCCAACGCACTGCACCGTCCGAAGCGTTTCTTCGGTGCGGCACGTAACGTAGAAGAAGGCGGCAGCCTGACCATCATCGCAACTGCACTGGTTGATACCGGTTCTAAGATGGATGAGGTAATCTACGAAGAGTTTAAGGGTACAGGTAACATGGAACTGCACCTGTCTCGCAAGATTGCAGAGAAGCGTGTGTTCCCGGCTATCGACTTCATCCGTTCCGGTACCCGCCGTGAAGAGCTGCTCACCAAGACCGATGAGCTGCAGAAGATGTGGATCCTGCGTAAGATTGTTCACCCAATGGGCGAAATCGACGCGATGGAATTCCTTATCGACAAGCTGGCGATGACCAAGACCAACGACGAATTCTTTGACATGATGCGTCGTCAGAAGTCGTAAAACCGACTTCAAAAGCTTAAAAAAAACCGCACCCATCAAGGCGTGCGGTTTTTTTGTTTGCGGCAAAGTTACAGAATTTGAGACAATAGCGTAAATTATCAGTTGCCCACGATGAAACAGCGGCGGGCATACCAACCAAATTGCCAGTCACCCAGCACGGAGCGGGTGTCTCACAAGGGTAGAGCATGCGACACGGATGGTTAGCAATTACGGCTTTACTGTGTTCCTTCTTCGCGTCCCCAGTTTGGCCGGTGCAGATCACCGACGAGCAGATAACCCAGGTGACTGAAAGCCAGTCGTTTAATCAAACCGTATCTGAAATCCGCCAGGCACTGGATAACGACGAAACAGACAAAGTCTGGCAGCTAATCAATTCGCAAAGGCCGCTCAACCGTGAGGCAGCGATGCAGGAGACTGTCCTGCATTTACGTAACCTCGCCCAAATGACGCCGAAAAAAGAGATCCTCCTGCTTGAGCTTTCCCGTATCCAGCCGGCATTCAGCGTCCGATTTATGGGGGATGGATACTGGATTACCGCCCCAGCGTTTGATTTTGCCAACCGGGCCCGGATTGTCCTTAACCGGTGGCAGTACACCAAACTGAGAAAAGAGATCGACATACTGGTGCAGTATGACGAGCTCAAGCTTTCATCCTGGCTGAAATACACCACACCGGATTACAAGATGCGCCGGGAGGTAGTGCTTGGGGCGCTGCCGGATCTCAGTAAGGCACAGCTGGATAATCTGGTCGCACAATGTCTCAAGGATAAAGCCCTGCTGTGGCTGCCGGATAATGCAGTCATGGCCAGGCTGGCAGTGCTTACACGTGACGAAGCGCTCTATGACCTGCTGTGGCGCCGAAGGGCTGACAGTTACAGTCTGGCGGCGCTCAATGATCTGGCGACTTACTCCCGCGAACGTTGGGCGCTTGAACAAATGATGAAATCGACGGTCAATCCGTCCTTGCGTACCAATGCGTATCAGCTGATGGCCTCTATCAAGCCATTGCCGGTCCCCGTCCAGACGTTTCTGGCCAGCCGTATTAACGATAAGAAACATGGCCTCCAGGTGGCAGAGATTGTTGCAGACCATGGCAATGCAGGCTGGCTGGCATCGATTCTCGATTCTGGCAGCCCGGTTCAGCGCAAGCATGTAAACCGAGTTTTGTCTGAATGAGCAAAACTGCAAAAACTGCCGGGCATTTACAGCCTTAGCGTTAACAACTCGTTATAATGCCCGCATTGCTAATAAAACCAGCATTTGACACCCGAGATGAAATTTTCCAATTTACGCGAATTTATGGACCATCTGGAATCCATCGGTGAACTGAAACGCATCAGGCAGCCGATAGACCCGGATCTGGAGATGACAGAGATCTGTGACCGCACCTTGCGTGCCGGTGGCCCAGCCCTGTTGTTTGAAAACCCGGTTGGCTATGAAATGCCGGTACTGGCCAACCTGTTTGGCACACCAAAGCGGGTGGCAATGGGGATGGGCCGGGAAGAAGTCCGTGAATTGCGTGAAGTGGGCAAACTGCTGGCCTACCTGAAAGAGCCGGAGCCACCGAAAGGATTCCGCGATGCGCTCGATAAGCTGCCAGTGTTCCGCCAGGTGCTGAACATGCCGGCGAAAAAAGTCCGTAAGGCCGCCTGCCAGGAACTCGTGCTGACCGGCGAAGACGTCGATCTGGATAAGGTGCCGGTCATGCGGTGCTGGCCGGGCGATGTGGCTCCCTTGATGACCTGGGGCCTCACTGTAACCCGTGGCCCGCACAAGAAGCGCCAGAACCTGGGGATCTACCGTCAGCAAAAAATCGCCAAAAATAAGGTGATTATGCGCTGGCTGGCCCACCGTGGCGGCGCACTCGACCTGCGTGACTGGATGGAAACACACCCGGGTGAGCCTTTCCCTGTGTCTGTTGCTTTCGGTGCCGACCCGGCAACTATCCTTGGGGCAGTAACACCGGTACCGGATTCCCTGTCTGAATATGCGTTTGCCGGTCTGCTTCGCGGTAAGAAAACCGAAGTGGTGGGCTGTATCAGCAACAGCCTTGATGTTCCGGCTTCAGCGGAAATCGTGCTGGAAGGTTATATCGACCCAAACGAATATGCTGATGAAGGGCCATATGGCGACCATACCGGCTATTACAACGAAGTTGAGCGCCACCATGTATTCACGGTCACCCATATGACCATGCGGAAAGACGCGGTGTATCACAGCACCCATACAGGTCGTCCACCGGATGAACCCGCTGTTCTGGGTGTCGCTCTGAACGAAGTCTTTGTGCCTATCCTGCAAAAGCAGTTCCCGGAGATTGTAGATTTCTACCTGCCGCCGGAAGGCTGTTCCTACCGAATGGCAGTCGTCACCATGAAAAAGCAGTACCCGGGTCATGCGAAGCGGGTAATGATGGGGGTATGGTCTTTCCTCCGCCAGTTCATGTACACCAAGTACGTCATCGTGTGCGACGAGGATGTTGATGCGAGAAGCTGGGAAAGTGTCGCCAGGGCGATGACAACCCAGATGGAGCCGGTGCGCGATACCCTGCTGATAGAACACACGCCGATAGATTCCCTCGACTTTGCTTCACCTGTGGTTGGCCTTGGCTCGAAAATGGGCCTGGATGCTACTAAAAAATGGGAGGCTGAGCTTACCGGTTACACCCCGGACACCCTCCGGGATATGGATGGGCCTGCGCTGGATGCTTGTATCGATACCCTGAAAGAAACCCATCCTGAACTTGTAGACTTGTATCTCCCACCGGAAGCACATGCAGGTGGCATGGCGATGGTGACGCTCAACAAGCAGTCGGCCGGAGCCGGCCCTCGCATAATCGAGGCTGTGAGTGAGGCACTTCGTCCGTTGGCCAATACTAAGTTTGTGATGGTATTTGACCATGGCGATGTGAACATTCGGGACTGGAACGACGTGATCTGGGCGATTACCACCCGGATGGATCCTGCGCGGGACACCCTGTTGCTAAAACCGGAGCACGCATGTTCAGTCATGGGCCTGGATGCAACCAACAAGCTTGAAGGAGAGTCCCAACGAGAGTGGGGGACACCGATCACCAAGAACCCGGACGTGGTCGCGAAAATTGATGCACTCTGGGATGAAATGGGTATTTTGGGCTGATGTTTAAAATCAGTCTGCTACCCTCAGGTTTCAGTTTTTATGCTGAGCCTGAAACCAGTGTACTGGATGCTGCCCTGTCAGCCGGGGTGGCATTCCCGCACAGATGTATGGTTGGCGCGTGTGCCTCCTGCCTGTGTAAAAAACGCAGTGGCGAAATCGAATACCAATTAGAGCCATTGTTGACGGAGAAAGAAAAAGAGCAGGGCTGGATTTTCGCCTGTCAGGCATATGCCCGTAGCGATCTGGTTCTGGAATTAGAGGAAAGCCATGTCGATTAATTGTGCAGTAAAGCGTGTTGAAAACCTTGCGCCCAATACGTACCGAATTTTGTTGACCCCGGAACAAGCCCTGTCATTCAAAGCTGGCCAGTACCTGCTGGCGGTGATGGGAGAAAAGGACAAACGTGCTTTTTCTATTGCCAGTGCACCGGGCCGAGACGCCGGGAATGAACTGGAGCTCCATATTGGTGCCGCAGACCATAACCCTTACGCCCATGAAGTGGTAGAGCGAGCCAAAGCCTGTTTTGAAGCCGGCGGCAGTGATTTTGAAATTGATGCCCCGCACGGTGATGCCTGGCTGCGTGAAGACGGCGAGCATCCGCGCCTGCTGATTGCCGGTGGTACCGGGTTCTCTTATGTGCGCTCTATGGTAGAACACGCACTGTCTGAAGAGCTAAATACACCTATTTTCCTCTACTGGGGTGGCCGTGATGCTGCGCAGCTCTATGCATCAGATGAAATGCAGGCGCTGGCGGATGCCAACCCTAACCTGGTTTATGTGCCCGTAGTGGAAAACGCAGAGCCGGGATGGCAGGGCAAAGTAGGTAATGTGCTGGAAGCTGTGATGTCGGATTTTGTCTGCCTGGCAGACTACGATATCTATATTGCGGGTCGCTTTGAGATGGCAGGTGCAGCGCGGGAAATGTTTTGCAATGAGCGAAACGCGGACCGGGAGCGCCTGTTTGCAGACGCGTATGCGTTTATCTGACACCACATTTCTCCAGGAACACCAAAACAAAGGCGAGCATCAAGCTCGCCTTTGTTTTATAGGGTCAGTCTGTTGCCAGCCTTGACTGCTCAACCTTCCGCTTAACCCAGGTTTCATTGAGCCACAATGAAGCCATAATGATTGCCCCACCTGCCAGCAATGTGCCGATATGGGCGTCCCGGTTCCAGATAAGCACGTTTACAATGATGCCTGCCGGTACCAGCGCATTGTTCATGATGGCTAGTGCCCCGGCATTCACCAGAGTACCGCCCTTGTTCCAGAGGAAATAACCCAGCCCTGAAGCAATGGTGCCAAGGTAGAACAGAATGCCCCATTGCAGGTTGGTGGTCGGCAGCTTGTCCGGGTTGCCCAACAGCAACCATGCCGGGAGGGCAACGCACAGTGCGCCGAGGTAAAACATCCCGAAAACAGTGTGCTGTGGTATTTCGGATTGCTCCCTCTCCATAATGACTTTGTACCCGGTCTGGCCGATGGCAAAACAGAGGTTGGCACCCTGAACAATCATAAACCCGAGTAGGAAATTGGGGTTTACGGTGGCAAATTTGATCACTATCGCGCCCAGCACGGCAATCAGGGCGGTCAGCAGGTACCAGGGTGAAAAACGCCGGTGGGCCAGATCATAAATCAGGGTGACGTAAACCGGGGTAAACACGGTAAACAGCAGCACTTCAGGAACGGAAAGGTACAGGAATGACTGGTAGTAGAAGCAATACATCAGGCCAAGCTGGAACGCCCCAACCACCATCAGTTTAAGCGCAAGTTTCAGGTGCAGGTTTTTAAACCGCAGGAATGGCAGAAATACCAGGGATGCAAGTGCAACACGGGTCACAACGGAAAACCACGCATCGACCTGACCGGCGAGGTACACCCCGATGAGGCTGAAGGAAAAAGCCCATAAAAAGGTAACAGCAGAAAGGTAAGCCATTGGGTTACAGATACCGACAGTTGATTGTGGCGCTAGTGTAACCCAAATGGTTGATAGTTAATCCATCCGGATAGGCTGGACGGAGCAGCGGTCTGGTTTAGCTGTTCAGCGGTACCATCAGCATGTCTACCGGCGTCGTGTTCATCAGTTGTTTGGCTGAAGAGAGCAGCTTGCTCCAGAAATCCTGGTGGTGGCCACAAACAATCAGATCCACGCCCCATTTCTTGATGGAATCGTTGATTTCATCACCCAGGTCGCCACTGCCAACCAAGGTGTGGGCGACGTCCACTTTGGCGCTTCCGGCCAGCTTACCCAGGTGCTCCTGCGCTTCTTCCAGCATCTTGTGCTGGGTTTCCACCAGGTTAATGTCAATCAGGCCGGTGTAGAGCTCGGCATAGTTCACATCAATGTGTATCAGCGACAGTTTGGCGCCTGTTGCCTCGGCCAGGGAAGACGCCTTGGAAACCAGTAGTTGGCTGTCTTCGGACAGATCGACTGCGACAAGAATATGTTGATAGGCCATAGTCATTAACCTCATTGTTTCCTCGATAATTTAATGCTAGCACCCGCCATAAATTGAGAATGTCGGTCTGATCTCATCTGGTGAATAACTTAGTCAACTGAGTGTGAATTCCCATAGCGGATCGTTTTGCCCCTGATAGCGATATATCAGCAAAGATGCATAATTAAAATAAGATGTTGATGGAATGTTAATGAAAAAATGGTTATTTTTTAAATAGGCATGTTGTTCAGCACCTTCCGGTAAAGGAGACAAAGCTTCCTCTTGAAGGTCAATGGGATAGGTTGATTCAGGTTTAATTTGGCGTTTTCGCCAACAAATCTATACTTAAATTAAACACCATGCTTACAAATACATAGTTTCGAGAAGGTGACAGGCCTGTTTTAACGGGGCTCCAACAAGGGAGCCGGGCTGAACCCAAATGGATAATTGGGCAGCCATGGTGAGGATGTGTTTACCCAGTTTTGCAACACAGCATGGCCGTGAAGGCCACGCGACCTTCAACACCAAAGTGACAGACATGCTGTCCGGTTTCAGTTGGGACAGCCCGATTCAGGGGAGAAGAATTATGATTAACGGAGACGTAGTTATCACCGCGGTATTTGCCGTTCTCTTGGTTAATTTTGTCCGGTACCTTTCATCACTGCGCGCTCTTTTGGTGATGCTTAGGGAAGCAGACCCGCTGTTGTACAAACAGATTAACGGCGGAAATTTCTTTACCCCACAGGGTGATGTCTCCAAGCAAAAGCGCTTGTTCCAATACTTGCATAGCCAAGCGTATGAGCATCACCATGATGAAGCCTTCGTTGCGAAATGTAAGAAGGTCCGCCACCTTTTCCAGCTCTCCACCGTCTTGTTTGGAGGCTTGGTTGTTACCCTCTTTGCAGTGGCTTTTTCCGGACTTTAATTCCTATACAGATGTTGGCCACTTATCTGCTTCGACACACCATAATGCCGGCTGATGCCGGCATTATTTATGGTTATCGACTCTAATAACGTAGAATGCCCTGATAACGAATCAGCAAAAAGAATTTAGCGTATGGATCATTTGATACAGTGGTGGCACGGTATATTTGCCCAGGGCGGAGACTGGTTCCGACAGGTAATTTGGCTGTTGGTAGCCGGTGCACTGGTATGGGGCGGCTGGCGTTTCCTGCTCAGCCACCTGATAAAAATGGCGGACAAAACCAAGATGCAGTGGGATGACACTGTGGTTCATGCCGTCAGGGCCCCGGTTTCCTGGCTGATATGGCTGTGGGTGTTGAGCCAGTGTGCAGAAATCCTGTTCAAGCATTTCACTACCTTCAATATCCCTGAATTCAACGAGTTCCGGGATCTGCTTATTATCTCGATGTTTATCTGGATAGGTGTCCGGGTTATCAACCAGGTCGAGCACCAGGTGCTGCAAAACCCCAAGAGGGATGCAACAACGGTCAGTGCTGTTGCCAAGGTTGTGCGGCTATTCCTGATCATTATCGGCGCGATGGCGGTGATGCAAAACCTTGGCCTAAGCCTGTCCGGGCTGCTGACCTTTGGTGGTGTGGGCGGCCTGATTATCGGTCTTGCAGCCAAGGATTTGCTGTCGAATTTCTTCGGTGGCCTGATGATTTACTTCGACCGTCCATTCAAGGTCGGGGACTGGATCCGCTCCCCGGATCGCCAGATTGAAGGGACTGTTGAGCGGATTGGCTGGCGTATGACAGTGATCCGCACCTTTGACCAGCGCCCGTTGTATGTTCCGAACTCAGTGTTTTCCAGTATTGTGGTAGAGAACCCTTCGCGGATGTTCAACCGCCGCATCAAGGAAACCATTGGCCTGCGTTACGACGATGCCGACAAGATGGCGGTGATTGTTGCTGACGTGAAGCATATGCTGGAAACCCACCCGGAAATCGATACCCACCGTACCCTGATGGTGAACTTTGATACCTTCGGTGCCTCTTCGCTTAACTTTTTTATCTACACCTTTACCAAGACCACAGTGTGGGCGCGTTACCACGAGGTAAAGCAGGATGTGATGCTGAAGATTGTCGATATCGTACAAAAGCATGGTGCCGACTTTGCCTTCCCGACCCAGACACTCTATATGGAGCCGGGGGAAGGGTGGCAGCAGGGCATGTTGTCAGAGCCCCGTCAGCAAGAGGGCTGATTGCGGTTGGAGAACGGACAGAAAGGCGGCTAAAATAGCCGCCTTTTCCGTACCCGCCCAGGCAGGGTACCAAGACTAAACTTCCAGTAGGCAGGTTCATGGCAACACAGTACGACATAGTGATTATCGGTGCAGGAGCGGCAGGCTTGATGTGTGCAGGCGAAGCGGGCAAACGCGGCCGTAAGGTGCTGGTGGTTGACCATGGCAAGAAGCCGGGCCGCAAAATCCTGATCTCGGGCGGCGGTCGCTGCAACTTCACCAACTATGATGTCTCGGCAGCCAACTATGTTTGCCGTAACAAACACTTCGTGAAGTCTGCCCTGTCGCAGTACACCAACTGGGACTTTATCTCCATGGTATCCAGACATGGAATTGTGTTTGAGGAGCGCGACCACGGCCAGCTGTTCTGTGAGGACTCTGCCAAGGAGATCGTAGACATGTTGCTGGCTGAGTGTGACCTGCCGAGTGTTGAGCAGCGTTACCGCAGCGAAGTGCATGAGATTGAGAAAACCGATGAGGGCTTTACCCTCAAAATCAATGCCGACACCGTGACCTGTGCGTCGCTGGTGGTGGCAACCGGTGGTCTTTCTATGCCCAAGCTGGGGGCTACCCCGTTTGGTTACCAGATTGCCGAGCAGTTTGGTCTCAAGCGCGTGCCGACAACCGCCGGGTTGGTGCCGTTCACCCTGCATAAAGAAGACAAAGAAGCCTTTGCTGATTTGTCCGGTATTGCTATCCCTGCGGTAGTCGAGGCTGAAAACGGTACGACGTTTAAAGAGAACATTCTTTTCACCCACCGCGGCCTCTCCGGCCCGGTGGTCCTGCAGGTTTCCTCTTACTGGCTGCCGGGGCAGAAAGTTACCGTTGACCTGCTGCCGGATATGGATCTGGCAGAGTCCCTAACGGCAATGCGTGAGAAGCACCCGGCCCAGAGCCTGAAAAACTCGCTTTCGCGCCTGCTGCCAAAACGCCTGATTGAAGTGTTGATGGCTAGGGGTGATCTGGCTGACCGCCCGCTCAAGCAGCTTAACCCGAAAGACATTACGGCTGTTTCTGACTATTTCCATAAGTGGAACATTGCCCCGAACGGCACAGAGGGCTACCGGACGGCAGAAGTGACCCTGGGGGGAGTGGATACCGATGAGCTGTCATCCAAAACCATGGAAGCCAAGAACGTTAAAGGGCTCTACTTTGTCGGTGAGGTAATGGATGTGTCCGGCTGGCTGGGAGGCTACAACTTCCAGTGGGCCTGGAGCTCCGGTTATGTGGCCGGGCAGAATGCTTAAAGGCTGATAAGCAGGATAAAGCTGATACTGAACAGCGCCAGACTGACCAGGTTGTAGCCGCGGCTGTCTGAACGGCGTCGGCTGCGTTTTTTGCGCAGTGAAAAGGCAATGACGGAAAAGGCGGTGCAGGCTCCCAGCACAGAGTAAAGCGAGAGCTTTCCGCCTTCCATCCACTCTCGGCGGACATCAAGGCCAAAATAGCGCACCACACCATAGTCCACCTCTGGCCGGACGTGGTGGAACAGCAGCAGTGAACTGATAAACAACAGCCAACTGACAATATTCAGGCTGTTGATAAGCATCATTAGTGGATCCGGCTGTCTGTTGCGTCTTTCCTGTCTCAATGGTTTGAAATCCTGATATTTCCTGTCAGTGTTCTTTACAGTTTAACCTCAATTGGCTGAGTCAGGGTTTCTACCGCGGATTGATTACCGCATAAAGATTTTCATCACCAATCTGTGCAGCAAACCACCGTATGGGGGGTGAATTAAGGCACCTGGGTCCAGTTTTCCTCGCTTGAACACGGTTTTCGCATGGGAGAATGTCCGGAACCCCTCAACCCCGTGGTAGTGCCCCATGCCGGATGGCCCGATACCTCCAAACGGTGCATCATCGGCAGCAACCTGCATCAGGGTGTCGTTCACCGTCATGCCGCCGGAATGGGTGTGCTTCGCCACCTGTCCAACCAATTCCGGGTTTTCTGACATCAGGTAAAGTGCCAGCGGACGGGCATGCTCGTTAACGTAACTCAACCCTTCATCAAAACTGCGGTAGCCGATAACAGGCAGCAGTGGGCCGAATATCTCTTCATGCAAAACATTCATATCATCAGTGGCGTTGAGGATAAGGTGTGGCACCAACCTGTGCTCGGCATCATCCATCGCCGGTTCACACACAGGGATGATTTCTGCACCTTTTTCGCGGGCATCCTCAAGCAATGCCTTGATACGGGCGTATTGGCGTGCGTTGACCACTGAGCTGAAGTCCCGGCTGTCTAGCCCTTTTTTGAACATGCGGTTGAACAGGCGAGTGAAAATCTCGGCAAATTCTTTTTCCCTGCCGTTTGGCAACAGCACGTAGTCCGGGGCAACACAGATCTGCCCGGCATTGAGGCATTTGCCGTACATGAGGCGCGATACTGCTTTTTCCAGTGGCATCTCCGGGTCAATCAGCACTGGGGATTTGCCGCCGAGCTCAAGCGTGACCGGTGTCAGGTGTTCCGCCGCGGTTCGCATAACATGGCGGCCGACCGCGGTGGAGCCGGTGAATAACAGGTGATCAAAAGGCAAGCCGGAAAACGCAGCGGCAACGTCAGCCTCACCTTCAATGACGGCTACCTGATCCGGTTGGAAAATCTCCCCCAGCATCCGGGTAATTGCCAGGTTGGTTTCCGGCGTGAACTCGCTGAGTTTCAGCATGACCCGGTTACCGGCTGCCAGTGCGGTGATAAGCGGGCCGATACTGAGCATGACCGGGAAATTCCACGGCACAATAATACCCACCACGCCTTTGGGCTGATAGTGAACACTTACCGAGGCTGGATGCAGCAGCAACCCTGGGTTGCGACGGGAAGGTTTCATCCAGCGTTTCAGCTTTCGACGGGTGTAATTGATATTGAGGACACAGGGGAGGATATCGGCAATCAGGCTGTCATCCAGGCTGCGGTGCCCGTAATCTGCACTCATGGCATCGCACAGCGCCTGTTTATGGGTCAGCAGTGCCCTTTTCAGCATCGACAGATCGGCAATCCGGCTGTCGTAATCCGGGAAAGGGTTGGCGCGGCAGGCGTCTTTCTGGCGGGCAAACACCTTTTGCATTTGGCTGATCTGTTCCGAGACAGGCGAACTGGCGGTCATGAATATTCCTCCTAAGTGGTCTGTCCACTTTAAGGCGGGATAGCAACTTGTGCAACTCTCTGAGTTTTACGTTACCCGGATATGCTGGCGATCAGCCTCGAACAGGCGGAGAAAAGTGAAGAAATAGGCGGACAGTGCCGCGGCATCTCCAGAATGGCCGAGCTCGGCGAGTAAGTGGATACCTACTTCGCAGGTACAAAGGTTGCCCGGTTTCTGGTTACGCCGCAGGTGATAGGCGGACTCGGCGGAGATATCAAGCCTCGCTTTTGGCAAGCCTGCCAGCCAGGGGCTCTGTCTCAGCATTTTGCGCGCTTCCTGCCAGGTAGCATCAAGAATGATGAAAAGCGGCTCCCGTTTTTCTTCCCCCATTTCGGTCGCAGCCTGGGCTGCAGCTTGGGTGACGGAGATGGCGTCTTCAGCGGGGAAAAGCAGGACGGGAAAATACCCGGGATTGGCGATGTCATCAAGGAGCCCTTGGGGAGGCTCAGTCCGGCTCCAGATTTCGCTCCGGCACGCGGGCAGGGTCTCTGTCATCAGACGGCCGGTATTGGTGGCTTTTCCCTGTTCCCGCGGGTGCATTAATAAAACAATACAGCTTTCCGCAGTCAGAGCCGGGCGACGGGGACACAGGCAATTGTAACGCAGCCCGCAAGACGGACAAGAAGAGGGGTTGTGCACCTTTCCGGGCTTTTGGGCTGCCATGATCTTTTTGCTCTCTACGCTGTACTGCGGGTATTTAAACCCGTTATTCACCGGAGGCTGAACCGAGGATCCGCCCATTGGCTACCGGGTAGAGGCCGTCTGCGAACAGTTGTGTCTCGGAGCGGTCTGTGACCGGTACTTCCGGTTGCACGCTCGGGTTTTGCGGGTAGCTGATACCGTCGTAACGCATCACCCGGTTGGCAGGGGCCTGGCCTCCGCCGCCGACTGGCAGGATGAGGTCATGCCAGCCAAACTCTGTATGGTTGCTGATCTGGAACGGGACATGGACCAGTGTCATGCGTGAGTTGAACTGCCAGCCCTTGCCGGTGCCTTCGAATACCAGAAGGGTACAGCCGCCGCTCCCGCACCAGTCGAGATAGGTAAGCAGTTCATCCCTGCCATCACCGTTAAGGTCTGTGGTCAACCAGCGGTAGCGGGTCCCGTTTGGTTCGGTTTTGTGGTCTTTGAAGTAGCCAAGCAGGGTGTTTTCAACCTGTTCGTTGTAAGCGGCGGAACCTTTCAGGCGTTCGCCTTCAACCGGGTTTGCGGTGGTTTTGCTATTGGTGCCAACCATCAGGCTGAGCTGGAGCCCGTCATTGCCGAGGCTGTAGCGGCGGCCGTTCAGCACCTCTTCATTGGCAGAAAGGCGGAAACCGTCACGGTGGAACAGGCGCTCACCTGTCAGCCGCTGTCCCTGGTGGGTGGTCATCACCACCTGGACATTTTGCGGGGATACCTGTTGCCAGAAGCCGGTCTCTATTGTTTCACGTGCATTACCTTCTTGATACACCGTCGATGCTGAGTGATCAGGGTTCAACGTCAGCGTGGTGACCAATCCTGCACTGTTGCCCTGGTAGCTGCCTGCCCAGCTTCGGGTCGGGTCGT
Source organism: Parasalinivibrio latis (assembly GCF_036825535.1). Classification (GTDB taxonomy): domain Bacteria; phylum Pseudomonadota; class Gammaproteobacteria; order Enterobacterales; family Vibrionaceae; genus Parasalinivibrio; species Parasalinivibrio latis. The sequence continues at coordinate 67,028 of NZ_CP098812.1, forward strand.
TGTTAGCCAACGCAGCGCAACCCCGGTAATTGCCGTTTTTTCCACTGAAAGTCGCCGACCAGCCAAACAGGGTGTCAGCCATAGAGTCTTCACAGGCTCCAGGCATCAGGGAAAGCGTGGAAGAGGCAGTTGAGTACAGGCGGTTGCCGCTTTCAACCTTCTGGCCGGCCAATGGCTGTGGATCCGCTTTTTTACCTGGCTGGATGAAGGCCAGTGCCCCGTTTTTTACCTCGGCTGCCCAGTCCGGCTCGTTGCCCATGGCCCGGGTCGGGCGAGGTGGCTGGCTGCAACCCTGTACCTCACCGGAGAGCAGGTTGAGTTTTTCCACGTGGAACGTCGCATCATAATCGGCCGGGAAGCCCGCCTCGGGACTCGGTGTCAGGTAGCCGATGACTTCTCCGTAAAGCGGCTCGTAGGGTGTAGGTACCAGCTTCATGCCCTGTTTGAACAGGTTGTTGTCCATTGCCAGCCAGTATTGGGCGGAACTGCCGCACGGCCGGATACTGCTTACCTCGTGGCCAAGGATGACTTCACCTGTCATCATGAATGCCTGTGGCCGGGTACCGAGTTCAGGCTGTTTTTCCTGAACGACAAGACTGTCTGAATTGCCAAGCTCCTGCGGACCGGAGGATGCTGGCGGTGGAGAAGAGCTGCATGCTGCCAGGGCAAGTGTCAGAGCCAGCGGAGTGAGCGTGCGTAATTTCGGGACGTTTGCCATGTCTTCCTCGGATTGTTCCCTGTGTGGCATTAACAATGACACAAATCGTTGTTACTGTTCTGTCAGAGTATTTTTTCAGTTGAGAGTTCCATTATGGCGTATTGGCTGTTTAAAACCGAGCCGGATACCTTCTCTATCGATACCCTCAAAGCCCAGCAAGTTTCCTGTTGGGAGGGGGTTCGCAATTACCAGGCACGTAACATGCTGCGTGACGAGGTAAAAGAGGGGGATTTGGTGCTGATTTACCATTCATCCTGCAAGGATGTAGGGGTGGTGGGTATCGCTGAAGTTGTCAGGGCGGCCTATCCGGACCATTTCCAGTTTGACCCGGAAAGTGATTACTATGACCCGAAATCTGACCCGGAAAACCCACGTTGGATTATGGTGGACATCAAGTACTGCCAACACCTGCCGTATGTGTCACTGGCACGGCTGAAAGCCAATGAAAAGCTGGTGGAGATGCCGCTGGTCAAACGTGGCAACCGGCTGAGTGTGATGCCGGTTACCGCCGATCAGTGGGAGGAGATCATGGTGATGGCCTCCCGGTAAGAGGGGGTTACTTCTCCAGAAGGTGGCTTTCAAGGTACTTAGCGACGGATTCGTCTGCACTTGAGCCGATCACTTCAATACCTGGCAGCGCTTCCATCACGCGTGGGTGCGCTGTTCCCATCACCAGCCCTTTTCCTGCCATGCTCAGCATTTCGGCATCATTCATACCGTCGCCGAAGGCAATACAGTCTTCCAGGCTGCAGCCGAGTTTTTCAGCCACAATGTGCAGCGCCGCACCTTTTGATACGCCAGCCCCCATCACTTCCAGACAGAACGGGGTAGAAAATGCCACGCTGACTTTGCTGCCAAAGGCGTCGTTGAAGCGGTCTTCGTACTGGGTCAGGTAGTCATGGTCATGGCGGATAAAGAAAATCTTGGCGATGTTTTCCAGCGGAGGGTTGTCCATATCGAACAGTTCGCAGGAAAAGCCGGATTCTTTGTGATATTTCTCCAGCGTCTCGTCGATTTCACTCACCAGCCAGTCACTGTCACGGTAGATGTGAATTGACAGGGTTTTGTCATGTTTTGCCATCTCAATCAATTGTTTGGCAATTTCAGGGTCGACGTTGTGGCTGAAAATCAGGTTGTCTTCGGTGTCGTGCACGCGGGCACCGTTAGAGGTGATCATGTAGGCCGGAATACCGACTTTTTCACGGAAAGATGCAACGTCCAGGTGGTGGCGGCCGGTAGCAAAGATAAACTGTTTGCCCTGGTCGTGGAGACGATGGAGCACACTTTGGGTGTAAGGGGCAACGCGGTGATCCGGGGTGAGGAGCGTACCATCCATGTCGGATGCGACGATTTTGTACATGATAACCTCTTATAGGGGAAAAGCTCTCGCCTGACGGCGATAGTGTCAGGACGATTGTAGCCCGCCGCATAGGAATAAAAAGGGAAAATGCGGCGCGAGAAATTTCCACATTTTCCCTGATTCCAGAGGTTTATTCTGATTGGGCTGTCACAGATGGGATGCAAAGAAACGTAGTGTTGCAAGCAAAGCCTGATCGCGCATTTCATCCATTTCAAACAGAGCCTCGTGACGGGCGTTTTCCACCACTTCGAGGGAAACCGGCTGGCCAGCTTGCTGGCGGCGGCGGAAGTACTGCCACTGGGCTTCATTGCTGACGACTTTGTCCTTGCCGGCCTGAATCAGGAGAACCGGGCAGCGTGCCTTGGCGGCACCTTCCACGCAACGGCGCCCGGCCTGCAGGCCCTGCCATACCCAACGGTTACTCGGCCCGCCAACTTTGATAACCGGTTCTTTCATGTAGAGGTTACGGAACCAGGTGTAACGCGGCAGGGACTGGGAAAGGTTGTTGTCTGCAAAAGGGGTACCTTCGTACGGTCCTTGGCCCAGTGCGTAGCGGGCTGGATGATTTATGGCTGCGACGATACGGCTTACCGGAGCCGCAATGTGTTTCATCCAGGGGGAAAGATGAATGCCGTGCATCGGGGCGCTCAGTGCCAGGCCGTTGAGGCAGTGACCGTTCTGCTCAGCATACAGTGAGGCAATGGCACCACCCATGGAATGGGCCAGCATATAGCGTTGAGTGTGGTGCTTGCTCATGACCACGCCCTGCATAAAGGTATCGAGGTCGTCGATGTAGTCGTCAAACCACACCACATGGCCGATGTCCTTGGGCTCGGTGACCAGACGGTTGGAATAACCCTGGCCTCGGTGATCGTAGCTGTAGACGTCATAACCCTGCTGGTAAAGCTCGTAAAACAGCTCCTGATACTTAACCACACTTTCAATGCGTCCGTTGACCACGACAACGGCTTTGTCGTTTTCCGGACGGGTAAAGGCACACCAGTACAGTTGCAGGCCGTCTTTGGCAGGAAACCAGCCATCCTGGCGCTGTTGCCAGAATTCGGCAATCTTACCGTCCATGCGTTCCTGGTAACCGTCTTCGCGGGTATAGAGAGTCAATTCAGTATTAGGCATCTTTGCTGCTGTTTTTATTGTGTTCTGTATGTAAGAGGAAAGGATAACACGCTGGCATGACAGTGGCGTATAAATAGGGAAATCCTGACAGTAATATGATGGGTAACAGTCCGGGCAACCGGTAGATGGAGATGATGGGGGCATCTGACATGCGAAAGCACGTCTGGTTTTTTGATTTGCTGCGCTGCATTGCTGCTTTTGCTGTGGTGGCGATCCATGTACTGGGGCCATACCGCGAGCTGTTGGGCACCATTCCGTTTTCCGATTGGGTAACTGCGGTGTTGGTAAACGGGGCAAGCCGCTGGGCGGTGCCAGTATTTATTATGATAACCGGTGCGTTGATGCTCTCGGATACCCGGCCTTTTGAACTTCACTATTATGTAAAGAGACGACTCGGGAAGGTGATGCTGCCGTTTGTGGTGTGGTCACTGTTTTACGCCTGGCTTTCAGGCTGCAGCCCGACAGGTTTTGACGGCAAGGCTGCCCTGGATGTTCTTGCCGGGATGCCCTCTCATGAAACTTACTATCACCTTGGTTTTTTCTACTATTTTTTACCGCTTTACTTGGTGATCCCTTTGCTCAGGCCAGTCATGCAGAAAGCTGACAGGGTATCAGGTTATGCCCTTGTGGCGGTCTGGCTGTGGCTGACCGGTATGTACCTTATGGGATGGCAAGGGATGTGGAGGGATAATCTGGTGATGTACTCCGGCTACCTGGTGCTTGGGTATGTGCTCTGGCGGTGGCCACCCCCGGCATGGCTGGTTGTGCCCGTCGGGGGGCTTTCACTGCTTGCCACTGAATGGGCGGCAATAACCACAAGCCTGTCATTGGGAGAGTATTCGTCAGCCGGATGGTTCTCATATAAAACCCTGAATACAGCACTGATTGCTGCCATGGTGTTTTACCTGGCAATGCGCTGGGGGGAGGGCTTACCTGAGCAGGTGAGAAAAGGGGCCAGCCGGGTGAGCCGTTACAGTCTGGGGATTTATCTTCTGCATCCGTTATTTTTGTGGCCAGTCAGAGCTTACGATCTCTATTACGGCCCTGCCTGGTTGATGATTTTAGGGTGGACACTGATAGCAGGTGGAATGGCTATGGGGGCAAGTGCTTTGCTTGCCCGATACCGGTATACAGCCTGGCTGGTGCCGTAATAGCAATTGGGTGATATCAACCAGTCAGTATGACCGGGTTTTTGTCCGGTTGGTTTAACCTGGCTACTGGCGGGTTTTGGCAAAGTGCATGAATTTGTTACCCCGGTAGGTAAGGCTTCCGGTATCACCCGGCTGGAGGGCATGGTAGTAGTGAACGCCAACCTGGAATTCCCTGGCTTTGCCGCCTGCCAGTGGTTCAACGTAAATCCAGTATTCCTCTTCATCTTCATGTTGCTGCGGGTTTGGGACCGGAACAGATTGCTTGTCCAGGACCCGGATATCCAGTTTCAGTTCAGGTGCGTTATCGCCCAGCATGTGTTTCTGGTAAAACATAAAAAAGTAGATAACCGAAAACAGCACAAGGATCACAAGTGCCGCGATAAGATAGACAGGCATAGCCACCCCAACTGGTTGATTTGAATTCCGGAAATCGCTGGCTGTCTTGGTAACCTTTTTCAGGCTGGAAGGCAAAGAATGCCATTTGTCTCATAGGGATTTCGTGATCTTGCGCGCTAATAGCCCGGTTTTCCGGCAATCTAAGGTGACAGGCAGTGAGACACTGATTAAAGATAGGTAAATGCAATGTTCCACAGTGTTCAGTCCGGCTATGCTCATGTTATGTGCCCGGACCAGGAGGATGGATGAGTGACATTGAAATGGTGGTGATGCGTACCCGGCGTATCGAACAGCTTCTCCGGGACCACTACCACGCGGACGGCAAAGGGCTGCACCAGCTGATCTCCAGTTGTGAGCAACGGTTGCCGCACGAGCTGATTCCAAAGCTCCGGTTTATTGCGACAGTACGGAATAAAACCGTTCATGAACATGGGTTTCGTGTTGATGACAGGAAAGGTTTTATCGAAGCCTGTAAAACCTGTGAGAAAGAACTGGTGCCAAGGGGCAGCCGACTGGTGTGGGGCGCTGTGATTTTGTTGATCACAGCAATTACCTTGGGAGCGATCTGGTTTTATGCAGCAAACTGGCACCATGTGGTGCTGGATCCCTAACCAGCCGAAACTGACAGCCAGCGAGATAATCCACCGGATTATGTATTGTCAGACATTTAAAAACTAACTGATTGCCCTAAAAAGGAAAAAGGTGCCTAAAAGGCACCTTTTTTGTATCTGGAAAACGCAATCCGAATCCATTCTACGCGTTTAAAATATCGCTTAGTACAGGATTGGAAGCGTCATCAGGCCGAGTACAACAGCAATCATCACAAGACCTTGCTTCTGGGATGGTGTGATCATAATAACGCTCCTTCAATAAGTGATTATGGTTATAGATTATCCTTTAACTGGTATTTTGATCAAGTTTTCTTTTCAACGCTTTATAAGTTTCATTTTTTCTACTTTGGCTCTCCTGTTTTTGAAGTTATGCGTTCAATTTTCTTGTTTTTTTAAATTTAAGGCTTAGTTTTATGTTTTGTTTTTTCTTTTTAAAACAATAATTAAATAAATATCTTGTTGTGTTTGAAATGATGAATTTATCACTGAGTGGGAAAGTTGTAGTGTGGTGGTGCTAAGGCCTTTCCCAGTAAATTATCAAGGCGTCCACTCCCGGTTGTTGAGAGGTGTTATCACTAACCTGTGATTGTAAGGGGAGACAGGGGAGTAATTCTAAAAATCCCATTCAGTTCACTGAGAGTGAATGTCGATTTAATTTTAAATTATTCAGTGTTTTACGGTTTTCATTTCTTTCATCGAAAGACATTAAGTGATTTTTTGGTCATCTTTGTCAGAAAGATGTAAGGCAAACGGTTTCTTTGAGGGGCTTTGTATTGCGATGCCATCGTAACAGCTGATTTTCATCTGTCTTTATTCTAAAACCTTAGCTGAATATGGTGCCTGGTGCATACGTGAGAGTGCAAAAAGACGAATGGACATGGAGTAGGGGACACTGGCGACCGGACCGTCTCCCTGGGAAAGTCGATGCCAGATCGATTTCTTAGCACCCCCTGGTAGACAAATCGTGACGAGTTTTTACACTGTCTTGCAAAATGTATCCAAAGAGACAGGGATTATGTGGAGCTGGATTGCAATTGGATGTTCCGGATTACTGCACATTTCTGCCGCATACCGCGGACCGCGTTGGCAGTTTTACCTTTTTAAGCCACTGACAATTATTTTCTTGCTGATTCTGGGTTTCCAAGGTGCCGAGGCTACTTTGTACAGCAACCTTATTCTTGGTGGCCTTGCCCTCTCACTGGTGGGCGATATCTTCCTGATGCTTCCTTCTGACCGCTTTGTCCAGGGGCTTATTGCGTTTCTGGCTGCACATGTACTTTATAGCGTGGCTTTCTGGTTTAACTTCGACGGCACTATGGTTTGGTGGTTGCCTGCGATGTTGTTCGGTGCCGGCATTTTGGTGTTTTTGCTGCTTTTGCCCAATCTTGGGAAAATGATGCTGCCTGTCGCGGTCTATATTGCTGTTATTGCGCAGATGGCGTGGGCTGCAGGTGAGTTCTGGTTGGCCACCGGCTCGACAGAAGCACTTTTTGCATTTACCGGTGCACTGTTTTTTATGGTGTCAGATACCGTGTTGGCCTTTGAGAAATTTAAAGGAACCTTTGCCAGTGCCACAGCCATTGTGATGACAACATACTTTGTTGCACAGAGTCTGATAGTCGCTTCTGTGTTGTAGCTGTAAAGAAGGGCTGAAATATGGAATGGAAACCGGCCTACAAGGCGGCAAATGGCCTTGAAGCGCACAGCTTGAAAGGAATGCTTGAATCAGAAGGAATCAATGTCCGGTTGAGTGGAGAAGCGCTTAACGGGGCGGTGGGTGAATTGCCGGCAGATCAGACCGGGGTAACCCTTTGGGTGGAAGAGTACCGCCTTTCCAAGGCAAAAGAGTATTTAACCCGCTATGAGTCCCAAGTGTCTGTTTCCTGGCATTGCGCCGGGTGCGGGGAAGAGAACGAAGGCAGTTTTGAAATATGCTGGCAGTGTGGGCAAGAGCGCACAGAGACAGCACTTTGACCTAAAGCCAATCAGGTTCATTCATGGACAATTCAGGCTGGTTGGACTTACCACTTGGATGCAAAAAAGGCCTCATTTTGAGGCCTTTTAAGTCGAAACTGTCTTTACATCATATGTTTGCGTCGGATGTCGAGCAGCGCAAAAATCCCAAACAGCAAGATGGACCATTTCTCCCACTTGGAGAGCGCCACTTTATCGCCGAATGCGCCTATGAAAATCAGCATCTGAATGCCATGCATGAAAAGCAGGAAGCCGGTCAGGATGTAGAGTGCCATCGCCGCCACGCCGGGAAATGGGTGAACGATGTTGGTGACCAGTACAATCCAGACAAACAGAATGGCAAGTTTGGCAAGGCCTATCAGAATTTTCATTGTCCCTCTCTCTGATATAAACGGTAACTGATCTGTCCGGCTGTTTTTTCACGGTGCAGGGACCAGCTTACAGGCACTTGAAGCTGCCCAAGCTCACTCTCTGCCTCAACGTAAATCATGGCGTTATCCGCCAGCCAGCCGTTTTGTTCCAACAGGTCAAACACGGTTGCCAGCATATCACGGCGAAACGGTGGGTCGATAAACACGATGTCATATGGCTGACCCGGTTTTGTGAGATAAGCCAGGGTATCAGTTTGTACTACCTTTCCACTGGTGGTGTTCAATGCAGCAAGGTTTTGTTTGAGCTGGCCGGCGGCTTTGCTGTCAAATTCGAGCAAAGTGACTTTTTCAGCCTGGCGGGAAAGTGCTTCAAATCCGAGGCCACCACTGCCGGCAAACAAATCGAGGCATTTTGCCTGGTAAATGTCGGCCATTAACCAGTTAAACAGGGTCTCTTTTACCCGGTCAGTGGTTGGGCGCAAACCGGTAACATCGTGAACAGGCAGCTTACGTCCACGCCACTGTCCGCCGATGATGCGGACAAACCCCGGTGCGGCCTGAGTACCTTGCGGGCGCTTGGGTGAACGGGATGATGTTTTGTTTCGGGACATAGTTTTTGAGACCGTTTAGAAAGTGATAGTATATGTCGGTTTTTACACCGCAAATTGTACCAATCACGAATTAGGATTTGCCAATGGCAGAAAAAAAGAAACGTGGATTCCTGTCTTGGCTCGGTTTTGGCCGCAAAGATACCGAGGAAGCGGCACCTGAGCAACCGGATACCTCTGCTGCGGAAGAAGAAGCCCGCCTAAAAGCAGAAGCTGAAGCAAAAGCTGCCGAGGAAGCCCGCCTCGCCGCAGAAGAATCAGCACGACTACAGGCCGAAGAGGAAGCACGTCTGGCTGCCGAGGAAGCGGCCCGCCAGCAAGCGGAAGAACAAGCCCGCTTGGCAGCCGAAGAAGCTGCCCGTCAGCAAGCGGAAGAACAAGCGCGTTTAGCTGCCGAAGAAGCTGCCCGTCAGCAAGCGGAAGAACAAGCCCGCTTGGCAGCCGAGGAAGCAGCCCGTCAGCAGGCGGAAGAACAAGCGCGTCTGGCAGCCGAAGAAGCGGCCCGCCAACAAGCGGAAGAACAAGCGCGTTTAGCTGCTGAAGAAGCAGCCCGTCAGCAGGCGGAAGAACAAGCGCGTCTGGCAGCCGAAGAAGCAGCCCGTCAGCAGGCGGAAGAGCAAGCGCGTCTGGCAGCTGAAGAAGCGGCTCGCCAGCAAGCGGAAGAACAAGCACGCTTGGCAGCTGAGGAAGCAGCCCGTCAGCAGGCGGAAGAACAAGCCCGCTTGGCAGCCGAGGAAGCAGCCCGTCAGAAAGCGGAAGAACAAGCCCGTTTAGCTGCCGAAGAAGCGGCCCGTCAGCAGGCGGAAGAACAAGCGCGTCTGGCTGCCGAGGAAGCAGCCCGTCAGCAAGCGGAAGAACAAGCGCGTTTAGCTGCGGAAGAAGCTGCCCGTCAGCAGGCGGAAGAGCAAGCGCGTTTGGCGGCCGAGGAAGCGGCCCGTCAGCAAGCGGAAGAAGAAGCGCGTATTGAGGCTGAGGCAGAAGCAAAAGCTGCCGCCGAACTGACTGCCGAATTTGAGCGTGAGCAGGCAGAGCGGGAAAAGCCGAAGCGTGAAGGTTTCTTTGCCCGCCTCAAACGTGGCCTGCAAAAAACCAAGACCAATATTGGCAGCGGGTTTTTCAGCCTGTTCTCTGGCAAGAAGATCGATGACGAACTTTTTGAAGAGCTGGAAGAGCAACTGCTGGTTGCCGATGTCGGTATTGAAACCACTACCCGGATTATCGACAGCCTGACGGACAAGGCGAGCCGTAAGCAACTTAAAGACGGCGATGCCCTGTATGGCCTTCTGAAAGAAGAAATGGCTGAGATCCTCAGTACGGTTGAAAAGCCGCTGGAAATTGACGAGCGCAAAACCCCTTACGTTATCCTGATGGTTGGCGTAAACGGTGTGGGCAAGACTACCACCATCGGTAAGCTGGCCAAGCAACTCCAGAGTGAAGGCAAGTCAGTGATGTTGGCGGCCGGTGATACCTTCCGTGCTGCTGCGGTAGAACAGCTCCAGGTATGGGGTGAGCGCAACAATGTTCCTGTGGTCGCCCAGCATACCGGTGCTGACAGTGCTTCTGTAATTTTTGATGCTATCGAATCGGCCAAGGCACGCAATATTGATGTGCTGATTGCCGATACCGCCGGCCGCTTGCAGAACAAAGCCAACCTGATGGAAGAGCTGCGCAAAATTGTTCGCGTGATGAAAAAGCTCGACCCGGATGCACCGCACGAAATCATGCTGACCATTGATGCCGGTACCGGCCAGAATGCGATTAGCCAGGCCAAACTGTTCAACGAGATTGCACCACTGACCGGTATCACCCTGACCAAGCTGGATGGTACCGCCAAGGGTGGTGTGATTTTCGCAGTGGCAAACCAGTTCTCGATCCCTATCCGCTTTATCGGCGTGGGTGAGGGTATTGATGACCTGCGTCCGTTCAATGCCAATGATTTTATCGAGGCATTGTTTAGCCGGGAGGATTAAGCACAGTGATTCGGTTTCAGGGGGTAACAAAGGCATACCGGGGAGGCCGCCAGGCGCTGCAAAAAGTGAGTTTTCACTTACAGCGCGGCGAGATGGCTTTCCTGACCGGCCACTCAGGGGCGGGGAAAAGTACCCTGCTGAAACTGCTGTGCGCCATGGAACGGCCTTCAGACGGTAAAATTATGTTCAATGGCCATGACATCACCCGTCTTGGCCGCCAGGACATCCCGTTTCTGCGCCGGAACATCGGCATCATCTTCCAGGATCATAAACTGCTGATGGACCGCACTGTTTATGACAACGTGGCCTTGCCACTGCGGGTTGAACTGACGCCGGAAGATGAAATCAAGCGCCGGGTCTCTGCGGCGCTGGACAAGGTCGGCCTGCTCGACAAAGCCAAGTGCCTGCCGGTCCAGTTGTCGGGTGGTGAGCAACAACGGGTAGGGATTGCCCGGGCGGTGGTAAACCGGCCGCTGGTACTGCTTGCCGATGAGCCAACCGGTAACCTCGATGCGGCACTTTCACGCCAGATTATGGAACTGTTCCGCCAGTTTAACAGCGTGGGGGTCACCGTACTGATGGCAACACATGATACCTCTTTGCTGTCTACCTATGACTTCCGTCGTCTTGAGCTTCGTGAAGGCAAGTTGCATGAGGCGTCCCATGGCTAAAACCCCAAAAGCAAAAAAAGGGCAGAAGACCGGATTTTTCGCCCTTCATAAAATGCAGGCACGCCAGGCTCTGGGTGATCTGCTGGGCCGGCCGCTCGGGAATATCCTGACACTGGCGGTACTGGCGCTGACACTGTCGCTGCCGGCGACTCTTTATACCCTGGCAAAGAATATCGTCCATGTGACGGATGAGTGGCAGTCACCGACTCAGGTAACAGCCTACCTTGGCCACCAGGTCTCCGAGTCTGACGGGGAGGCACTTGCTGTCCGCATGGCATCAGAGCCGGATGTGGAATCGGCGAAATATATCTCCCCGCAGGAAGGTCTTGATCAACTGCGTGAAAAACAGGGTTTTGACCAGGCGGTGAGCCTGCTCGACACCAACCCGCTTCCGGGTGTGGTGGTGGTTTATCCCAAGTCGGTTGATGACAGCGCAACCGTCACTGCAATTGCGTCGACACTGCGAAGTGATTCCGGCGTTGATGAAGTGCGGATGGATACAGACTGGCTTTCCCGCCTTGCTGCAGTGAAAAACCTGGTGGTGACGCTGGCAGGTACACTTTCTGCCTTGATGTTGGTGGCAGTGTTCCTGATTGTAGGTAATACACTTCGCCTTCAGGTTCTGAGCCGAAAGGAAGAGATCCAGGTAATGAAACTGGTTGGGGCGACCGACAGTTTTATTCTCCGTCCTTATCTTTACCTTGGTGTTTGGTACGGCTTGCTTGCTTCTGTAGCGGCGTGGCTGGTTACCGGGATTAGCATCCTGATGCTGGACAGTGCGGTCGCCACCCTGGCAGACCTTTACGACAGCGGATTCCGCCTTGCCGGGCTTGGTTTGCAGGACGGATTATTGCTGGTGATGCTTGCGATCTTTGTCAGTCTGTTGGCCGCAAGGCTTTCTGCTGCAAGGCATTTACGTGAAATTGAACCTGTTTAACGGTTTTGTGTCCAATAGAAATGTATGCTTCGCCGCCTTGCCATTTTGTTCATCTTGTGTACATTATGGACGGCTATACTGATTCAATAGTATTCGATTCATCGAAAACGAGGTTTGAATGACAAAAGAGATGTTCCCGCTGGTGCCCATTTCCCAGGACAGCGTAGACGGCTACCTGCAGACGGTTAGCGGCTACCCAATGCTGACCGCGGAAGAAGAGCGCGCGCTGGCCGAACGCCTTCACTATGAAGGTGATCTCGACGCGGCGAAGGCACTTATCGTCTCGCACCTGCGCTTTGTTGTTCATATTGCACGTGGTTATTCCGGCTACGGCCTGCCAATGTCTGACCTGATTCAGGAAGGCAATATTGGCCTGATGAAAGCGGTTAAGCGTTTCAACCCTGAAGTGGGTGTCCGTCTGGTTTCCTTTGCGGTTCACTGGATTAAGGCAGAAATACACGAGTACGTCCTGCGTAACTGGCGTATTGTGAAAGTGGCAACCACCAAGGCACAGCGCAAGCTGTTCTTTAACCTGCGTAAGGCGAAAAAGCGCCTGGGCTGGTTCAATGCTGAAGAGGTGAACACGGTTGCCCGTGAGCTGGGTGTTGAAGCCAGCGAAGTCCGTGAGATGGAAGCCCGTCTGGCGGCTCAGGATCCGACTTTCGAAGCCTCTGCCGACGATGATGACCGAGATGCACCTGTGGCCCCGGTTTACTACCTGGAAGACAAGTCGTCTGATCTGGCAGTCAATGTTGAAGAGGAAAACTGGGAAAGCCACGCCAACCAGCAATTGGCTTATGCCATGGCATCCCTGGATGAGCGCAGCCAGCATATCATCCGCTCCCGTTGGTTGGATGACAACAAAGCTACCTTGCAGGATCTTGCTGATATGTATGGCGTATCCGCTGAGCGCATCCGCCAGTTGGAAAAGAACGCACTTAAGAAACTCAAGCTCGCTGTGGGTGACGATCTCTGATCTTCAGCTACCATCGAAAAAAACCGGCTCAGGCAGCCGGTTTTTTTGTACCTGGAATTAGCACCGTGATGATCATCACATTCCCATATCATGAATCGCCGTTATCCCTGAGATACGATCACTTATCCACAGGTTATTTACGATCCGATCTATATGTAGTGGATCCAGCCTGCCGATCATAGACTATTCACGCAATTCACAGCTTTACCCACAGGAGGGTAAAAAATGAACAATTCCCGCACTTTCCGCATAGGGATAGCAGGGGAAGAGTAAGGTAGAATGGTTAAAAACACAGAGTTAGCGGGATTGGCATATCTGCCGTCCGGTTTGGATAGCCCTTTCGGAGTTGAATAATTCATGGAGCAATTTGCGCATATCTCGGTAAATGAGGCGTTTGAGCTGCTGGAAAACCAGGAAAAAAAATCAGTGCTGGTGGATATCAGGGATCCTCAGTCGTTCCAGTTATCCCATGCCCGATCTGCCTTTCACCTGACCAACGACACGATCGTACAGATGATGCAGGAGGTGGATTTTGAACAACCGGTAATGGTGATGTGTTATCACGGGATCAGCAGCCAGGGGGCGGCGCAGTACCTCCTTAACCAGGGTTTTGAGGAAGTCTACAGCGTCGATGGTGGGTTTGAAGCGTGGCAAAGAAGCCAACTTCCGGTTGAACAAGGGTTATAGGTTATAATAGCCCGACTTTTCTTCCCTGAGGTGAGGACTCCATGCAACGACTGGCGGCAATCAACAACCCGCGGGCTGCACAGGCCTTTATCGATTACATGAAAACCCGGCATATATCAGTTGAAATGATGCCGGAAGAAGGTGGCCGGGTTGCCCTTTGGCTGCGTGATGATCAGGATCTTGTTGAAGCGCAGGCTGAACTGGATCGTTTTATCCAGAACCCCAATGATCCCCGCTATATGGAAGCCTCATGGTCATCAGGGGATACCCGCTCCGCCAAATTTGTGTACCCTGCCAACAACCTGATGGGTCTGGTAAAAGCCAAAGCCGGGCCGTTGACGCTGTTTGTCATGGCTGCGTGTGCGGTGATTTATGTCCTCGGCTATTTGGGGCTGGGAGGGCCGATTTTCTCCCTGCTGCATTTCCCGGCCAACCCGGCTGAAGATTGGCAGTTATGGAGGCTGTTCAGCCATGCTTTCCTGCATTTCTCCCCGCTGCACATCATTTTCAACCTGCTGTGGTGGTGGACGCTGGGCGGGGAAATTGAGCGCAAGCTCGGTACCAACAAACTGCTGCAGATATTCCTGTTGTCGTCCTTGTTTTCAGGGTTTGCACAGTATTTCTTCTCCGGTGCCAACTTCGGCGGCTTGTCCGGGGTGGTTTATGCGCTGCTTGGCTATCTGTGGTTTATTGCCTGGCTTGCGCCCCAGAAAGGGCTGGGCATAGATAAAGGGCTGGTTGGCTTTATGCTGTTCTGGCTGGTGTTTGGTTTTGTGGAACCATTTGGGATGAATATCGCCAATATGGCTCACCTGGCTGGCCTGCTGTCTGGCTGCGGGATTGCTGTTTGGGATGCCAAACGGCAACGTTGATTCTCTTGCTACAAGACGAAGTATTCTCAAACGCCGGGTCTTTACCTGGCGTTTTTCATTTTGAGGCCGGGCGACACCTGACCTGTTCTGGGAAATTGCCCCCAGCTATTCCAAGCCAAAAAATTCATCTTTCTGGTATTAAAAACTGGTCACAGATCGCGTATTCGAACATTTATTCACGTCATTGCTGAATCGCTGGTGAATTATTCGCTTTTCATCACGGTTTGTGTTCATTCGAATGCAGAGAATCTCAATAAATGAGCAAATGAAAGAATATTGTTCATTTTCACCTCTGTTGTTTGAAATAAAAAACTGAAATTAGAATAAAAGGAAAACAAAATGTTTGGTCTGTTCAAGCCCGCTGCGCATATCGAGCGATTGCCGGACGGCCAGGTCGATCCCGCTTACAAGCGGCTTCGCTGGCAGTTGTTCGCCGGTATATTTATCGGTTATGCCGGCTATTACCTGGTGCGCAAAAACTTCAGCCTCGCCATGCCTTTCCTGATTGAGGAGTATGGCTTTTCCCGCGGCGATCTGGGGGTGGCCCTGTCAGCAGTATCCATCGCTTATGGCCTTTCCAAGTTCCTGATGGGTAACGTATCTGACCGTTCAAATCCTCGCTATTTCCTCTCCGCCGGTCTTTTGCTCTCAGCCCTGGTTATGTTCTGTTTTGGCTTTATGCCATGGGCAACCGGCAGTATTGCAGCAATGTTTGTCCTGCTGTTTCTCAACGGTTGGTTCCAGGGTATGGGATGGCCAGCTTGTGGCCGTACCATGGTGCATTGGTGGTCGCACAAAGAACGCGGCGGGCTGGTGTCGGTATGGAATGTTGCCCACAACGTCGGTGGCGGCCTGATAGGCCCACTGTTTATTTTCGGGATGTGGATGTTTGCCGATGACTGGCGGACGGCCTTTTATGTCCCGGCATTCTTCGCCACCCTGGTTGCAGTATTTGTCTGGGTCACCATGCGTGATACGCCACAGTCCTGTGGCCTGCCTTCCATTGAAGAGTATAAGAATGATTACCCGGATAACTATGATGCCAGCCAGGAAGAGGAACTGACGGCCAAGGAGATCTTCTTCAAGTACGTGTTCAATAACCGCCTGCTGTGGTACATCGCTTTTGCCAATGCCTTTGTTTACCTGATTCGCTACGGCGTGCTGGACTGGGCACCGGTATACCTGAAAGAGGCCAAGGGCTTTACGGTGGATAAATCCTCCTGGGCGTATTTCCTGTACGAGTGGGCAGGTATCCCGGGCACGCTGCTTTGTGGCTGGATGTCGGACAAATTCTTCAAGGGTTCCCGTGCGCCCGCCGGTATTCTCTTTATGGTACTGGTAACGCTGGCTGTGTTGCTGTACTGGTTCAACCCTGCTGGCAACCCAGGCATTGATATGCTGGCGCTGGTAATGATCGGCTTCCTTATCTATGGCCCGGTTATGCTGATTGGCCTTTACGCCCTTGAACTGGCCCCAAAAAAAGCAGCCGGTACTGCGGCCGGGCTGACCGGTTTGTTCGGCTACCTTGGCGGCGCAGTGGCAGCTAACGCTGTACTCGGTTACACCGTGGATCATTTTGGCTGGGACGGCGGTTTCACCTTGCTGATTGGTGCGTGTGGCCTTTCAATCGTGTTCTTGGGTTGCGCCTGGATGGGTGAGCGGCATATACGCGCTGAAAAACTGGCAAAACAACACGCCTGATTGCGATCCGAATCATTGGCAAGCGAATTTGCCAATGAGTAAACTAAAAGCCCCGCCTCGGATATTCCAGCCGGGGCTTTTTACGGGAGCAAACACCGCAGTGAAGCAAAATAAAAGACACCAGGAGATCGTGAGCCTGGTTAAAACACAGGGCTATGTAAGCACTGAAGATTTGGTTGAACGTTTCAATGTCAGCCCGCAAACCATTCGACGTGACCTCAATGAACTGGCTGCAGAAAACAAAATCCGCCGCCACCATGGTGGGGCGACAATCCCTTCCAGCTCCGTCAATACTGCTTACAACACCCGTAAGGTGATGCAGCTGCAGGAAAAAGAGCGTGTAGCCGTGGCGCTTGCCCGGCATATCCCTGACGGTGCAACGCTGTTCCTCGATATCGGTACCACGCCGGAAGCTATTGCCCGGGCACTGCTTGAGCACAATGACCTGCGTATTGTCACCAACAATATAAACGCGGCCGGTATCCTGATGAGCAAGCCGGATTTCCGCATTATTCTCGCTGGAGGGGAAGTGCGTAACAGGGATGGCGGGATCATGGGTGAAGCGACGCTGGACTTCGTTTCCCAGTTCCGGCTGGACTTCGGCATCCTCGGTATCAGTGGTATCGACTTTGATGGCTCCCTCCTGGATTTCGATTACCATGAAGTTCGCGTAAAGCAGGCGATCATGGAAAACAGCCGGGCTGTTATGCTGGCGGTTGACCACACCAAGTTTGGCCGTAACGCCATGGTCAATGTCGGGACTGTTGCCCAGGTAGATATGCTGTTCACCAACGCCCAGCCTCCGGAAACCATTTCCTCTATCCTGCGCGAACACGAAAAATACCTGGAAGTGGTGTAATACGTGCCAAACTGATGGAATGCCTTCCGTAAACCGCCGTCACGGCGGTTTTTTTATGCCGGAATTTACCCTTTCGTGATCTCGCAGCAGCAAACCTCTAACATTCGATCGTGATCTTTTCGTGTTTTTCTACTAATATGCTCGAAAACGAACATTTAAATGCTCGCTTTGTTTCGTTTGGATGACAAGTGTCCGTGTTCGGGTGTTGTCAGGGAACAGGGCAGCCAGCGAAAGCAAAAGGAAAAGAGGGTCGCGGTCATGTCTGAACAGGTGCTCGATGTTATCGTCGTCGGGGGCGGAATAAATGGGGTTGGAATTGCTGCTGATGCAGCCGGGCGAGGGTTGAGTGTCGGGATTTATGAGGCGCAGGATTTTGCTTCAGCAACGTCTTCGGCCAGTTCCAAGCTGATTCATGGCGGACTTCGATACCTTGAACACTATGAATTCCGGCTGGTGGGCGAAGCACTGGCAGAGCGTGAGGTCTTGCTGAAAAAGCTCCCGCATATTGCATGGCCAATGCGGTTTCGCCTGCCACACCGCCCCCACCTTCGCCCTGCCTGGATGATCCGGGCTGGCCTGTTCCTCTACGACAACCTGGGCAAACGTACCAGCCTGCCCGCCAGCCATGGTGTGAATTTCAGCGCCGGCTCCGTTCTGGTACCGGAAATCAAAAGGGGTTTCGAATACTCAGACTGCTGGGTGGATGATGCCCGACTGGTCATCCTCAATGCCATAGAGGTGGCACGCCAGGGTGGTGAAGTGCGAGGCCGTTGCCGGGTTGAAAAGGCTGAGAGGGAAAACGGGCGCTGGAAGGTGACCGTATTTGACAGCCTCAATGGTGAACGTTTTGTCCGATATGGCAAGGCTCTGGTGAACGCTGCCGGCCCATGGGTGCAGCAGTTCTTTGACACCAGCCTGCCACTTAAATCCCCACGGAAGATTCGCCTGATTAAAGGATCACATATTGTGGTCCCGCGGGTACATGACGAACCACAGGCCTACATCCTGCAAAACGAAGACAGCCGGATTGTCTTTGTCATTCCTTACCTGGACCGGTTTTCCATCATTGGCACAACAGATGTGGAATATACCGGTGATCCGCGTGACGTCGCGATTGAGGAAAAGGAGATTGCCTATGTGCTGGATGCCTATAACCGCCATTTCAAAAAGAAACTTACGCAGGAAGATGTGGTGTGGACATACAGTGGTGTGCGACCGCTGTGTGATGATGAGTCGGATTCACCCCAGGCGATAACCCGCGATTACACACTGGAGCTGGATGGTGAGGGGGCACCGCTTCTTTCTGTGTTTGGCGGCAAACTCACGACTTACCGCAAGCTTGCTGAAGCCGCGCTGGAAAAACTCAAACCGTACCTCCCTGAAATGGGGCCAGCCTGGACAGCAAACAGCTTCCTTCCTGGTGCGGACGCTGAATACCGGCGGGATGAGTATGCTCAGGAACTTACTGAGCGTTACGAATGGCTTGATAACTTTACGGCGTCACGCTTTGCCCGCGATTACGGTAAGCTGGCGGAGAAAATCCTGGAGGGCGTTTCGAAGCCGGAACAGATGGGGCAGGAGCTGGGGATGGGCCTGACCACACGGGAAGTAGATTACCTTATCGAGCAAGAGTTCGCCTGTGATGGTGAGGATGTTCTGTGGCGGCGAAGCAAACTTGGCCTGTACCTCAATGGGGAACAGCGAGAGGCTGTCAGCCGCTATGTTGAGCACCACCTGCACGCACGGGACCAAGCACCGGAATCTGTTGCCTGATCAGAGGCTCATTGTTACCGAACAACAAAGGCGCCTACCCGCGCCTTTTGTTATTGGTCTTTTCTTATTGGTAAAGGTACTTGGTAAAAAGGAGTTCCGTTACCACCCGTTCTTTGGTTTCCGCCAGCAACAGGGCATTTACCTTTTCCAGGCAGGCTTTTCTCAGCTCTTCCCGGCCATTAAGTGATTTCACTTCGGTCTCGGATTCCTGGCTCAGTACCTGGGTAATGGCATCACGGATAAGGGGGGAGTGGTGCTCAAGGATTTGCACCTTTGCCGGGTCATCAACCATCAAATCCACGCGGACATTAATAAAGCCAAGGTTCTTTCCCTTAGTGACAAAGTTGGTCGTAATCTCCGGCTCCAGCGTAAAATAGGTATATTTCGGTCCAGCAGCTTCCTCTTCTGCTGAAGCAGGTGTGGCGACAATCGCGGGTAAGAGGAGCAGTAAGCCGGCGAACAGGTTTTTAATCATAGTTTTTCCACTCAAGCTCATTAAACAAAGCGCACCTGTGATATTGTAGCAAGCCAGCGTAGGGGTAGTTAACATACGCATTGGCGGACATATTTGGATCCTGCCTGCCTGTTACAATGACAGCCCATTATAATAACGGATAAAGAGTAACCATGGCGGTTTCCGTTCCTGGTTATGCAGGATAACACCAGAAAACCATGTCACAATTCAAGCAATTATGTATGTCCGCCCTGGAAGGGGCAAATTGGGAAGCGCCTTGTGATGTCGTCCAGGCCTGCGAAGAGACAGGACCCTGGTTGCTTGAAGAACACTCCATGACCGAGCGCCTCCGGCGCTACTGTAAAGAATTGCGTGTGGAAGTGTTTGCGCAGTTTCCCGTTGATGCGAGCCAGCTCACTTTGCAGGAGAGAAGTCTGCTGGGTGATGAAAATTGTCTGGTGCGTCAGGTTATTATCTACGGTGACAACCAACCCTGGTTGTGTGCCCGCACCCTGATGCCGCAAACCACACTGACCGATAATGAGAAAGACATTGCCGATCTGGGTGACATACCGCTGGGAGAGCGGGTGTTCCGTTTTGGTGAGGCCCGGAGAGACGCCATTGAGGTTGCCCGGGTGGAAATGGTGCCACACGCGTTACTGGCCCGGCGATCCAGACTGTGGGTGAACAATAAACCGTTGCTGGTAGCGGAGCTCTTCCTGCCTGACGCGCCGGTTTATGCCAAGGAGAGATAACATCATGGAGATGACCAAAGCCCGCGCATTCTGGCAACTGACGCGGATGGACAGGCCTATTGGGTCACTGCTTCTATTGTGGCCTACCTTATGGGCTCTGTTTTCTGCTGCCGGCGGTTTGCCGGATATTGGTGTGCTGGCAGTGTTTGTTGCCGGTGTGGTACTGATGCGCGCTGCCGGCTGTGTAATCAATGACTTTGCCGACCGCAATTTTGACGGGCATGTAAAGCGCACTGCCCAACGGCCGATGCCCTCGGGCCTGGTCAAGGAAAGTGAAGCCCTGTTGCTGTTCGCTGCCCTGGTTATCGTCGCATTTGGGTTGGTGCTGACCCTGAACTGGCTCACTATCAAGCTGTCGGTTATCGCCCTTCTTCTTGCTTCTGCCTACCCGTTTATGAAGCGGTACACCCACCTTCCGCAAGTAGTGCTGGGTGCCGCATTTGGCTGGTCTATTCCGATGGCGTTCGCTGCAGAAGCGGGATTTCTGCCACCTGCCGCGTGGATTCTTTTCTTTGCCAATGTTGCCTGGACGGTTGCCTACGACACGCAATACGCCATGGTGGACCGTGATGACGACCTGAAAATAGGGATTAAGTCTACAGCCATCCTGTTTGGGCGCTGGGACAAGATTGCCGTCGGTGTTTTGCAGCTTTTCACTGTCCTGATGTTGACAGTGTTTGGCTGGCTCTCTGGACTGGGCGGCGTTTTCTTCTGGAGCCTGCTGGTTGCCAGTGGCCTGTTTGTTTACCAGCAGCAGCTTATCCGCCACCGCGAGCGCGATGCCTGCTTTAAGGCATTTCTCAATAACAACTACGTGGGGATGGTGGTGTTTTTGGGAATCGCGGTAAGTACGCTTTTCTAAGACGGTGTTTTTCGCGGTTAGCTACTGATAGGTCTTTGGGTCTATATCAAACGGGCTTCTCGGAAGAGAAGGTCCCAGGATCTGGAAAAAGAAAAATATAAGCGCTTGAACCACTAAGCCTATCATTCAAAATCCTTGAGGACCCAGGACCCAGGACCCAGGACCCAGGACCCAGGACCCAGGACCCAGGACCCAGGACCCAGGACCCAGGACCCAGGACCCAGGACCCAGGACCCAGGACCCAGGACCCAGGACCCAGGACCCAGGACCCAGGACCCAGGACCCAGGACCCAGGACCCAGGACCCAGTATTTACTGCTTTTCAGCTTCCGGCTGTTTGCTTTCCATGGTTTCTTCCACCTTAGGGCACTCTTCATCCTGCGTTTCAGCCTGGCTGAGGATGGCCTGGATGGTCAGTTTCACTTCCGGGGAAACCAGTCGGGTGACCAGCTTTTGCAGGCGCTCCATCGGCTGGGTGACGGCATGGGCGTCACTGTCTACATAGCCCAGGCGGCGCAGGGTATCAACGAAGGTGGCGAACACTCCCTTGTCGAAGAACTCCGGCGCGTTGATGCCATGCAGGCGGCTCAGGCGCTGGGCCAGCATCTGGCTCTGTTTCTCCAGCTCACCGCGGGTAATCTCCGGCTCGTGGCTGTAGATAGTCAGGGTGATGGCATAACGCTGCAGGGTTTCGCCGATGATACGGCCAAGCAGTTGGGTGTCACCCAGGCGTGCCGGGTTCAGCTTCACGCGCTCACCGTCGATGCAAAGCAGCTTCTGGCGTACCAACTCCTCAATACACGCATCCAGGTAAGCCGGGAAGCTTTCCTCATCAAAGCGCAGGAACAGCTCGGCTTTCAGCAGCGGGTAAAGGGTGTTAACCGCTTCTTTCAGCGCATCCAGCTTGATGGTGCCACGCTGGACAACCACATTGGCCACCAATGACGGGATGGCAACCAGGTGGATGATATTGTTGCGGTAGTAAGTCATCAGGATCGCCTGCTGGCGGTCCAGCGAGATGATTTCACCCAGTGAATCCTTGTCTACCTCAAACTTGTTCAGGCTCAGCGCATGGTCAATCATCTCACTGACCGGCTGTTCCGGCAGGGTTGAGCTGTCAGAGTACGGCACGTTGCGCAGCAGTTCGATAAACACCTTGAGCTGGCCTTCCAGTGCCTCGCGGCTCAGTGCTTTCTGGCGTGAGGCCAGCAGGGCAAGGCCGCAGAGGGTCAGGGCGTTGGTCGCTGCTGCATCGTTGATGTGGGTCATCATGCGGGTAGCCAGCTTATCGACAACCGGGTTCATCCAGTTGGGCTTTTGCGGCTCGATCGAGTTGATGCTGGCCGTCCAGTCAGGCACTTCTTCGTTCAGGAACTGGTTGACCTGGATAGGCTCACCGAAGTTCACGTAACCCTGGCCGTAATTGCGCAGCTTGCGAAGGATACCGAGCACCTGGCTGAAGTTTTCTTTTTCCTTCGGTTTGCCCTGCAGTTCTTTGGCGTAGGTTGCTACTTCCATCACGTGTTCATAGCCGATATACACAGGTACCAGGGTAACCGGGCGCTTGAGGCCGCGCAGCATTCCCTGGATAGTCATCGACAGCATACCGGTTTTCGGTGTCAGCAGGCGTCCGGTGCGGGTACGTCCGCCTTCGCTGAAGTATTCCACGGAATAGCCGCGGGCAAACAGTTCAGACAGGTACTCACGGAAAACAGTGGAGTAGAGCTTGTTACCCTTGAAGCTGCGGCGGATAAAGAACGCACCGCCCCGGCGGAAAATCGGGCCTGCAGGGAAGAAGTTCAGGTTCACACCGGCAGCAATATGCGGTGGCACCAGGCCTTCATGGTAAAGGACATAGGAGAGCAGGAGGTAGTCCATGTGCGAGCGGTGGCAAGGGACATAAACCAGCTCATGGCCGTCCTGCGCCAACTGGCGGACACGCTCGGCGTTATGGATGTTCAGGCCCTGGTAGAGCTTGTTCCAAAGCCAGCCAAGCACACGGTCACCGGTACGGATAAGGTCATAGGAGAAATCTGCAGCGATTTCTTCCAGCATATCGATGGCTTCCTTGCGCACTTTCTCAACCGGCACCTTGCGGCTGGCTGCTTCGTCCTGAACCACTTTCTCAATCGCCGGAGAGTTCAGCAGTTGCTTGAACAAGGCGTGGCGGTTGGGCAATTTCGGGCCGGACGCTGCCAGTTTCTGGCGGGCGAAGTGGATGCGCGCAACGCGGGCCAGCTTATGGGCAATGGCACTGTCTGTGCCGTGCTGGTCAGCCATGTAACGCAGGGAGACTGCCGGGCTCATGCGTACCATGGAGTCGCGGCCAAGGGCCAGTACCGCCCAGAATTTCTCAATGCCGTTATAGGAGCGCAGCGGAGTGCGCATGTCTTCTTCACGGCCTGGCTTGCGGCTCCACACCACAGAGGCCGGAACCAGCTGGATATCAAGCTCGCTGTCGCGCTTGTGCAGGTCCAGAAGGTCAGTAAAGAGTTCCTGTGACGATTTAGGCAGGTCTTTGTCACGGGAGAGCAGCTTGCGGCCGTTGGAGAGAAATACGTAACGGCGCAGGCGTTTGCCTGCAATTTCCAGCGGTTCAAGCGGATCCGGCAGGCCCTGCTCCTTGCAGTTCAGGCGCAGTGTCAGAAGATCTGAACTTGAGCGGAATGGCAGGACATAAACCACTGGCCGGCTGAGGTCGAGACCCAGCTGGGTAACGGGATCAGAAGGAATACAGTTCCCTTTGACCAGTATCGAGAGCGGTTGGTTTAGCAATTTATAGTAAAGAGAGCGCCAAGCAGACATGCTTTTATTAGCCTCAATGTTATTTAAATGACGGGTAGCCCCATCTGTTCCATTTTCGGGCTTGGTTAAACCCGGTGTTCCGTGCATCAGTATGGCACCCTTTCCCAGTGCGGGATGGTGCTATACGGTTACAGGCAACCCGGAAATTCGACAAGCTGTGGGTTTCCTCAACTGGTCGGTGCAGTAGGATAGCAGAAACCGGGCGCTAACTTGCAGCCATATGGCATGAATTATCGTCAACTGGCGAAATTACTCTGGCGGAATCACTGTATCGGCCCAATATTACAGTCGGCGAAAAGAAATGCGATATGGACAAGAAATCAGCACTTTGTCTTTCCATTCGGTGAAACACTGGATATACTCACAGTTAACTGTATAAAAAGACAGGTTCTGATATGAAGCCGTTAACGGAAAGACAGCAGCAAGTCCTTGACCTTATCAAGGCAAAGATCGACGAAGCCGGTATGCCCCCGACTCGCGCGGAAATTGCCCGGGAACTGGGCTTCCGCTCTGCCAATGCCGCCGAGGAACACCTGAAGGCATTGGCCCGTAAAGGTGTCATTGAAATTGTACCGGGTGCCTCCCGTGGTATCAGGTTGCTGATTGAAGATGAAGCTGCCAATGATGAACCGGGCCTGCCGCTGATTGGCCGGGTTGCTGCCGGTGAACCTATCCTGGCTCAGGAGCATGTGGAAACCCACTACCAGGTAGATCCGGGCCTGTTCAAGCCAAATGCAGATTTCCTGCTGCGTGTTAACGGCATGAGTATGAAAGACATCGGTATTATGGACGGTGATTTGCTCGCGGTTCACAAAACCCAGGACGTCCGGAATGGCCAGGTGGTTGTTGCCAGGGTAGAAGAAGATGTCACCGTGAAGCGTTTCGAACGCAAAGGCTCCCAGGTGATCCTGCATGCGGAAAATGAAGAGTTTAAGCCTATTGTGGTTGACCTCGGCTCCCAGCATCTGACGATTGAAGGATTGGCTGTAGGTGTGATCCGAAACGCAGATTGGATGTAACAGCATTCAAGCCATTGTTGGCTAACTGCAAAAGCGTTTCCCAAGCCCGGCTTATTTGCCGGGCTTTTTTTTTGGCGGGGCGAAATGGGGTGAAAATAACCGTTTGCCAAAGCAAATGATAACCATTATCATCTCTTGAGATCAGGGAGAGGATAATGTGAACCCGAAAGCAACCAGACCAAAACCAAACCAGTTTCGCATCCCTTCGCGGTTGCTTGAACCCATGTGGCTGCGCAGCCGGGAAAGCCTTGTCGATAACGGCCACGTCTACGATCCTGTTGCTGCCACGGCATGTCGCCAGTGCCGGCTCAGCCCTGATTGCCTCAACGGAAACATTGACCAGAGACAGTTGCTGTATACCACCCTTGCTGCCCAGTGCGATACCGTGGTTAAAAAATTCCTCAAGCGCCACCCCAGCGGTTGGGTGCTTAATGTGGGTTGTGGCCTGGATACCCGCTTTTTCCGTCTCGACAATGGGCGCTGCCGCTGGCTGGAACTGGATACCAGCGAGAATTTGTTGTGGCGAGAAAAGCTGTTTCACCGCAGTGAACGCTACCAGATGCGCTGCGGGTCAGTGTACGAGCTGGGGTGGTTGCAGGAACTCCCTATGCGGGACGGTGAGCCGCTGATAGTGGTTTGTGAACTGGCGTTGCTGAGTTGCTCAATGGAACAGCTTACTGCGTTTCTTCGCTCTGTTGGACGGCGTTTCCGCCAGTTTGAGTCCTGTTTTGTGGTGGCAGGAGACCTGTGCGAAAGCCGTCCAGGGAAACTAATGGGTTGTGACTGCTATGCCCATGGGCTGAAAGATCCAGCTCGCCTCCTGAATCTGATTCCCTGGGCAAATTCCGTCTCTCTGTATTCCCCGATAGATAAGCCGTGTATGCGTTGGCGGATATGGCAACGGATGCTGAACCGCATCTCCTTCCTCAAGTATCGTGTCACACTGGTAGTAATTCATCTCACTGTTTAACATGTTGTCTCGGTTATGAGTTTTTGTGATCCCCTCTTCAAGATGCGTTGAGCATTTTTTGTCCTTTTCCGATTTCTTTCCTAACTTGAATATGTAAATAAAAAGTTAAATCTTTATCGGCAGTTAGGCCGATTGCATACATGGGGCGTGCGTTTTTTTCGGGCAATTGTCCAGGGAGGAAATGTGATCACGCGGATTTTAGCCGGGATACCGGTATTGTTTTTCGTGACCGCTCAGGCTGCCGGAACCGGTGGGCTGCAGCTCAACATGACACAGGGTGTGACAGAAATCAGTAGGCAGGTGTATGACCTGCATATGACAATTTTGTACATCTGTGTCGCTATTGGTGTGGTGGTGTTCGGTGCAATGTTCTGGGCAATTATCCATCACCGAAAATCCAAGGGGGCCGAAGCGGCTACCTTCCATGAAAGTACCAAGGTCGAGATTATCTGGACCTTGATACCTTTCCTAATCCTCATCTCAATGGCGGTACCTGCTACCCAGGTATTGCTGGCAATGGATGATACCAGTGAGCCGGAATTGACGGTGTTGGTCACCGGATCGCAGTGGAAGTGGCACTACAGCTACTTTGACCAGGATGTGGAATTCTTCTCCTTGCTGGCATCTTCCCAGGCTCAAATCAACAACGAGCGCGAAAAGCGGGAAACGTATCTGCTTGAAGTGGATAAACCCCTGGTGTTGCCGACCGGCAAAAAAGTGCGGTTCCTGATTACTTCCCAGGATGTGATCCATTCCTGGTGGGTGCCGGACTTTGCCGTGAAGAAAGATGCCAACCCCGGGTTTATCAATGAGGCCTGGACCAAGATTGATGAACCCGGCGTCTATCGCGGACAGTGTGCAGAACTCTGTGGCAAGGACCACGGCTTTATGCCAATCGTGGTGGTGGCCAAGGAGCCTGGTGAGTTTGACAGCTGGCTGACTGAAACCCGGGTTGCCCAACAGCAAGCTGCGGAAGAAGAAAAACGCCTGCTTGATATGCAGATGTCTGAAGAAGAGCTGATGTCGGTGGGAGAGAAAGTCTATGCCTCCCGCTGTGCAGCCTGTCACCAGGCAAATGGCGAAGGGCTTGCCGGGGTCTTCCCGCCGCTTGCCGGTGCCGAGATTGCGGTGAAGAAGGAACGCCTTCTTGACCACATGAATGTCGTTATCCATGGTCAGGCCGGGACGGCAATGCAGGCATTTGGTGAACAGTTGAGCCTGAAAGAGTTGGCTGCGGTCATTACCTACGAGCGAAACGCCTGGGGTAATGATACCGGAGAGCTGATTCAGGCGGCGCAAGTCCAGGCAGTGCTGGACGGTAAAGGATTATAGGAGAAGGGTAATGACTGACATGACGCCGGATCAGGTCGGGCACGGCCACGACCATGATCACAAGCCGAAAGGCATTATGCGCTGGATACTGACCACCAACCACAAGGACATCGGTACCATGTACCTGGTGTTCAGTTTCACCATGTTCCTGCTGGGCGGGGCGATGGCACTGGTCATCCGGGCCGAATTGTTCCAGCCCGGCCTTCAGCTGGTGGAGCCGAATTTCTTTAACCAGATGACCACGGTACACGGGCTTATCATGGTATTCGGTGCGGTGATGCCAGCTTTTACCGGCCTTGCCAACTGGATGGTGCCCATGATGATTGGGGCACCGGATATGGCGTTGCCCCGGATGAACAACTGGAGCTTCTGGATCCTGCCCTTCGCGTTTCTGATGCTTATCATGTCGCTGTTTATGGAAGGAGGCGGTCCCAACTTTGGCTGGACCTTCTACGCTCCGCTTTCCACCACCTACAGCCCTGACAGCACTGCGCTCTTTGTGTTTGCCGTCCACATAATGGGGATGAGCTCCATCATGGGTGCAATCAACGTTATTGTTACCATCATGAACCTGCGTGCTCCTGGCATGACTTACATGAAGATGCCGCTGTTTGTCTGGACCTGGTTCATTACTGCCTTCCTGCTGATTGCGGTGATGCCGGTACTGGCCGGTGCGGTGACCATGATCCTGACCGACAAGTACTTTGGCACCAGCTTCTTTGATGCCGCCGGGGGCGGGGATCCGGTGATGTTCCAGCATATTTTCTGGTTCTTCGGGCACCCAGAGGTGTACATCATGATTTTGCCAAGTTTTGGCATTATCTCAGCCATTGTTCCGACCTTCTCCCGTAAACCGTTGTTTGGATATGCCTCCATGGTGTACGCGACCGCATCGATTGCCGGGCTGAGCTTTATTGTGTGGGCTCACCACATGTTCACCACGGGTATGCCAGTCGCCGGGGCCCTGTTCTTTATGTACTGCACCATGCTGATATCGGTGCCAACCGGGGTGAAGGTGTTTAACTGGGTTGCCACCATGTGGCGAGGCTCACTGACTTTTGAAGTCCCCATGTTGTTCGCCATCGCCTTTATTGTGCTGTTTACCATTGGAGGGTTCTCGGGACTGATGCTGGCAATTACGCCGGCTGACTTCCAGTACCACGACACCTACTTCGTGGTGGCACACTTCCACTACGTACTGGTTTCCGGGGCAATATTCTCCATCATGGCAGCAGCGTACTACTGGCTGCCGAAATGGACCGGTCACATGTACAACGAACGGCTGGCGAAGTGGCATTTCTGGTGTTCGCTGATATCAGTAAACGTCCTTTTCTTCCCCATGCACTTTGTCGGGTTGGCGGGTATGCCGCGCCGTATCCCGGACTATGCACTGCAATTTGCGGATATCAACGCGATTGTTTCTGTTGGGGCGTTTGCCTTCGGGTTTTCACAGCTGATTTTCCTCGCGGTGCTGGTGAAGTGTGTGCGAGGTGGCGAAAAATCCCCGGCCAAGACATGGGAAGGCGCGGAAGGCCTGGAGTGGACGGTACCTTCACCGGCGCCGTACCACACATTCAGCACACCGCCGAAAGTGGACTAAAGGGGGCTTATGGATACGCAACCGAAACCGGATAACCGCAAGCCCCTCAGCTGGCTGATCGCCGCGACGGTGGGAATGTTCGGCTTCGCGTTTGCACTTGTCCCCCTTTATGACGTGTTCTGTGAAATAACCGGTATTAACGGCAAAACAGATGATGTTGCAGCCGATGCTTCCAGCCAGATTGATACGTCACGGCTGGTGACGGTGGAGTTTGTCTCCTACATCAATCCGGGGCTTGGCTGGGAGTTTGAACCTGAAGTGAAATCGCTGCAGGTCCACCCTGGGCAGACCAAGACCATCAATTACCGGGCGGTAAACCTGTCCGGTGATGGCGGGACTGGGCAGGCGGTGCCATCTGTCACGCCCGGCCTGGCTGCGCAGTACCTTAACAAGATTGAGTGCTTCTGTTTTAACAGCCAGCCGCTTGATGCCGGTGAAAAAGCCGAATTGCCTCTGATTTTCTATGTCGACCCGGAGATCCCGGATGACATTGAAAGAATGACGCTGGCTTACACCCTTTTTAATGTCGCCGGGAAGGCGGAATAGCCGCGGGATGCGGCCCAATTTGTTGAAGTGACAACAAGTAAGAGGTCACCATGGCAAACCAGACACAAAGTAACAGTGACTACGAAAACTACTATGTACCCGCTACAAGCGCATGGCCGATTGTCGGAGCTGTCGCCCTGTTCTTTATTGCAATGGGGGCGGGCAGTACGGTCGGCGGGCTTTTCGGGGGAAATGGCCCCTGGCTCCTGCTGACCGGGGTCGGTCTGATCCTGTTTATGCTGACCGGATGGTTTCGGGATGTGATCCACGAATCCATGACCGGGCTGTATTCCTCGCAAATGGATCGCTCTTTCCGGCAGGGAATGAGTTGGTTCATTTTCTCGGAAGTCATGTTCTTCGGCGCATTTTTCGGTGCGCTGTTTTATGCCCGCTTGATTGCGGTGCCGTGGCTGGGTGGGGCCGGTAACAATGCCATGACCCACGCTGTTTTGTGGCCGGAGTTTATTGCCAGCTGGCCGGTAGTGAAAACGCCGGGTGGCACAGAAACCCAGGCCATGCCTGCATTTGGGCTTCCGCTCATCAATACCGTTATCCTGCTGGCTTCTTCAGTGACAGTACATATTGCACATGTGGCGCTGGAAGGTGGTGAGCGGGAAAAGGTGAAAAAATTCCTCGGTCTCACTGTGCTGCTTGGCTGGATCTTCCTGTTCCTTCAGGGCGTTGAGTATGTCCACGCTTACCAGGACATGAACCTCAAGCTGGACTCCGGTATCTACGGTAATACCTTCTTTATGCTGACCGGCTTCCACGGTATGCATGTATTACTCGGGTCCATCATTCTGTTCGTCGTGTGGCTCCGAGTCATGAAAGGGCACTTCTCGCCAGAACACCACTTCGCCTTCCAGGCGGGATCCTGGTACTGGCACTTTGTGGATGTGGTATGGCTGTGCCTGTTTGTGTTTGTTTACATAATCTGAGAAGCGAGAAGCGAGAAGCGAGAAAAAAGACGTTACTCACCTCTCGCCTCTCCTGGCTCAATTCTTGTAATCAGTACGGCCTCTGATTGGGTTCGATAATTCCGGTGGCGAGGCCGATCAAAAGAAGGATGAAAACCAGTACCGAGAACATAACCCGCCTGCCCAGGTAGCGGGACATGGGAACATCTGACTTTCCCTTCAGCATAACGGGAAGTGCGCGAAAGAGGTTAAGCACGATGAAAATAAGTAAGCATACAAGCAGTGCTTTCAACCACATAGACCCTCCTCAGTCCCAATCCGTGGCGGGGAATCATCAGGCCGGAGCGGCTGTGCCTCACTCGGTTGCCCTGAGTTTCACTCTTTTTACTCTGATTCTGATTGCCGTTCTGGTCAAGCTGGGTTTCTGGCAACTCTCCAGGGCGGATGAAAAAGCCGATATCCTTTCCCAGCATGCTGCATCGCAGCAAACCGTCGTAGCCGGGCTCTCTGCCGATACCCCGGTTTCCGGCCAGTCTTTCGAGCTGACCGGCAGTTTTGACCTCGGCCATGCCTTTTTTCTTGATAACCAGACCCACAAAGGCCGCGTTGGCTACCAGTTGTACCTGCCTTTTACCAGTGGTGAGCACACCGTACTGGTAGATGTAGGCTGGCTGGCAGCGCCTGCCCTGCGGAGCGACCTGCCACCGGTACCGGGTCTTTCCGAGGTGGCAACCGTGAAGGGTACGGCAGCCGAGCCAACCCGGACTTTGGTGCTGGATGCAGACAGCTTTTCCGGCACCTGGCCATGGCGGGTGCAGGCGATTGAACCTGAGCTGGTCAGGCAGCAAACCGGCCTGGCGGTTATGCCGTGGGTACTGCATGCCACTTTTCTTGGTGGCGGTTTGGACAACAAAAACCTGATGGCGCCAAACGGATTGGTTGCAACGTGGCAGCCGGTGGTGATGAGGCCTGAAAAACATCATGCCTATGCGGTGCAGTGGTTTACGCTGGCGTTTGCTGTGGCAGTGATGTGGGGTGTTTGGTGGCGAAGGAGGAGCTCATGAAAGGTAAACGGACATTCCTGGCCCTGATGGCGGTTTTTGGCCTGCCGGTTGTCGCTGCCAAACTTGTACTGGTGAACAACTGGTATGAGGGAGGCTCCACCAATTACGGCATGCTTCTCGAACCTCCCCTTGAGGCCCAGTGGCTTGCTAAACCTGGCATGTGGCGTCTGGTTTATATCAAGCCGGATGACTGTGGTGAGCGCTGCGAGGCTGCATTATTCCAGTTAAAGCAAATCCCGCAGGCAGTGGGGCCCGAGCAGGACAGGGTCATCAGCATTGTCCTTGATGAGCGGTCCTTGACGGCAAACCCAACCTCCCGGGAGCTTGCGGTGCAGCCGGGGGCGAATGAAACCATTTTCCTGGCCGACCCAATGGGCAATGTCATTCTGGAATATCCCGTGCCGGAAGAGGAAGTGAAGCAGGTAGAGCAGGGTAAGGGCCTGCTCAAGGATCTTAAAAAACTGATGAAGCTGTCACGGATAGGATAACGCTTATGGGAGAGCGCATTTACCGGGGAACCGTTGTTGTGACGCTGCTGCTGTCACTGGTTGTGGTAGGGCTGGGCGCGTTTACCCGGCTTACAGAAGCGGGATTGGGGTGCCCTGACTGGCCGGGCTGCTACGGTTTTATGACCGTGCCGCAAACCGAAGCCCAGCAGGCCGTGGCGTCTGAGGCTTTTCCCCACGTGCCACTGGAGCCACAAAAAGCCTGGAATGAGATGATCCACAGGTATGTGGCTGGCACTCTTGGCTTGCTAATCGCCGCCATCGCCTTATTGTCATTCCGGCGGGCTGAGCGTCCCAAACTGTTGCCGTCACTGCTGCTCGGCACCGTTATATTCCAGGCTCTGCTGGGGATGTGGACGGTGACGATGAACCTGATGCCGTTGGTGGTGATGGGACACCTCCTGGGCGGGTTTGCCACGGTCACCCTGTTGGTGCTGCTGGCATTGAAACTCTATTTCCCTACCTTGCCTGCGGCAGAGGCCGGGAGTGCGCTCCGGGCGCTGGCCGCTGCTGGCCTGGTTGCCGTGACGCTTCAAATTGCACTTGGCGGCTGGACATCTTCCAACTATGCCGCAGTGGTCTGTACCCAGCTTCCTGTTTGTGAGGTGGATTGGGTGGAAAAATATGACGCGTCCGCGTTCCACCCCATCAGCCCGAAAAATGATACCTACCAGTTTGGGGTGCTTAATTTTGACCAGCGGGTCACCATTCACGTCACTCACCGGATCGGTGCCATTGTCGTTTCTGCGCTGGTTATGATGCTGGCGGTTGCCAGTGCGATGAAACTCGGTGTGCGGTGGGGGCTGGGGCTGGGGGCCGTGCTGGCACTGCAGATTGCCCTCGGGGTGACCAACGTGGTGGCGTATTTGCCGCTGTCCGTTGCTGTGGCCCACAACCTGGGTGGGCTTTTACTTCTACAATGCGTTGTTGCGGTGAACTGGCGTCTCTGGCTGCCAGCATCCGATTGGGTCACAGGGAGGATTAATTATGGCGAGAGCTAACAGCCTTATCGCGGTATCGGCGGAAAAAGCCGGTTGGCGTGACTACCTGGAACTGACCAAACCCAAAGTGGTCGCTATGCTGCTTCTGACTGCACTGGTCGGGATGTGCCTTGCGGTGCCGGGTATCCCCCCCGCCGTTCCGGTGATCCTTGGGTTGTTGGGGATTGGGATGCAGTCTGCTGGGGCAGCAGTTTTTAACCATGTGCTCGACCAGCGCATTGACCAGCAAATGCAGCGCACCCAGAACCGTCCGGTCGCCAAGGGCCGGGTAGACAACGTCAAGGCACTGGTTTTTGGCACAGTGCTGGCTGTCGCAGGGTTTGGCCTGCTGACTTACCTGAATGTTCTCACTGCCATGCTGACTTTCGCCAGCCTGATCGGCTACGCACTGGTTTATACCGTTTGGCTCAAACATGCCACGCCGCAGAATATTGTGATTGGCGGGCTCGCCGGAGCCATGCCGCCCTTGCTGGGCTGGACGGCGGTAACCGGGGAGCTCCATCCCCACGCCCTTTTACTGGTCATGTTGATTTTTACCTGGACGCCACCGCATTTCTGGGCGTTGGCAATTCACCGTAAGAAAGATTACGCCAAAGCCGGTGTACCTATGCTGCCGGTAACCCATGGGGTTGAATACACCAAGACCATGATGCTGCTTTACACCGTATTGCTGGTAGCGGTGGGGATTTTGCCGTGGCTGGCCGGGATGAGCGGGATGGTTTACCTGCTTGGCAGCCTGGCTCTGAACCTGGGTTTTGTCGCTTATGCGCTAAGGCTTAAATTCCATGATAGGAAAGGGCTGGCGTGGGATACCTTTAAATACTCCATCTGGCATATTTTCGGGTTGTTTGTGGTGCTGCTGGCCGATCATGCCGCCACGGTACTGGCGGCCTGACCGACAAAAAGATCAGTTGATACCTTTACCACTGTAAATGGTCGCCTTGTCCGCAACAAAGGCGACCTTGATGTGCTTGGCATTGTCACCCCAGATACAGTTGGTTACACCCAACGTATCATCACATTTGTCCGGTTTGCCAATCAGTGACACCACATCGTTGTATGGCATGCCCACTTCAAGTTTGTCGTAGTTTTCTTTGGTCACTTTACTGCAGGCGGCAAGGCTTAGAACCATTGCTGCCAGTGCGAAGGCTTTTTTCATTGTCATTAACTTCCTCAATTGGAGAAGGCCAAAGCATACCAGAAACCTTTTCTGTCCAGAAATCATCCGGTATTTCAAAGGTGAGCGCTGCGATGTAAACCGCTACACTGGCTCTGGTTTACTTATCCCGGATGTCACTATGCTCTCAGCCCTGAACAACCCGCGCCTGCACCGTCAGGTTTTTACCCTGGCAATCCCCATGGTGCTTTCAAATATCACCGTCCCACTGCTCGGGCTGGTGGATGCTGCCGTCATTGGCCACCTGGAACACGCCTGGTATCTGGGAGGGGTAGCGGTAGGCGGTACCATGATCAGCGTGACGTTCTGGCTGTTGGGCTTTTTGCGGATGGCAACGACAGGGTTGAGCGCCCAGGCATACGGTTCAGGCGAGAAGCAGGTACTTTCCGGGGTTTTTGTGCAGGGGGCGGCGCTGGCGATGGGGCTTGCACTGTTGCTGCTTATCCTGCACCGGCCACTTGCAGAGGTGGTATTCCACTTCAGCAGTGCCAGCGAAGAGGTGAAATTCTACGCCCGCGAATATTTCACCATCCGTATATGGAGTGCACCGGCGGCACTTTTGAACCTGGTGATTATGGGCTGGCTGCTTGGGTGCCAGAATGCCCGCAAGCCCATGGCGCTGCTGATATGCGTTAACCTGGTCAATATTGTACTGGATGTGTTTTTTGTCCTGGGGCTGGGTTGGAAAGTGCAGGGGGCGGCAGCGGCGTCAGTGATTGCCGATTACAGCGGCAGTGCGCTGGGGCTTTGGTTTGTCCGGGCTACCTGGCGAGAAAACCTGTTGCCCATAGTGTCTGATTGGGTAAATACAGTGCGGGAAGGCATTGGCCGACTGCTGCGCCTGAACCGGGATATTTTCCTCAGGAGCCTTTGCCTGCAGATGGTATTTACCTTTATGACGTTTCAGGGGGCAACCCTCGGAGACAACGTGGTAGCAGCCAATGCGGTGCTGATGAGCTTCCTGATGCTGGTGTCCTACGGCATGGACGGTTTTGCCTATGCGATGGAAGCATTGGTGGGCAAGGCCATAGGTGCCAAAGACCGGGAGGAGCTGGCCGGTGCGCTGGTTACCACGACATTCTGGAGCCTGGTGATTTCCCTCGTAATGACCGGGGTGTTCTTCGGCTTTGGTACGCCCATTATTTCCCTTATCTCTGATATTGAAACCGTCCGGGCTACGGCTGCGGTTTACCTGCCGTGGCTTGCACTGATGCCGCTGGTGGCTATGTGGTGTTTCCTGCTCGACGGTATTTTTATCGGTGCCACCAAAGGGCGGGAAATGAGGAATACCATGCTGGTAGCCATGCTGGGCTTTTTTGGTATTTGGTATCTCTTGTCCGGGTTTGGTAACCATGCGTTGTGGGCGGGTATGTTGTCTTTTATGGCACTGCGCGGTATCGCCCTGGCTGTAGTACTTTGGCACCAGTGGCGGAAGGGGTGTTTCCTGTCTTTCTGATTATCCTCCGTTTGGGGGACTTGGATCCCGGACAGACAAACGCCCCGCTATGCGGGGCGTTTACCCTGGGTTGGACGACTAGGAAGGGCGCGTCCAACACAATTTCTTGCGAGACCAATCAGTAGTAAGAGTGGTCGCCGCGGGCGTGTTCCGTCACGTCACGTACCGCCGTCAGCTCGCCGACAAATTCGGCCAGGAGCTGCTTCTCGATACCTTCCTTCAGGGTAACGTCTACCATCGAACAACCGTTACAGCCGCCGCCAAACTGCACAACCGCGATACCGTCTTCAGTAATTTCCATTACCTTCACATGGCCACCGTGGCTGGCGAGCTGTGGGTTAACCTGGGTCTGGATTACGTAATCAACACGCTCAATAAGCGAAGCGTCATCGGCTACCTTGCGCATTTTTGCATTAGGTGCCTTCAGGGTCAGTTGCGAACCCATTTTGTCGGTAACAAAGTCGATTTCTGCATCTTCAAGGAAAGGCAGGCTGACTTCATCAACAAAGGCAGAAAAGCCTTCGAATTTGTATTCCTGGTCGTTGGCTTCCACTGCTTCCGGTGGGCAGTAAGAGACACCACACTCAGCATTCTGAGTACCTGGGTTCACCACGAAAACCCGGATATTGGTGCCTTCAGGCTGCTGAGCCAGCAACTTGGCAAAATGTGATTGAGCATTCTCAGAAATTTGAATTTGTGACACGACCTGATACCTGAGTTAATTACTATGATTTATACAGTGTACTCCGAGTTGCTTTTACTATCATCCCATTTAAATTAGGGCTATTAACTGACGCACACTTCCGGCTGACTGCGGATTAATTGAGCACTCCCCGCCGTCAAACGGTGAAAACTTGTTCAGGGCGTGCGACAAATACAATAGATATCCACTCGGGTATTGTGCTGCTTTTTCAAGAGCCTGGCGATGGTGGCAACTGTTGTCCCTGTGGTAACCACATCGTCAACAATCCCGATATGCCCGGTAGTTACCTCCGCGCCAATCTCAAAGCTTCCCGATGGGCTTTTAAGGCGCATTTTCCGATCCAGTTTCTGTTGCCGGGGCCGGTAGGCGGAGCGCTCAATTAAACCGGTTTCGACTTTGCTCCCAATCGTCCTCGCCAACGCCTGCGCCAACAGGGTGCTGTGGTTATAACGGCGGGAAAGCCTGCGTTTCCAGTGCATCGGGACAGGGACAAGTATGGGCGCCGGATTGCGAATGTTTGCCGCCAGTTCAGCCGCTGCCAGTGCTGCGTACCAGTGGCGTCCCCGGTACTTTAACTGGTGTACCAGAGTGTTTAACGGAAAGCTGTAATCGCTGACACAGGTAAGGCTGTCCCAGGCCGGGGGATCACGCAGGCAGCGTCCGCATACTTCCATTGGGTAAGGGGTAGGGAGGCCACACCAGTCACAACGAGGGTGGCGGGGTATACTGTCGCGGCATGGCTGGCACCAAATGTGTTCTGACCCGGCAAGAGGATGATGGCAAAGCTGACAACCGGCCGGCAGCCTGCTAAAGATACGGTTAAGAAAGTGCAATGTCCGTCCCGGGCGAATGGAATGAACAGGCAGTATAGATGACCAAAAAGCTTCACTGGCATACCGAGGGAGAGGGTTCCGATCTGGTTCTCATTCACGGTTGGGGAATGAATGGGGCAGTATGGCAACAGGTGTTGCCGTCACTTGCCCGCAATTTTTGTGTCCACGTGGTTGATTTACCCGGATATGGGCTGAGTAATCATAGAGTTGCAGTCACTGTAGAGGAAATGGCACAGCAGTTGCTTGAAGAATCTCCACAGCATGCAGCATGGTTGGGGTGGTCTTTAGGCGGCCTTGTGGCAAAACAGGCGGCGCTGACAGCGCCGGAAAGACTGAGCCACCTGGTGACCGTTGCCAGCTCTCCCAAGTTCGCCGCTGCTGATGGATGGCGGGGAATCAAACCTCAGGTACTGGAAGCATTCACCGACCAGCTGAGGGAAGATTTCACAGCCACAGTGGAACGCTTTATGGCACTGCAGGCCATGGGAAGCCTGTCAGCCAAGCAGGATATTAAATGGTTAAAGCAGGCAGTTTTTTCCCGCCCTGAACCTCACCCGGAGGCTCTGTTGAATGGCCTGAAAATGCTGGCTGATGTGGATTTGCGCCATAGGCTGGAAGAAATTACCGTCCCCTGGTTGCGACTCTACGGCCGCCTAGACGGCCTGGTGCCGGTCAAGGTTGCTGATGCCCTGGATAAACATGCCCCCGCCAGTGGGCGGCAAGTCTTTGCCCAGTCATCACATGCCCCGTTTATATCCGAATCTGAAGCGTTCGTTGAGGCTGTGAAAGAGTTTCTGCTCTGACTCCGCCGGTTCAGGCGTCATTGACGTCAATGTTGGACAGGCAAGTATCTGCCGGGTAAATGATTACATCATTTAATCAGGAAAAATCTATATTTCGACTAAATAATCCGCGAAAGCGGTCGATAATATAGACACGAAACTTGCTCTGGCACCAGGAGAGGCCATAATGAATGTAGGAAGTGTGGGATACTCTCAGGGTTATTCGCTGGCTCAGCTTCAAGCTCAGCAGCGTGCCCAGCAAGCAAAAGCCTCGTCGAATGCAGAAGCCAAATCTGCTGACAACCAGGCATTTGCCAACGTGCAGAAAGATGTAGCCAAGGATGCTGCACGGGTTGAGGGTAAGGACAAAACCGCAGAGGTCAAAGGTAAAGACACCACTGATGAAGTGAAGTCTTTTGCCTACGGCGCGTTGGGAATGGATCACCCGGAACAAGTAGAGCAAAACGATGATCCGGCTTACAGCGCGGGTCAGGCACTGTCCGCCATAGGTACCATAGGTACTATCCTGGCGATATTGGTGTAATTTGCCGGACAGGGATGCCTGACAAGAGGCGGAGCTGAACCACAGCTCCCTGCCTTTGACCGATGCCGAGGGGCATCGATATGAATGTGTCACCAGCCAGCGTCAGTATTCCTACTGTCGCACCATCGGTGAACCCGCCAACTGAACAGGTTGCGCGGGACAATCGCGTGCGCGAAAAAATCCTGCCAACCAAGCCCCTTAACGAAAATGCACCTGAAAAACCGGTTACTGAAGAAGAAAAGCAGCTTCAAAACCCTTCCTGGGACCCGGCTGAGCACCCTACGTACCACGATCTTCCCAAACGGCGTTATGGCTACAGTACAGATGCCATAGACCGGCTTAAATCCCTCCTGGCTCCCGGCAGTTACAACATGCCGGACAACAAGGGCTACACCATGCGAATCAAGCTCCCGCCTGAAGTTGAAGAACAACTGGAACAGAACCGGGATCTGGAAAGAGCCCGGTCTGTGGTGGCGATGCGCTACCAACAGTCTTCCGTCGCCAATATGCCGTCGGAAGTGCTGATCGTTATCTAAAAAATGAGCTGCGAGATATAAGATGCGAGAGGCGAGTTAAAGCAATTGAAGTCGTCGAATCCGAAGCATAATTTCTCACTTCTCACTTCTCACTTCTCACTTCTCACTTCTCACTTCTCGTACCTCTATCGCCCTTTCTTCGCATTGGCAAAGGCTGCTGCAAATGCACCGCCCATTGCATTGCCTGAGGAGGTGTTATCCCTTCTTGGCTGGTTGCGCTGGCTGTCGCTGCGACGGTTGTCACCACGCTCACCCCGGTTGTTGCTGCGTTCCTGGCGGGCTGGTTTGTTGTCAGCACCCGGCTCGTCAGTCAGGCGCATGGACATGCCGATACGCTTACGCTGCAGATCCACTTCCATCACTTTAACCTTGACCACATCACCGGCTTTTACCACTTCGCGAGGGTCAGAGACAAACTTGTCCGAAAGGGCTGAGATATGTACCAGGCCATCCTGGTGAACACCGACATCGACGAACGCACCGAAGTTGGTAACGTTGGTGACCACACCTTCCAGTACCATGCCCGGAACCAGATCCTTCACCTCATTCACTCCTTCTGCGAAGGTGGCAGTCTTGAACTCAGGGCGAGGGTCGCGGCCGGGTTTGGCCAGCTCGCCAAGGATATCCGTCACGGTTGGAAGGCCGAAGGTGTCATCGACATAGTCGGCAGCTTTCAATGCACGCAGGAAATCATGGTTGCCGATCATGGCATCCACAGCCTTGCCGGTGTTGTCCGCAATGCGTTTGACCACCGGGTAGGCTTCCGGGTGGACCGCTGAGCCGTCGAGCGGGTTCTTCCCGTTCATCACGCGAAGGAAGCCAGCGCACTGCTCAAAGGCTTTAGGCCCAAGGCGTGGCACTTTCAGCAGGGTCTTTCGGTCTTCAAAGCGGCCGTTTTCATTGCGGAAAATAACGATGTTTTCAGCCATGGTGGTCGACAGGCCGGCAACACGGGTCAGCAGTGCCGGGGAGGCGGAGTTTACATCTACACCCACGGCGTTTACGCAGTCTTCCACCACTGCATCCAGCTTGCGTGCCAGCTGGCTCTGGCTGACATCATGCTGGTACTGGCCGACACCGATGGATTTCGGGTCGATTTTCACCAGCTCTGCCAGCGGGTCTTGCAGACGCCGGGCAATGGATACCGCGCCACGCAGGGACACATCCAACTGCGGGAATTCTTTTGCTGCCAGCTCTGATGCCGAGTAGACAGAGGCGCCGGCTTCACTGACCATGACTTTCTGGACTGACAGCCCGGCCTGCTTGAGCATATCCGCCACGAAGGCATCGGTTTCACGGGATGCCGTGCCATTACCGATGGCAATCAGGTTGACGTTGTGTTTTTCAATCAGTGCCAGTACCACTGCAGCAGACTTGGCGATCTGGTTCTGTGGCGGGGTCGGGTAGATCGTTGAGGTATCCAGCAGCTTGCCGGTGTTGTCGACTACTGCAACCTTACAACCTGTACGCAGGCCGGGGTCGATACCCAGAGTAATACGGGGGCCTGCTGGGGCAGCCATCAGCAGGTCTTTGAGGTTGTCAGCAAATACATCAATCGCCGCGTTTTCAGCCTGGTCACGCAGGGTGCCCATTAACTCGGTTTCCATGTGCATTAAGATCTTAATACGCCATGCCCAGCTGATAACCTGTTTGCGCCAGCGGTCAGCCGGGGCTGAGCCGATATTCACGCCATAATGACCGGCAATGATGTTCTCGCAGTGCGAGCCGGTTGAAAGTGCATCCTGGCCCGGGTCGGCATTGAGCGCCAGTTGCAGCACCCCTTCGTTGCGGCCACGGAACATTGCCAGGGCACGGTGTGAAGGGACTTTTGACAGCAGTTCATTGTGCTCGAAGTAGTCTTTGAACTTGGCACCTTCCTGCTCCTTGCCGTCAACCAGACGGGCAGTGAGCTCGGCATTTTGCTGCAGGTAACGGCGGATCTTATCCAAAAGGGCTGCATCTTCTGCAAAACGCTCCATCAGGATGGCACGGGCACCGTCGAGGGCAGCCTTGGTGTCCGCCACACCTTTGCCTGTATCCACATACCCGGCAGCGGCAGACTCAGGGTCGTTTGAAGCGTCCCCCCACAGCAGGTCAGCCAGTGGTTCCAGCCCGGCTTCAATCGCAATCTGGCCTTTGGTACGGCGTTTGGGCTTGTAAGGCAGGTAGAGGTCTTCAAGGCGGGTTTTGCTGTCGGCTGACTTGATTTCCGCAGCCAGTTCCGGTGTCAGCTTACCCTGTTCCTCAATGGAGCGCAGGATGACAGCCCGGCGGTCTTCGAGTTCGCGAAGGTACCCGAGACGGGATTCCAGGTTACGCAGTTGGGTATCGTCGAGGGCACCGGTGACTTCCTTCCGGTAACGGGCAATAAATGGGACGGTGTTGCCGTCATCCAGCAATGTCACGGCAGCAACCACCTGCTGCTCGCGAACGCCGAGTTCCTCGGCAATGAGACGATGGATGCTCGTGCTCATGGGAATCCTTGTTGTTTGTAAAAAACGTGAAGCCGTCATTCTAACTCGGTACAGGGGTGGGGCAAGTCCGGGGGATGTCAGGCTGTGAGCTGGGTTTTAGGCCGGCAGGCTTTAAAGTCTATAACCGGTTGGAAAATCCACGAAAAGCCATGACTGGATTATCAAAAATGTCGATTGCGCGGGGCGCTGGTGCGGGGTAAGTTGTGGCAGAGGAAACCAGACGGAGCCCCTGTGTGGCGAAGAGTAACTACATTACCCGTGAAGGCTGGGAAGCGCTGGACCGGGAGCTGAAATACCTGTGGAACGAAGAGCGCCCAGTTGTCACCCAGGCGGTGTCAGATGCGGCGGCACTGGGTGACCGTAGTGAAAATGCGGAATATATCTACGGTAAGAAGCGCCTGCGGGAAATTGACCGCCGGGTACGCTTCCTGATGAAGCGCCTTGAGCAACTGCAGATTGTCTACTACAACGCGCAGCAGGAAGGGAAAGTGTACTTCGGTGCCTGGGTGGAACTGGAAAACGAGGAAGGGGAAACCTTCCGTTACCAGTTGGTCGGGCCGGATGAATTCAATGTCAGGGAAGGCAAAATCAGTATTGATTCACCACTGGCGCGGGCCCTGCTGAAAAAAGCGGTGGATGATGAAGTCGTGGTGCGAACCCCGGCAGGGGAAGAGCTTTACTACGTCAACAAAATTCAGTACCAGCCGTTTGCAGGCTGACACAAACCGAAACAAAAAAACGGCACCGATTGGCGGTGAAATGCTCGGATAGCCGGCATTTGCAGGTAAACTGCCCAAGAAGGTTAACCAACCGTTAGTAAATTGCCTTTAGCTGAATGATCCGGAAGGGTAAGACATGCAAGAAAATTATAAGATCCTGGTCGTTGATGACGACATGCGCCTCCGTTCCCTGCTGGAGCGTTACCTGACTGAACAGGGTTTCCAGGTACGCAGTGTTGCCAATGCTGAACAGATGGATCGTCTGTTATCCCGCGAGAACTTCCACCTGATGGTTCTCGACCTGATGCTGCCGGGAGAAGACGGCCTGTCGATTTGCCGCCGCCTGCGCAATGCCAATAACCAGATTCCAATCGTCATGCTGACTGCCAAGGGCGACGAGATAGATCGTATTGTCGGCCTTGAAGTGGGTGCAGATGACTACCTGCCCAAGCCGTTCAACCCACGTGAGTTGCTGGCCCGTGTACGTGCCGTATTGCGCCGTCAGACCATCGAAGCCCCTGGGGCTCCGAGTGCTGATGCCAAGGTTGTGGAATTCGGTGAGTTCCGCCTGAACCTGGGTACCCGCGAGATGTTCCACAATGACCACTCTATTCCGCTGACATCCGGCGAATTCGCGGTTCTCAAGGCACTGGTAACCAATCCGCGTGAGCCGATGTCCCGCGACAAGCTGATGAACATGGCCCGTGGCCGTGAGTATTCCGCCATGGAGCGTTCCATTGACGTACAGATCTCACGCCTTCGCCGTATGATTGAAAAAGACCCGAGCCGTCCGCGTTACATCCAGACGGTCTGGGGGCTGGGCTATGTGTTTGTTCCGGACGGTGGCGAGGAATAATCCATGCGCCTGATACCGGGCAGTACTTTTGCCCGAACAGTATTCCTGTTCACTGGCTTGCTGATCGCAAGCCAGATTTTTTCGTATATCACTATTTTTAACTACGCCATCCTGCCGAGCCTCAAGCAGTTCAACAAGATCCTCTCCTACGAAGTCAGCCTGATGATGTCGGAAGACGTCCACCTGAGCGACGGGCATATCGTCCATCTCGACCGTGCCCTCCGCCAGCGCCTGATGGAAAGGTTGGGGATGACAATGCACCTTTCAGGCGATCCGACAACCGAAGCGTACAAGGATGCCCATATCATTGATTACCTCAGCGAGGAGATGAGCCGGGAGCTGGGTTCGCCAACTGAGGTACGGGTAGGCCGGGGCAGCGAAAGCTGGGTGATGTGGATGCGCTCTGAAGCCATGCCCGGCCTTTGGCTCCGTATCCCACTGACTGAGCTGCAGGACAAGACGTTTGCGCCACTTTTCGGCTACAGCGCAATCATTGCCCTGCTGGTCATTG
Source organism: Parasalinivibrio latis (assembly GCF_036825535.1). GTDB lineage: Bacteria > Pseudomonadota > Gammaproteobacteria > Enterobacterales > Vibrionaceae > Parasalinivibrio > Parasalinivibrio latis. The sequence goes on from NZ_CP098812.1 coordinate 110,218, forward strand.
CCGGAGGCTGGATGTTTATCAAAATCCAGAACCGACCCCTGACAGAGCTTGAGAAGGCGGCGATTTCCGTTGGCAAAGGGCAGCACCCGCCGCCGTTGCCGGTGCGTGGCGGCTCGGAAATCCGTTCGGTGACACAGGCATTCAACAAGATGGCAACCGGTATCCAGAAGTTGGAGGAAGACCGTGCCCTGTTGATGGCCGGTATCAGCCACGATATCCGCACGCCTTTGACCCGGATCCGTCTGGCAACCGAGATGATGTCACCGGAAGATGGCTACCTGGCTGAAGGCATTATCAAGGACACCGAAGAGTGCAATGAGATCATCGGCCAGTTTATGGATTACCTGCGTTCCACCCAAAGCCAGAACCTGAGCGAAGTTGACCTCAATGCGGTGATAAGCGATGTGGTCGCGGCTGAGGGGGGTTATGACCGCCAGATAGAACTGCTTTTGGGTGACATGTGCGGCTACCTGATGGCCAATGAAGTTGCTGTTAAGCGTTTGGTTACCAACCTGGTGGTGAATGCCATCCGTTACGGCAATGGCTGGATTAAGGTCAGTTCCGGCTGCACCGTTGACCGCACCCAGTGCTGGTTCTGCGTGGAAGACAATGGGCCGGGTATTGCCCCGGAAGAGTTGGACAATGTTTTCCAGCCGTTTACCCGGGGTGACAGTGCGCGTGGCAGTGAGGGGACCGGACTTGGCCTTGCTATCGTGAAACGCATTGTCGACCAGCACCAGGGTTCACTCTATTTTTCCAACCGGAGTGAAGGTGGCCTGCGAGCTCAAATTAACCTTCCTTTTCAGATCAAACGACTGAAAGGCTAATGAATAAATCAGGCATCTTCTTGCAAGGATGCCTGATTTGACTCACACTTTAATGCATAAGTGCGCATATTTTGGCCAAAGGTGCTATTACTGTATTAAGTGATTGATATGGTTGAGCAACTATGGAACTTTCCATCCATTCTCAGGATCCTACCCCGAAATACCTCCAACTGGCTTCCCAACTGCAACGGCGGATGATAAGCGCCGAGCTGGCACCCGGCCAGTCCCTGCCTTCTGTCCGTTACCTGGCCCGGAACCTCGGGATTAACCCGATGACAGTCTCCCGCTGTTACCAGATGCTGGTGGAAACCGGCTGGCTTGAGCGCCGGAGGGGAATAGGCATGGTGGTTGCCCGTGATGGGGCAAGGGAACGCTGGAAGCAGCGCAACAGCTGTATCTCCCCATCAATACACAGCCTGATTGCCGAAGCCAAGGAGCTGGGGATGGGGCGATCTGAGCTGCTGGCACTGGTGATGGGGGAGTGGGAAGAGTAGGGCAATTGAGTTGTGAGCTCAGCGCCTTACGCGTTTGTGTACTGTTCCCGGTTACCCAGCCAGCGTTCAATAATTGCTTTGGCATTTTCCGGGAATTTCTCATGGACATACCGCGCCAGTTTCTGCACTTCCGGGATTAAATGCTGGTCTCGGATAAGGTCCGCAATCTTGAATTCCACCATACCGGTCTGCTTGGTACCCAGCAGCTCGCCTGGCCCGCGAATTTCCAGGTCGCGCTGGGCAATCACAAAGCCATCATTGCTTTCACGCAGCACGCCAAGGCGTTTGCTGGCGGTCTTAGAAAGCGGGGCGTGGTAAAGCAGCACACAGTGGCTCGCCACTGACCCGCGTCCGACACGGCCACGCAACTGGTGAAGCTGGGCAAGGCCAAGGCGCTCCGGGTTTTCGATAATCATCAGGCTGGCGTTAGGTACGTCCACACCCACTTCGATCACCGTGGTGGCAACCAGCAGGTGCAATTCACCGGCTTTGAAACGCCCCATCACATCCTGCTTCTCCTGCGGTTTCATCCGGCCGTGTACCAGGCCGATTTTCAGCTCCGGCAGGGCGCGTTGCAGGTCATCGGCAGTATCAGCGGCAGCCTGCGCTTCCAGCACTTCAGACTCATCAATCAGGGTACAGACCCAGTATGCCTGTCGCCCCTGCTCGCAGGCGGCTTTAACCCGGTAAACAATTTCATCCCGGCGGGTATCGGGGACAGCAACGGTGGAAATCGGTGTCCGGCCCGGTGGCAGTTCGTCGATTACCGAGGTGTCGAGGTCGGCATAGGCGGTCATTGCCAGGGTGCGAGGGATTGGGGTGGCGGTCATAATCAGCTGGTGTGGGTGGCAGCCCTGCTTAATTCCTTTTTCCCGCAATTCAAGGCGCTGGTGGACACCGAAGCGGTGCTGCTCGTCAATAATCACCAGGGCAAGTTTGTCGAACTCCACCTGGCTTTGGAACAGGGCATGGGTGCCGACAACCATCTGGGCGTCGCCGCTGGCGATTTTAGCCAGTTCCTCATCGCGGGCCTTGCCCTTTAGCTTGCCGGCCAGCCAGCCGACCTTGATACCGAGCGGCTCGAGCCAGCCTGCAAAGTTGATGGCGTGTTGCTCAGCAAGGATTTCTGTCGGTGCCATCAGGGCAACCTGGAAACCTTCCTCTATCGCCCGGATAGCAGCCAGTGCAGCGACCAGGGTTTTCCCTGAACCGACATCGCCCTGCACCAGACGCATCATCGGGGTGTCTTTGACAAGGTCGCGCTCAATGTCAGCAACCACCCGTTGCTGGGCACCGGTTGGCGTGAACGGCAGGCCTGCCAGCAGTTTTTCCTTGAGCTGCCCGGTGCCATGCAAGGGCCAGGTTTTGTCCTGTTGCAGGCGGTCACGCACAGCAAGCATGGAGAGGTTCTGGGCCAGCATTTCCTCAACGATAAGGCGCTTTTGTGCCGGATGTTTTCCCTGCTCAAGCTGTTCAACGGAAATATCCGGTGTCGGGCGGTGAAGGGTTTTCAGGGCCTCAGACAGCGTCATCTGGCGGTCGTACAGCCCTTCAGGCAGGAGCTCCTTGACCGCACAGCTTTCCAGCAGAACCAGCGCCTGGTCGGTCAGGCTGCGAAGAGTGAGCTGGCGCAGGCCTTCTGTGGTTGGGTAAACCGGGGTCAGGGTTTCTTCGAGCTGGATTTCAGTCGGCTCAGAGAAGACGGTGTATTCAGGGTGGATGATTTCTGGCCCGCCCATCCCGGCTTTGACTTCGCCGTAGGCTTTTACCCGCTTGCCGTTGGCAAGGCTGTTTTTCATCGCTGCATTGAAGTTGAAAAAACGCAGGGTAAGCACGCCGCTGGCATCGCGGATCTTTACCCGCAGCATACGGCGTTTGCCGAAGATGGTTTCGTTGGAGAAAATTTCCCCTTCCACGGTGGCATGCTGGCCCGGCAGGACGCCGGCAATCGGCCAGACCCGGGTGCGGTCTTCATAGCGGTAGGGAAGGTGGAACAGAAGGTCCTGCACGGTATTGAGGCCGATTTTTTCCAGCTTTTCTGCCATTTTTGCCCCTACCCCGGACAGGGAGGTTACCGGCACTGCGTCTAACATGGCTCCGCGCATGACTGCTCCTAACAAAAACAATACCTTTGCAGTTTACCGTTAAGCAGACTGAATGGCATCCCACCATGACGGGTCTGCAACAATCTGGCCCTCGTCATCCAGTGGCGGGTAAGGCAGGCCCTTGCGTTTCGCTACTTTTGCCATCACCGGGTGGCCACCTTCAAACAGGATGCGGTGAACCTCCTCCGGGTCCAGTGCCGGGGTTTCACGGTGGTACATACCGGCAATCTGGCGTTGGCGCTGCGCTTCATAAAGCACCAGTGCTGTTGCTACTGAAACGTTGAGAGACTGTACCATGCCAACCATGGGGATCACGATATGGTGGTCAGCCTGTGCCAGGGCCTTGTCGCTGATACCGGTTTTTTCCTGGCCGACCACAATGGCGGTGGGCTTGGTATAGTCAATGTCACGGTAATCGACAGAACTCTCGCACAGGTTTGTGACCAGTACCTGCATGCCCTGGCTGCGAAGAGCACCAATGGCCTCGTCGGTGGAGTTGTGGATGACGGTATCAATCCAGTTGCGGGAACCGGCAGAAGTGCCGCCAAAAGTGCGCATTTTGGAGCCTTTTGGCCACACGGCATGAAGCTGGTGGACGCCGACCGCATCCGCGGTACGGATGACCGCAGAGATGTTCTGGGGTTTGTGGACCTCTTCCATGCAGACCGTCAAATCCGGCTGGCGGGCGGCGAGGACTTCTTTTATCCGGGCAAAACGTTCCGGGCTCATTATTCTTCCTTTTCTAAAAAAACGCCCGCAATAGCGGGCGTTTGATGTCATATATCTTCTTGTGGATCAGTTTCGCTGGCGGCTGACTTTCACCACGGTTGGCATCACCCGGATGCGGCGCATGATGTTGGCCAGATGGATCCGGCTCTTGGTGGTCAACTGTACCGAAACGGTATACATGCGTCCGTCACGCTCTTCGGTAGAAAGACCGTGGATGTTGGATCCGGTTGCCGCAATAGTGTTGGCAAGATCGGCCAATGCGCCTTGCTGGCTGTGCATGTCGATACGCAGGTTGGTGATGAAGTCCTGATCGAAATCGTCACCCCAGTCCACGTTCATGTACTTATCCGGTTCACGGCCGTGGCCGCGGACGTTGGCACACTCTTCCCGGTGGATGACCAGGCCCTTGCCCGGTGAAACGTGGGCAATGATCGGGTCGCCGGGGATTGGGCGGCAGCAATTGGCGTAAGTCAGAAGGATCCCGGATGCGCCCCGGATCGGCATGCTGTCATCTGCATGGGTCAGCTCATCGGCATCACCGAGCAGACGGCGAGCGATCACCACGCTCATCAGTTCACCTAATCCAATCTCTGCCAACAGGTCTTCCACAGCATTCAGCTTCAGATCTGCCAACACCTTATCCACATTCTCAGGACTGTTTTTGACGATGTCATCAATGTTCAGTTCACCGAGGGCATGGTTAAGCAGTCGACGGCCAAAGTGGACAGATTCTTCCCGGCGCATGGTCTTAAGAACCTGGCGGATCTTAGTGCGGGCGCGGGCTGTTACCACATAGTTGAGCCAGGCAGCGTTAGGGCGCGCACCCGGAGCGGTGAGAATATCTACGGTCTGGCCATTCTTCAGTTGCTGGCTGAGCGGGTAAGGCTGGCGGTCAACACGCGCACCGACACACATGTTACCCACATCAGTGTGCACAGCATATGCAAAGTCAACGGCGGTAGCACCTACCGGCAGTTCGACGATCCGGCCTTTCGGCGTAAATACGTAGATCTCATCCGGGAAAAGATCCGACTTCACGTTCTCGATAAATTCGAACGTGCTGCCGGCACTTTGCTGCAGTTCTACCAGGCTTTGCATCCAGCGCTGGGCACGGACCTGGGCAGTATTGGCAGAGTTACGTCCACCTTCTTTGTAGGCCCAGTGGGCCGCAACCCCCTTGTCTGCCATTTGATCCATTTCTTCGGTACGGATCTGGACTTCCACCGGCAGGCCGTGAGGCCCCACCATGGAGGTGTGCAGAGACTGGTAGCCGTTGGCCTTTGGTACCGCGACATAATCCTTGAAGCGTCCCGGGCGCGGCTTGTACAGGTTGTGCACCTGGCCAAGCACCCGGTAGCAGGTATCGACGGAATCAACGATGACCCGGAATGCGTAGATGTCCATGATGGAGTGGAAGCGCTGTTCCTTGCTCCGCATCTTGTTATAGATGGAGAACAGGTTCTTTTCGCGGCCCACTACCCGGGCATTGATGCCCGACTCTTCCAACCGGCCTTCGATTTGCTGGTGGATTTTCTGGATCATCTCCTTGCGGTTGCCACGAGCCTGGATGACCACGTCTTTCAGTACCCTGTACCGGTTAGGGTAAAGGGCCTCAAAGCCGAGCTCTTCCAGTTCCACTTTGATGTTGTGGATACCGAGGCGGTGGGCAAGGGGGCCAAAAATTTCCAGGGTTTCCCGGGCGATGCGGCGGCGCTTGTCCGGACGCAGGGCACCAAGGGTACGCATGTTGTGTGTGCGGTCTGCCAGCTTTATCAGGATAACGCGGATGTCATGGGTCATCGCCATGATCATCTTGCGGAAGTTGGCAGCCTGGGCTTCTTTCCGATCGCGGAACTTCAGTTTGTCGAGCTTGGACACGCCGTCAACCAGATCAGCAACGGTATCGCCGAAACGCTGTTGCAGGTCTTCTTTGGTAACTTCGGTGTCTTCGATGACATCGTGAAGCAGGGCAGCCATCAGGGTTTCCTGATCCAGGCGCATTTCGGCCAGGATACGGGCGACGGCAATCGGGTGAATGATATATGGTTCCCCGCTGGAGCGGGTTTGCCCTTCGTGGGCATCACGTGCGACGAGATAAGCCTGCCGCAGAGCCTCAAGATGAGGCTCCGGCAAGTATTGGGCAGCAACTTCTCTCAGGCTATCGAACAGATACAATCGTTCTGCTCCCCCTGAATGAGATAATTAACGGCGGCCGGTGATGGCGCTTACAGCGGCCAGCTCAGCGGCTTCCTGCTCTTGAAGCTCCTGGCGGTCTTTCGCGTCCAGGATTTCTTTGTTGATCAGACCTTCTTCGATCTCGCGCAGGGCGATAACCGTTGTCTTGTCGTTTTCTTCAGGAACCAGCGGATCTTTACCGTTAGTCTGCATCTGGCGCGCACGACGTGCAGCGACCAGTACCAGGTCAAAGCGGTTACCAATTTTTTCAACTGCGTCTTGAACGGTTACGCGTGCCATGAAGGTCTCCAGTAGTAACTATCAAAAATGACCGGAAATTATACAAAAGCTGTTGTTATTCCGCCAGCAGGGCGTTAAGCATACTGCCGTATTTTGCTGCCTGCTTCGGTTCTTTCAATCGCTCGGCACGAATAATGGCCTTGAAATCGATCAACGCGGTGTCGAAATCGTCGTTAACGATCACATAGTCATATTCGCCGTAGTGCGAGATCTCAGACTGAGCTTCGCTCATGCGCTTGGCAATCACTTCTTCGCTGTCCTGACCGCGTGCGTTCAGGCGGCGCTCCAGCTCTTCCTTACTCGGAGGCAGGATAAAGATGCTCTTGGCTTTAGGCATTTGCTCACGGATTTGGCGTGCACCCTGCCAGTCGATATCCAGGAACACGTCAACACCCTTGGCCAGCATTTCTTCGATCCACAGACGGGATGTGCCGTAGAAATTACCGAAGACTTCGGCGTATTCAAGGAAAGCACCTTGTGCAATCAGGGCCTTGAACTCTTCAACGGCAATAAAATGATAGTGTACGCCGTCCTCTTCGCCCGGGCGCACGGCGCGGGTGGTGTGGGACACGGACACTTTCATGTCGTATTTAGGGTTGTCTTTCAGCAGTGCTGAGATAAGGCTTGATTTGCCCGCACCACTTGGTGCCGACACAATATAAAGCGTACCTTGGCTCATCCGTCTGGCTTCACTCTAAGATTGAAGGGCGCGAAGGTTACCATGATCCGGGCGGAAATTGAATCCGGCCTATGGATAAAAAACGATCTTTTCCGTTCGCGCAAATATTAATGATCGTTATGGTTGATAAAGATTATCAGCTATTTTCCAGACCGATGCGAGCCGGGAGGATCATCCTGCCATGCTTTCAACCATATCGAGCAGTTCGGCCTTGCGCTCGGGTGTGGCAAAGCTGGCATCAATACTGTTGTAAGTGATAGCCAGCCACTCTTCCCTGCTGAGCGCCAGCGCAGTCTGCACGGCGGCAAAGTTTTCAAGCATATAGCCACCGAAGTAGGCAGGATCGTCTGAATTCAGCGTTACCTTGAGCCCGGCTGCCAGCAGATCCTTGAGATTGTGATCTTCCATGGTATCAAACACCCGCAACCGGATGTTGGAATTGGGGCAGACGGTCAGCGGCATGCCTTTCCTTTCCAAAAATGCCATCAGGCGCGGGTCTTCTGCTGCCCGGACGCCATGGTCAATGCGGTCTACATCCAAAAGCTCAATTGCCTGCCAGATATACTCCGGCGGTCCTTCCTCGCCGGCATGGGCGACAATTTTGTAGCCCTGGCTGCGCGCCTCGGCAAACACCCGGGCAAATTTCTCCGGCGGGTGGCCTTGCTCTGATGAATCCAGGCCGATGCCGAGGATGCTGTCGCGGTAAGGTTCAGCCTGTTTGAGTGTCTCAAATGCCGCCTCTTCACTTAAGTGGCGCAGGAAGCAGAGGATAAGCCCGCTGGTAATACCCAGTTCCTGCCCTGCTTTTTCCAGTGCCCGGGTAATGCCATGGATAACATTTTCAAACGGGATACCGCGGTCAGTGTGGGTCTGGGGGTCGAAGAAGATTTCGGTGTGTACCACATTCTGTGCCTTGCAGCGTTCGAGGTAAGCCCAGGTGAGGTCGAAAAAGTCCTGTTCATCCCGCAGCACGTCTGCACCCCGGTAATAAAGGTCCAGGAAGGACTGGAGGTTTTCAAAATCGTAAGCTTTTTTGAGAGCACCGACATCCGGCCACGGCAGGGTTACGTTATGGCGACGGGCCAGTTCAAATACCATCTCCGGTTCGAGGGTACCTTCGATGTGAAGGTGAAGTTCGACCTTTGGCAGGTCGGCAAGGAACTTTTCATCTACGGACATAACACACCTTTTATATCTATAGGTTTGACGGGGTTATGCGATCTCAGTGTAGACAGGATTTATGAAGAATTGGCGGAAGGGATGAAAAGTTGTGACAGCGGTAAGTGAACGGTAGAGCCATGACGGTGGTGGTGAGTGAATTTTGCGAGAAGCTGGTTGAACAGCTTCCCGCATTTTGCTCTTTTCTCACCACCCGTCACTCAGCGCTCGAGACGGAGTACCGCTACCCCATATTCCCGACAACGGACACGCCGCGGTCATCCGGCACTTCGTTGAACGAGAGGACATGCAGGCCGCGTGCGCAGACCCTGGCATAGCGCGCCAGCAACGGGCGAAGCTGGGGCATAACCAACAGGATGGGCACATGGCCGCTTACCCGCATGGAATCGAGGGCTTCAGGCAGGCTGCGCTGTAGCTTATCGATAAGGGTTGGCTCCAGGGCAAAGCCATCGAGCTGCACGTGGCCATTGGCCTGGGCCTGGCTGAGTGCACCGAGCAGCATGTTTTCAAGCTCCGTGGAGAGGGTAACTGCCGGGATGTCCGGTGTGGTGCCGACCAGTGCCGTCAGGATGTTTCGACGCAGGGCGCAGCGAATATCCGCGGCCAGCAGGATAGGGTCCTTGGACAGCTCTGCTGATTCCACCAGGGAGTTGGCGATGGTCACAATGTCGTTCAGTGCCACACCGTCAATTGCCAGCTGGCGGAACACCCGCAGGAGTTGCTGTGGGCTCAGCGCCTTGCCCAGGTCATCAGCCAGGCGGCTGTTCAGCGAAGCCAGCCGCTCCATCACCCCGTTGACTTCCTCAAGGCTCAGGATGTCTTCCACATAGTCATTAATAATCTTGCTGACGTGGGTGGAAATAATGGTGGCATGGTCCACCACGGTGTAGCCGAGGTTCACGGCTTTGTCTTTCTCCGATGGGGCTATCCACACGGCATCCATCCCATAGGCCGGGTCTTTGGCCAGGATACCGTCGACATCACCGTAAACCTGGCCCGGGTTGATGGCGAGCAGGTGGTCTACCTCAAGATCGGCGGTGATGAGTTTGGCACCACGCACAGCTATCTGGTACTGGCTGGGCTCAAGGCCAAGGTCGTCCCGGACGTGGATTTGCGGGACCACAAAGCCGCGTTTTTCCGACAGGGTTTTGCGGATACCGGACAGGCGGTTTAAAAGCTCAGCGCCCTGACGGCGGTCAATCAGGTTGACCAGCCGGTAGCCGACAAACAGCCCGAGTGCGTGGACGCGGGGGATATCACCGAGGGCGATTTCCTGGCTTTCTGCGGCAGGCTGGCTTTCCACCATGGCTTCTGCCCGGGCAAGGTCTTCGGCGATTTGTGGGTCATCCTCGTGCTCATGCATTTTCCAGCCGGCAAAGGCCAGTGCGGCGGCAAAACCGAGGAAGGCCAGGTGCGGCATGCCAGGGATCAGGCCCAGTACCAGCATCAGTCCTGATACAACGTAGAGCACCGTTGGCGATGCCAGCATCTGGCGGGCAATCTGGCCGGACAGATCTGAGCTGTCGCTGACGCGGGTCACCATAATGGCAGCGGCAGTGGAAAGCAGCAGTGACGGGATTTGGGCAACCAGGCCGTCACCGATGGTCAGCAGGGCATAGGTTTTAAATGCGGCTGAAAAATCGAGCCCGTACTGGAACACACCAATACTGATACCGCCGATGATGTTGATAAACAGGATCAGCATCCCGGCGATAGCGTCCCCGCGCACAAACTTCGATGCACCGTCCATCGAGCCGTAGAAATCCGCTTCCTGTGCCACGGTTTCCCGGCGCTGCTTGGCGGTCTCGTGGTCGATAATCCCGGCGTTGAGGTCGGCATCGATAGCCATCTGTTTACCCGGCATGGCGTCCAGGGTGAAGCGGGCACTGACTTCAGAGATACGCTCGCCACCTTTGGTGACCACCACGAAGTTGATGATCATCAGGATGATGAACACCACCATACCCACCACGTAGTTACCGCCGATTACCACATCACCGAAGGCCTGGATGACCTTACCGGCGGCGTCTCCGCCTTCATGGCCGTAGAGCAGCACTACCCGGGTTGAGGCAACGTTGAGGCCAAGACGCAGCAGGGTCGCGACCAACAGGATGCTCGGGAATACCGAGAAATCGAGCGGCTTTTTGCTGTATACGGCCACCAGCATGACCAGCAGGGCAAGGACGATGTTGAAGGTGAACAGCATATCCAGCACAAACGGCGGGATAGGCAGCATGACCATCGAAAGGATGGTCATCAGCAGCAGGGGGATGCCCAGCTGCCCTTTCGCCAGAATCTGGCTGATCGGGGCAAGTCTCTGTTTCATGGTCTGCTCTTTGGGTTAACGGCGCAGCTCTGAGGGGATTTCCACCTCAGGGAATGCGGGTTTGGTGCTCTGGCGGCCTTGCCGGTACTGTTCCATCTGGAAGATATAGGTCAGCACGTGTGCCACAGCGATATAGAGCTGGGCGGGGATCTCCTGCCATTCATTGGTGGAGTAGTAAACCGCTCGGGCCAGTGGTGGGACTTCCACCACCGGCAAGTTGTGCTGATGAGCTATCTGCCGGATCTGCAATGCCATCTGGTCGACCCCCTTTGCGATGACAAAAGGCGCAGTGGCTTTGCTGAGGTCATATTTCAACGCGACCGCATAGTGGGTCGGGTTGGTAATAATCACGTCTGCCTGGGGCACGGTTTTTCTGATCTGCCGCTGGGACATCTGGCGCTGGAGCTGGCGAATGCGGGCTTTTACTTCCGGCTTGCCCTCGTTGTTTTTCATCTCCTCTTTCACTTCCTGCTTGGTCATTTTGAGCTGGCGCAGGTAGTCCCAGGAGGAGTAAGGCAGTTCGAGTACTGCAATCAGCAGCAGGGCAAGGCCGTAGACAAACAGACCGCTCCAGAGAAGGTCGAGTGTTTCCGGGATGGCTTCGCGGATGGGCTGTTGCTGGAGCTCCAGTATGCGCTGGCGGTTATGGGCCAGCAGCCAGTAAAGTGCGCCGGCAACCAGGGCAACCTTGAGAATGCTTTTGACCAGCTCGGCGAGGGATTTGACGGAAAACAGCCGCCCGATACCGGTAATCGGGTTCAGCTTGCCAAAGTTTGGCATTGCAGCCTTGAGCGACAGGTTCCAGCCCCCGCGCACCAGATTACCGGCAACGGTGACCAGTGCCAGCATCCCCAGCATGGGCATCAGGGTTTCAAATAACGCATCCCGGCAGTGGACGAGGATATCTATCATTCTGGCCGGATCGAAGGCATTGGCTTTGTCCGGGGCCAGGCTGTAGTGGAAGATTTCATCCACCATATGGGCAAGGCCATCGGAAAACGCACTGAGCAGAAAGGCACTGGCAATCATCATCAGTGCGGTGACCAATTCCTTGGAACGGGGGAGGTTACCTTCCTCCCGGGCCTTCCTAAGCCGGTGTTCGCTGGGGCGTTCCGTTTTGTCCTGGGCGCTGTTGTCACTCATCAGTGCGCGGCCTCCAGGTTAGCCATCAGCGACAGGGTATTGCCGCACAGGGTTGTAAAATTCTGCGGGACTCCGGAGATGGTCAGTACCAGGCATACCAGGCCAAGCAGCAGGGTCATCGGAAATCCAAGGGAAAAGATATTAAGCTGTGGTGCGGCGCGGTTCATCACGCCAAATGCAACGTTGACCAACAGCATGGCTACCAGAGCGGGCAGCGAGAGCAGGAGCGCCGCGCCGACCATCCAGCCAAAGCGCATGATCACCACATGCAGGGCGTGCTGGGTTGGCAGGTCACCCACCGCCCAGATCTTGAAACTGTTTACCAGGATATCCAGTGCTACGAGGTGGCCGTCCAGTGCCAGGAACAGCAGCAGGGCAAACAGCTGGTAGTACTTGCCGATTTCCGGGACGCCGACGCCGTTTACCGGGTCATTCATTACCGCCATACCCAAACCCATCTGCATGGAAAGGATCTGGCCGAGGGTGGTGAATACCGCAAACAGGATATCCAGCAGCAGCGCCATGACAGCACCAATGAAAACCTGTTGCCCGGCGAAAATCAGCGCGTCAAAAGAGAAAGGGTCTACGGCTGGCATTTGTGGCATCAGCGGTGCAGCAAGAATGGCCAGCATCAGGGTGAAGATTAGCCGGATACGCACGGGCACATGGCTGCTGCCAAATACCGGCATCAGCATCATGGCTCCGCCGATACGCAGGAAAGGCCACCAGATCTGGCCGAGCCAGGCAGTGAACTGGGCTGCGGTCATGTCAGCCATGGTCAGCCAATCAGGATGGGAATATCGTGGAACAGCCGGGCGAAAATGTCTCCGAGGCTGCGCAGCATCCAGGGGCCGGAAAACCCTAGCATTGCCAGTGTAACCAGAAGGCGCGGCAGGAAGCTCAGGGTCTGTTCGTTAATCTGGGTGGCAGCCTGGAAGATACTGACAATCAGGCCCACCACCAGGCTTGGGACGATAAGCACCGCCACCATATTCACAATGATAATCAGTGCGTCGCCGAAAATGGCGGAGACAAACTCTGTGCTGCCCATCAGCCGAAACTCGCCGTCAGGGTGCCGACTGTCATTGCCCAGCCGTCGACCATCACGAATACCATCAGCTTAAACGGCAGGGAGATAATCAGTGGCGACAGCATCATCATACCCATGGCCATCAGCACACTGGCAACCACGATATCGATGATAAGGAAAGGGATGAACAGCATAAAGCCGATCTGGAAAGCGGTTTTCAGCTCGCTGAGCACATACGCCGGCATCACCAACAGGAAATCGAGGTCCTGGGCTTTGGCCGGGGCCTTCTCATTGGCAATACGCAGGATTTGCTTGAGGTCGGTTTCCCGGGTCTGGGCCAGCATAAAGGTTTTCAGTGGCCCTTCGGCAAGGGTGAATGCCTGTTGCATGCTGATATCCCCCTTCTGGTAAGGGGTGATCGCCTTGTCATACACCTCATGGAAGACCGGGCGCATGATAAAAAGGGTCAGGGTAAGCGCTATGCCTACCAATACCCGGTTTGGCGGGCTTTGCTGCAAGCCAATGGCCTGTCGCAGGATACCGAGTACGATAATGATGCGGGTAAAGCTGGTGACCATCAGCAGCATGGCCGGCAGGAATGCCAGCGCTGTCATCAGCAGGAAAACCTGGACCTGGACGCTGTATTCCTCGGTGCCGTTTGGCCCGGTCACAGACAGGAACGGGATATTCTGCCCGGCCGCAACCGGCAGGCTGGCAAGCAGCAGAGGGGTCAGCAGAAGGAGCTTCTGCAGTGCGGCTGGGCATCGCATCAGTTAGCCAGGCCCTGGATCATGTCGTTGTCGTCTACTACATCCACAAGGCGCAGGCCGTACTTGTTGTTGACGATTACCACTTCAGCGTGGCCGAGCAGGGTGCCGTTAACCTTGACGTCCATTGGCTCGCCGCTCAGCTTGTCCAGCTCAATCACGGTGCCTGGGGTGATGTTCATCAGGTCGCCCACCATCAGTTCGGTGCTGGCGACTTCAAGGGTCAGGTTCACCGGGATGCTGCGCAGGAAGCCCATCTCTTTTGCGCTGCCGGTTTTGGCCATACCGTCAGAGCCGACACCGAGGTCGAGGTCATCCAGGTCGAGGTTGAGGTCTGAATTCAAATCTGTCATGTCGGTGCCTGTTATTTTTCAATCACGTTTTGGATATGCAGAACCAGAGTGGAGTTGTTTTCGGCCACCCGTGCAGTAAATAAAGGGGATTTGCCCGCGCGGACAGTCACTTCCCCCGGCATTTCCACCGGGATGACGTCCCCTGCCTTCAGCCCCATTACATCACCCAGCATCAGCCGGCGTTCGCACAGGGTTGAGGTCAGGCGAATAGGGGCTTTTTTTAGGGTAGAGCGGATTTTACGCTGCAGTTCCGGGTCTGCTTCCACATCCTCGGCCTTGCCCTGCTGGTCACGGAGGAAATCAAGGCTTTCAAAAGGCAGGCTGATATCCAGCCAGCCACTGTGGCCGGCGATTTCCAGGTTGAAACGGCAAACCAGGTACAACTGTTCGCCCTGAGGGCCGTTACCTTCCTGGAGGCGGCCTTTCGGTGCGAGCTCGCACTGCCAGGTCGTCGTGTTTTGCCATGCAGCGGAAAACTGGGCAAGGATCTGGCTGAAGAAGCGGTCGACCATGCGAAGCTCTGTGTCGCTGATATCGGTTTTCCGGGCACTGATGCCTTTACCGCCGAAGAAAATATCCACCAGGAAAAACTGCAGTTCCCGCTCAATGGCCAGGGTACCGGCCTGTTCGAAAGGAACAACGTTGAACTCGCGGTAAAGTGCCTGTTTTGACAGTGGTTGCAGATATTCTCGCAGCTTTATGTTGTGCTGCTTTTTATAACTGAATTCGACCGGGCGACGCAGCGTGTGCTGAAACATCTGCTTAGCCTTGCGTTCAAACTGTTTGCAGACGTTGTCGATAATTGCCTGCACAGCCCCAATCCGGTTTTCAGGGCTGGCCAGATCAAATGCCTGTATGTCTGAGTTTTCAGGCTCTGTGATGATTTTACTTTTCTTTGTCATAACCATTAGCAACAGAAAGGTCCGCGAAAAGTACAGTTACATTCACGAGGAATTAATTGGCATTAATTGGTTGCCAATTACTTTTTAAAATTATATTCCGGTCTTCACTACTTAATGGATATGGTTACAACCTTGGCCAATTTAATTACATAAATGTAATAATTGGCTATATTGCAAACAGGGGATGTGAAGTAAACGAAAGCGCGAAGAGACTACGGAGTGAGCGTCTTTTTGTCAAATAATTAAACTGAGCAATAATTGTGTCAATAAAGTAACGTTCGAAACAGGCAATTGTCAGTGCATTGACAGTTGACAATATGAGTCGATTGGTTTTTTATTCCCCACGCTTATAGAATGATGAATAATAAAAAGCAGTTTAAACATTAATGGGTTCATTAATAGGATCCATGTTTTATAGCCGGTTTATTAAAATTTTGTTGCTAATTATCGTGATTGTTTTTTGGTCAACTGATGATTTTTAGCTTCTATTTTTTCCCGCTTTTTAAGTCAACAAAGAGTGGTGGTTTTATATTTTTTCTTGTTAAAAGTAATTTAGCATTCACTGAATATTTAGGTGGTTTAAATACTTAAATAGTTAAAGTCACTGATTGTTATTTTAATTTAACTGCAACTTTATTTTCGACAACAACCGGTTGGTCCCCACAGGTTAAGGTTATTTCCGAATTGTCTATGATGCGCTTACTTTACGTGCTGGTTATTTTTGCACCCATGGCCTTTGCCAGTGAAAGCATCTGGACCACAGACCTCGACAGCAGTGTCTGGCTGTTTGATGGCAACAAGTACAGGTGCGAACTTACCCACCCGGTGGAAGGGTTTGGCAAAGTGAAGCTGGTGGCAAAGCCTGCCCAGTCGGTTAGCCTGGAAGTGAAACCTGAATCTGGGATGGCGGTGCAGTCACTTCTCTCTTCCATTGCGACTCCCCCTTACTGGCGTTCGGAAATTTACCGTCCGTTTACCTACAAAGGCTCGGTCACCACAACTTTGGATGGCGGCCTCCACCTTGCTGATGCCCAGGATCTTTACGAAAGCCTTTCGGAAGGTGACTGGCTCTGGATCAGCATGAAAGACGCCAACAATGATATCCAGAGCCTGGTGGTATCCAACGTCCGCTTCGGGGACGTTACCGACAACTTCAACCGGTGCCGCTCCGGCATGCTGCCGATAAGCTATGCGACAGCCCGGCAGACTGTTATCCACTACCAGCCAAGCCAGGTTGAGCCTGATCTGGCTTCTGTACGCAATATCAAGCTGATCGCGGTACTGATGAAAAATGAACCTTCCATCCGCAAGGTGCTTGTAGACGGTTACTCTGACAACCAGGGCAGCTGGGCGACCAATATGCGTATGTCCCGCGAGCGGGCTGAGGAAGTAGCAGCGCTTCTGGTGGAAAATGGCGTACCGCTGAAAAAGATAGAAATTCGCGGCCATGGGGATCGCTTCCCGGTTGCTGACAACAATACGCCGCAGGGCCGGGACAAAAACCGCCGTGTGGTGATCCGCCTGATAAAAATGGCGCCGAAAGGCAAAGCCAGATCAGGGGGGGCGAAGTCATGAGCAAACGCACCGCGAGATCGCCGTGGCAAATTCTGATGCTGCAAAGCGACAGTGCCTGCGACTGCCTGGCACCGGATGGGGAGGGCTACCACCTTACCCGGGTATCCGGCTGGCCCGCATTTGCCCATTCGCTGGAAAACGGCCACTGGGACATGGTGATGATTCCAAGCCGCCTCAACCGTGCACTGGAAGCCTCTGACCTGATGGCACGGGCCCCGCTCCGCAGCTTTAACGGCCCGGTTGTGGTGGTGGCTGAAATGCAGGAGGCCGGCCAGGTTTCCCGCGCCATGCAGCAAGGTGCGGTGGATTACCTGCTGATGCCTTTTGAATCCTACCACCTTGCCCAGTTGGTAAACCGGCTTGCTATGATGCGTTGCCAGAAGTCTGATGTAGTTGCGCAGTCAGACCAGAGCCGGCAGCTGTTCCAGCTTGCAAGGCGAGTGGCGCAAACTGATGCCTCCGTGCTGATTAACGGTGAGAGCGGGACCGGGAAAGAAGTCCTGGCCCAGTTTATCCACCAGGCCTCACCCCGAGCCTCCGGGCCTTTCATTGCAATTAACTGCGCAGCCATTCCGGAAACCATGCTGGAATCCATCCTGTTCGGCCATGCCAAAGGGGCGTTTACCGGTGCAGCAAACGCAGTGGCGGGCAAGTTGGAACTGGCAAATGAAGGAACTCTTCTGCTGGATGAGATTGGCGAGTTGCCGTTGGCCATGCAGACAAAACTTCTGCGGGTGTTGCAGGAACGGGAGGTCGAGCGTCTTGGCAGCCACCAGAAAATCAAACTTAACATCCGCGTGCTGGCAGCAACCAACTGTGATTTGGAGCAGATGGTGGCTGACGGGCGTTTCCGCTCAGATCTTTTTTACCGCCTCAATGTTTTCCCGCTGCAGTGTGCGCCGTTACGCGAGCGCCCGGAAGACATCGTGCCGCTGGCGGAAAGCCTGCTGGGGCGCCACCTGCCGTCTTGCCAGAACGCCATGTCATTTTCCTCTTCGGCTTGCCGGGCTCTGGAAGCCCACGGCTGGCCGGGAAATGTGCGTGAGCTGGAGAACGTTATCCAGCGTGCACTGGTAATGAGCCGGGGCTGCGTTATCCGGGAAGAAGACCTGATGCTGCCGGGATTTGTCCCTTCACTGGTTACAACCACTGACGTGGCTGAGCCGGTGGAGCGCTCTCTGCAACCTCTGCACGAAGAGGGGGATGAGAGCAAGCCGGACCTGCACAAGAGCCGCAAGCTTGCTGAGTTCAATACCATCATCCAGACCCTGCGCCGTTTCGACGGGCACCGCAGCAAAACAGCAGAAGAACTCGGGGTCAGTACCCGGGCGCTGCGCTACAAGATACAAACCATGCGTGAACATGGCTGGGACATAGACCAGCTCCTCGCCGGCCAGCCCTCAGATGGGGCGGCAACGGTAACCTACTCCTCTTGACCGAAACGGGACTTTTCCGATGCAGAATGAATTGATGGGCTTAGACTCCATCCTGAACCAGATTGGCGAGATCCGTACCCAGGTCTCCGGGGGCACCCCAGAAGCCATTGCTTCCAACCCGCTCAGCAACCGTGCTGCCGGTGGTGTGAACTTCGCGGATGTCATTGCCGGTGCCGTGCACAGCGTGGATGCCCAGACCAAGGATGCGGCAGCCAAGATGACTGCGGTAGACATGGGCAAGAGCGACGACCTGGTGGGCGCGATGATTGCCGGCCAGAAGGCCAGTCTCTCTTTTGCTGCCATGGTGCAGGTGCGGAACAACCTGATGTCCGCGTATGACGACGTTATGAAAATGCCCGTGTAACAGGTGACACCAGTGGCCCAAATATTGAAACAAAAACTGGCGAACATCGACGGTCCCGCAGCCTGGCAACGCTTTTTCAGCGGCGCCAGGCTGGTTGCGTTATTGACCCTTATTGCAGTAGCCGTGGCGGTTACCGTGGTGATGGGGTTGTGGCAGGGAAACGATGAGTACCGCCCGCTGTACGGGGAGTACGAGCACTATGACACCACCCAGGTGATATCGGTGCTCGACCAGCATGGCCTCAACTACTATGTGGAGCCGCAGCTTGGCAACATCATGGTTGAACGCTCCGAAATCAACGAAGCACGTATGGCGATTGCCGCAGCAGGTATCAAGCCTGAGCAGCCGGAAGGGCTGAGCATCCTGACCAAGGACTCCAGCCTTGGCACCAGCCAGTTTGTGGAGGTAGCCCGTTACCGCTATGGACTGGAAGGGGAACTTGCCCGTTCCATCATGTCGATAGACGGTGTCGACAACGCCCGTGTCCACCTTGCCATCCCTAAGCAAACCCTCTTTGTGGGCCGGGAAAAAGACAAACCGACTGCATCTGTAGTGGTATCCCTGATGCCGGGCCGCAGCCTGACCGCTGAACAGGTAACAGCCATTGTCAATCTGGTTGCCGGCAGTGTGCCGGATCTGTCTGCCGATCGGGTGAATGTTATCGACCAGCATGGCAACCTGCTGTCACAGAACTTCGGCAACGGTGCAATGCAGGGTCAGGGCGGAAGCCGGTACCTGAGCTACGTCAGTAACATTGAGTCTGACTATTCTGAAAGTGCCGCACGCATGTTGCGCCCTTTGGTTGGCCTGAATAACTTCCGGGTGGAGGTGGCCGCCGATGTCAACTTTGACAAGGTGGAAGCCACCGAAGAAGCCTATGGCCCGGATGCCAAGGTGCGCAGCGAATACAGCTCCTTTGACCGTGACGCCAACCAGCCGGCGCAAGGTGTCCCGGGCTCCCTGAGCAACCGCCCGCCGGAAGAGAAAGACAAGAAAGAAAAACAGGGCAAGATGACCAATGAGCGCGGTGAATCCTCCAAGGATTATGCGGTTGACCGCACGTTGCGCCATATTACCTACCAGCAGGGCAACGTGAAAAAGCTGAGTGTGTCTGTGCTGCTGAATGGCAAGCCGGATGCCTACAGCACCAAGGAGTTGGATAACATCAAGGTGATGCTTTCCGATGCCCTTGGGCTGGACAGCAAGCGCGGTGACAAGCTGAGCGTACATGTCTACCCGTTCAACCTGGAAAAGCCAGCGGCGCTTGATGAGAAGCCACCTTGGTATACCGACAGCATCTGGCTCGACTATCTGCACTATATCCTGTCTGCCATTGTTGCCCTGGCAATCCTGTTTGTGGTTGTCCGCCCGGCTCTGCGCACGCTGTTTGCGGACAGTGACAAGGGTGCGAAACCGGTGAAGGGTAACGACAGCCAGGCGTTACTGCCGGCTGCAGAAGGTGTACCTGACACAGCCGCACCGGCGTCTGGCAGTGCAGGCCAACTGGCCCCGGTGACGTCCAGCGCGATGGATATGCCGGAGCTGCCAAGCGCGGAAACCGGGCTTGAAGCCCAGTCGTCTTACCTGCAAATGCTTTCCGAGCGTGAGCCTGAGCGGGTAGCCCATGTAGTCAAACAGTGGATTACACCGAAAGATGCAGACAATTGATAACAATCAGGGGATTGAACAGGCTGCCATCCTTCTGCTGAGTATGGGCGAAGAGTCGGCGGCCAATGTTCTGAAACAGCTCGATCGTGACCAGGTGCGCGAGCTGTCTCTGGCCATGGCCCGTATCCCGGCGATGAAAAATGAGCAGGTACAGACGGTTTACCGCCGTTTCTTCCAGGACTTCAAATCAGAATCCGGTATTTCAGGCGCCTCGCGCGCCTACCTGGAACGTACCCTGGACCGGGCGCTCGGCAAGTCCCTGTCCAGGCCGCTAATAGATTCCATCTATGGTGACAACCTCAAGCAGGATCTGCAGCGCCTGCAATGGCTGGAACCGGCCAAGATTGCAGAACTGATTGCCGATGAGCACCCGCAGATGCAGGCGGTGTTCCTCGCTTACCTGGAACCGGATATCGCTTCAGACGTGCTGAGCCGCCTGCCGGAAGACAGCATGGATGACCTGCTCTACCGCCTTGCCAACCTCAGTGAAATCCATCCGAGCATGATGGAAGAGGTGCAGGCGCTGCTGAATGGCTTCCTGAGTGAAACCGTGCAACAGAGCAGTACGACAGTTGACGGTACCCAGCATGCGGGTGAGATCATTAACCGCCTGCAGTCTAACCAGAGCCAGAAAGTGCTTTCTGAGCTCAAGGCGCAGGATCCCGAGCTGGTTTCCCGGCTCGAAAGCCAGATGTACAACTTCGACATCCTGGTACGCCAGAGCGAGGCCACCCTGGAGCGTCTGGTGGAAGATGCCGACCAGGAAATGCTGGCGATTGCCCTCAAAGGTGCCGACGAAGCCCTGCTCGACAAGATCTTCGCCACAATGCCAAAACGTGCTGCCCAGTACCTGCGTGAAGCGATGGAAGGCAAGGGACGCGTCCGCCTCAGTGCGGTGGAAGACGCTCGCAAGGAACTGGTCAACCTGCTGCGCCAGCTTGCTGACGACGGTGAGGTGGAATTGGCCCTGTTCAGTGAGCCGGTGGTGGAGTAAGCATGAAAAAGAACCATCCGCTTATCCTTCACCCCGAGGCCGGGCATTACCGCCATTACCATTTCCCGCCGCTTGCCAGCCAGGGGGATGACCTGTTTGGTGATGATGGCGGTTACCATGAAGAGTTCCAGAATGGCTTCGAAGATGGCCAGCAAAAAGGCCATGCCCAGGGTTACCAGGACGGCCTGACCCAGGGGATGGAAGCCGGACGCCAGCAAGGGCTGGATGAAGGGCACCAACAGGGGCTCCAGCAGGGCATTGAGCAGGTGCGCCAGCAGCTTTCCGGTACGGTGGCAACGGCAGACCAACTGGTGAAGCAGATTGAGCAGGTGTTCCATAACCATGTCCGCCAGCAAAGCGAGATGATTTGCGATCTGGTCCAGAAGGTTGCCCGCCAGGTGATCCGTGCAGAGCTCAGCCTCCAGCCGGGGCAAATCGTCAAACTGATTGAGGAAACCCTCGAACAGATCCCGGAGACCAAAACCGGCATTACGGTTTACCTCAACCCGGGTGATTGCCAGCGTCTGGTTGACCTGGTGCCGGAGAAAGTGGCGGACTGGGACCTCAAGCAGGATCCGGAACTTGCTGCCGGCAGTTGCCGGGTGGTGACCGATGATGCTGAAGCCCTCGCGGACAGCGAGGCGCGCCTTGAAGCCTGCATGGATGCGGTCAAAGACAACCTGCTGACTGATGCGTGATTTTGCCGCTGAGCTCAGCGCCCGCCTCAGCAGTGCTTCCCTGCATATTCCTGAGGTGCCGGTGGCCCAGACTTATGGCCGCCTTGTCAGGATGGCCGGCCTCACCCTTGAGGCGGTCGGCTGCCGCCTGTGTACCGGCCAGCGCTGCCTGATTGAAACCGATCACGGTGATGTGGTTGAGGCGGAAGTTGTCGGTTTTGACCGCCAGGCCACGGTGCTGATGCCCATCCGGCATACCACCGGGCTTCGACCCGGTTGCCGGGTGCTGCCGCTCCAGGGTGACAGTAAAATCCAGGTCGGCCCGACGATGCTTGGCCGGGTGCTGAACGGGCTTGGCGAGCCGTTGGATACCAAGGGCCCGCTTCGCTGCGACCAGCGTATTTCCCTGCAAGGTGAGAGTATCAACCCGCTGCGCCGCCAGCCGATTTCCCAGCCGCTGGATGTGGGCGTCCGTGCCATAAACGGAATGCTGAGTGTCGGCAAAGGCCAGCGTATGGGGCTGTTTGCCGGTTCCGGTGTCGGCAAGAGTGTGCTCCTTGGCATGATGACCCGCAGTACCACAGCGCAGATTACCGTGGTGGGACTGATTGGCGAACGCGGACGCGAGGTGCGTGAGTTTATCGAGCACTCCCTCGGTGAGGAAGGGATGAAAAATGCCGTGGTGATTGCCTCCCCGGCTGATGATCCGCCGTTGATGCGCCTTCGCGCTTCGCAGCTTTGCCACCGGATTGCGGAGTATTTCCGTGACCAGGGCATGGACGTTCTGCTGCTGATGGATTCCCTGACCCGCTACGCCCAGGCCCAGCGTGAGATTGCGCTGGCGGTGGGGGAGCCGCCAGCCACCAAGGGTTACCCACCGTCCGTATTCAGCCTGTTGCCGCAACTGGTGGAGCGTGCCGGGAACGGAGCCAGTGACCGGGGTTCGATCACCGCTTTCTATACGGTGCTCTCGGAAGGGGACGACCAGCAGGACCCAATTGCTGATGCCGCCCGCGCCATCCTTGACGGCCACATTGTGCTGAACCGGGAGCTTGCCGAGCAGGGGCATTACCCGGCTATTGACGTCGAGCAGTCCATCAGTCGCGCCATGCCGCAGATTGTCAGCCCTGACCACCTGCGACGTGCTCAGCGGGTAAAACAGCTCTATGCCCGCTACCGGCAGGTACAGGATCTGATGTCCCTTGGCGGTTACCAGGCCGGGCAGGACCGCACGCTGGATCTGGCGGTGCAGGCTTACCCCGCTATCTGCCAGTACCTCCAGCAGGGCATGTACGAGAAAGTCACCCTTAATGACAGCCTTAACCTGATGATGCAGCTTCCGGGGGTTGAATAATGCGGCGGCTCAAAGTGGTGCAGGGCTGGTGTGGACGGGAGCAGGAAAAACTCGACAGGCTACAGGGTGAGGCCGGCGAAATTCGCCGCCAGCACCGGGCACATGAAGAACGGCTGAAAGTGCTGGAAGATCTTTCCGGGCAGTATGGTTTTTCCGGCGGCAGCCAGACGTCAGCCCTGATGATGAAAGGGACGGCCCGCTTCCGCAGCCAGCTGGAGAGCCTGACGGCACTTCAGCGTCATGAGCTGATGATGTCTGATGTGGAACTTCGCAGTATCAACGACCGGGTCATCGCCCAGCACCGGCAGGTTAAAATGGGTGAAAAGGTGGTGGACAAACGCCTTAAGCAACATGCAGTCAAACAGGCTCGGCAGGAACAGAAAGTGCTGGATGAACTTGCCATGCGGGCCGGGCTGCGCCGCAAATTCTGACACCCCCCGGTTCACGGGTTAACCGTTGTGGATCGGCTCTGCACCATGGAATTCATGGATATCCCCCATTTCCACATCCAGGTGGCTGTAGGTATCTTTCCCCAGCTCTTCCAATGCCTTGCAATAGTCATGGGTCTGCTCTAACCGGGACCGGGCATTGTCTATCCGGTTTTCAGCGTCACGACGCTCGTTCGGTGTCAGGTGGCTGTTGCTGAACCTGACCTGCTGGTCAAACAAGGCAGAGATGAAATGTGATTTGCAGGCGAGAGAGGGGTTAAATGTGTCGTGGAGACCCTGTGCGGCATGTACTGCAGCAGAAAAGGTTGCTGTAAGGGCGAGAATCAGGGTGATGGCGTGGTGCAACTTCATCAGGCCGTGCTGCTCAGAAGGCACCCGGTGCATAGCTGAAGGCCTGCTCAGGGTGGAGTACCTTGGTCAGGGCCTGCTTTTGTTGGGCCAGCAGCCTGCCGTTGGTGTTGTTCTGACCCTGGCAGCGCTTTGCCAGGCGGTACAAAGTCTGCCACTGGCTTTTGCCTTTTTCGCCGTACGCAGGCGGCAGGGCTGAAAGCAGGCGCTGCATCCCGTCATCATCCGGGCTGAGCCCCAGGGACTTCAGGCTTTCAACCCTTCTCAAAGCGCGTGTATTAAGGGTTTCCATCAGCTGCTGAAGGGCCACATTGGTAGCAGTCAGTGATGTGCTGTCACGGCTGCTCAGCTGGCTGTGCTGTCGTCCCAGCAGGGCGTCCAGCTCGGTATAGCCGGCCACGTCCTGGGCCAGGTCAGTCAGCAGGGTTTTAATCAGTGCAGTGCGGTCAGTCATTGTGGTGCCGGGTATCAGGTTTATCAGTCAGTTGGATACGCCCCTGTGTGGGCGGTGGTTATTTGGATGCGTAATAGTCCAGCATGCTGTCTGCCAGGCTGTCGAGGTTTACTGAAACCTCTCCATTTTGCAGCATGGCTTTCATGGCAGCCACTTTGTCCATATCCACATCCGGTGCCTGTTTGACCGCAGCTTTGGCGCTGTTAATAGTGCGCATGTCTGCACTGACGCTGGTTTGTGCTGGCAGTTGTTGGCGAACATTGCGGTTGCCAGAGGTTTCCCGTGTATAGCCGGTTGGCTGGGTGAATCCGATTTTTCCGATCATTGCCCGTTCTTCAGTGAGTGGTGCCCTTGTTTATGTAAAGCGACCACATCCGGGTGTCACTTAATACCCAACTGCAAAAAAGTGCTGGGATTTTGGCGTCAAAATAGTGTGCTGACCTTGTTGCGGCCAGTGACGGTCGCCAGTATTTCCTTTTGCGATGAGAGGTTACGTACCCGGATGGTATCTCCCTGGGTGCCGCTTTCCAGTGCGAGCCCTTTCATCTGTGCGACCATGGTATCACGGCGTGCCTCAATAATGACCTCATTGTCCTTTTTAACCCACTCCGGCATCTCAACCTGACGCGGTGTGAGGATATGCCCTGCCTGTACGTTGCGTTTAACTGCCTTGCCAGACAGCCGTGACATGCTGGTGAAATAGCCGTGCCGTACATAGGTAATATCGGTGGCTTTGAGGCTGAGGTCGCCCGGGGTGATTTGCTGGTCACGTCGCAGTGGCTTGCTTGCAACCACCATGTTGACCATTACCGACACTTTCGCCTTGATGCGGGCTTTCCAGTGGTAAGGGGTTTCACACGACAGGGTCAGGGTCAGCCGGCCAACCGGTTGTTCAGGGTTACTGAGCTCTTTGTTCAGGGGGCCGGAACATGGGCTGAGTTCCGGGAAAGGGTGTACATCCACCCGGTATTTGTGGCTGCCAACGCTGTGGGCGTAACGGGCCACCTGTGATGTGATATAGGCCTTTACCTGCCTGCTGTCCATTGCCGGTTTGTCTTTGGCGGAAACCCTTACCGGGCTCAGTAACACCGCCATGAAGGCAAGCAGTGTTGCAATGGCCTTTAAGCCGGTGTTGCCTTTGCGCTTTTCCGGCCGGAAGCGACACTTCCGCTTTTTGGGGGTCGTTAAATCATTCATCTGGTAAATAACTGAAAACACGGACATTGAAAGGTGGCATGCATAATGCTTATTGCGCCCGTATTGAATAAGCAGGTAGTGGATAACATGGCAATTGATTTTGAGACGGCGCTGGGCGTACACCCTAATACATTGGCCTTCCGAACTCAACGCGCGCAGGTGCTGGCCGGGAACCTCGCCAACGTGGACACCCCGCACTTCAAAGCCCGTGACCTCAGCTTCGAACAGGCAATGAATGACATAGCCAACGAAGCGCGGCAGAAACACCTCAGCCTCCGCCATGGGCCGCACAAATATGACCTGCTTTACCGTAACCCCGAGCAGCCTTCACAGGACGGAAATACCGTCGAGCTGGGTATCGAGCAAGCAAAGTTTGCTGAAAACGCCATGGCCTTCGAGACCAGTATGACCTTCCTCAACATGAAGCTCACCGGCTTGCGTGAAGCCATTAAAGGACGCTAATCACGATGTCTTTCTACAACATTTATGACATTGCCGGTTCGGCCATGCTGGCGCAGACCGTGCGACTGAACACCGTCGCCAGCAACCTGGCGAATGCCGACGTGGCCTCCGGTTCGGAAAAGACCGGCTACCACGCCAAATACCCGGTTTTTGAAACCGTGATGACGGAAACAAACGGTGCGATGCCAAGCGCCATGGTGCGCATAGACGGTATTGAAGAGAGCAAGGAGCCCCTTATCCGCCGGTACGACCCGCAACACCCGAAAGCTGATAAAGATGGCTACGTGTTCTACGCGGATGTAAACCCGGTGGAAGAGATGGCTGACATGATGGAAGCCTCCCGCAACTTTGAAACCAACGTGGATGTGATGACCCGTGCCCGCAGCATGCAGCAGTCCATCCTCCGCCTCGGCCAGACCAGCTAGGAGCCACGATGAGCCTTAACCAGATCAAATCTGAAGCGCTTTACAGCGACCGTTCCCAGCCGGAAACCAACCGGGTCGGGAAAAATGGCCTCAGTCCAAGCGGCAACGACTTCCTCAAGATGATGGTTGCCCAGGTCCAGAACCAGAACCCGCTCAACCCGACAGACGGCACCCAGTACCTGAGCCAGCTCGGCATGATGTCAGCGGTACAAAGCCTGGAAGGCCTCAAGGCCGGGATGAATAACGTCAACATCGGCATGACCAACTCGGAAACCCTGCAGGCCACCAACCTGGTAGGTAAAAAGGTGGTGATGGAACTGAACCATCCGCTGCACATCAGCGAAAACCAGAGTGTCGACGGGCGGGTTGAGTTCAAGACCCCGGTAGACAATGCCACGGTGCGGGTTTATGACGCCAAGGGCAAGGAAGTCAAAACCATCAAACTGGGCTCACAGCCTGCAGGTATGGTGAACATTCCCCTTTCCGGTGAGGATCTTGGTGCCGGTGACTACCGGTTTGAGGTCATCAGTGAAAAGGGCGGTGCGGCACGTACTGACAAGATGATGATTGCTGCCAAGGTGGAGTCGGTGAATATCCCGTCTGATGGCGGCAGTATCCGCCTGAGCCTCAGTGGCGGAACCCAGATGTACATGTACGACATGCGCGAAATTACAGCCTGATAAGGATTACTGATGTCTATCAATATTGGATTAAGTGGCCTGCGGGCAACTTCAGAACAGATCAACACCATCAGCCATAACATCGCCAACGTTGACACCATTGGCTACAAATCTTCCCGGACCGAATTCCAGGACGTGTATGCCCCCCAGTTTGGCGGCGGTGAAATGGGCGGTGTGGAAGTGTCTGATATCCGTCAGAACTTTATCGGTGGTGCAACCGTGAACACCGGCCGCAACGGCGACCTTGCCATCAATGGTGAAGGCTTTTTCATGGTGGAAAGCAACGCCCAGCAGATGTACACCCGGAATGGCGTGTTCAACCTGGATGCGGAAGGCAACCTGGTATCTGCTGACGGCTATAAGCTGATGGGCTATGGCGTGACAGATACCGGTGCCATCCAGAACGGCAGCCTGACCAGCCTGTCTGTCAACACCGCAGACATGCCGGCCAAGACCACCTCAAAGATGTTTATGGGTGTGAACCTGGATGCCAACGCACCGGCGATTGATGATACCAACAAGAACTTTGCGTTTGACCCGGAAAACCCGTCCACCTTCACATCCAGTGCGACCACCACAGTGTTTGACTCCCTGGGCGGCGAGCACGCGGTGACCCAGTATTACGTCAAAACCGGCAACAACAGCTGGAAAGTGCATTACATGGTGGATGACAACAAAACACCGGTAATGGAGCAGCAGGTAACGTTTGGCACTGACGGCCAACTGGCAACACCAAATAAGCCGATTAACCTTTCCTTTGCGCCAACCAACGGTTCTGCACCGATGAATGTGCAGATCGATATGTCCGGTTTTACCCAGTTCGGCAGCGACTTTTCCATCAACAAAAACAATCAGGACGGTTGTGCACCGGGCAAACTGGCCGGCTGGTACTTTGACAATGACGGCGTGATTTACGCCCGTTACTCAAACGGTAAAACCCAGGCGCAGGGCCAGGTGCTGCTTGCCCGCTTCCCAAACCAGGAAGGCCTGCAACAGGCTGGCGGTACCCGCTGGACCCAGACCATTGAGTCAGGTGCGCCAATTACCGGCTCTCCAGGTTCCGGCCAGCTCGGCAAGCTGCGTACCAATATGTACGAAGGCTCCAACGTCAACCTGACCGGCGAAATGGTATCGCTGATGGCGGCCCAGAGTAACTACCAGGCCAACGCGAAAACCATTCAGGCCAGTCAGCAGATGGTCCAGATCCTGTTCCAGAACATGTAACGGGCTGATAGATGGACAGATTGCTCTTTACTGCCGTATCTGGCGCAACCCGCGTAATGATGGCGCAGCAGGTTCATGCCAACAACCTGGCGAACGTGAACACCAGCGGTTTCCGGGCAGATATTGAGACGGCGGAAAGCGTGCCGGTAAAAGGGCCGGGCTTCCAGACCCGTACTCTGGTCGCAGTGCGCGATGGCGGTACCGACTTTTCGACCGGCTCCCTTGATTACACCGATAACCCGCTGGATGTTGCAGTTCGCGGCCAGGGTTTTTTTACGGTTGAAGCGGCTGACGGCTCGGAAGCCTATACCCGAAAAGGCACCTTCCACCTCAATGACAATGGTGAGCTGATGCTGGGTGAACGTCCGGTGATGGGGGAAGGCGGTCCTATCGTGATCCCTGAGCACAAGGAGCTCAATATCGGCAAGGACGGCACCATTTCCATTATTGCTCCGGGTGGCACAGCTGTGCAGGAAGTAGGCCGCCTCAAGCTGGTGAAGCCGGATCTCAAGGACATGCACAAAAGTGAGGATGGCCTGTTCCGCATGACCGGCAAAAATGCCCGCGCCGCAGAGAGTGATTCGGTGACAGTGGCCTCCGGCTATGTGGAAAGCAGTAACGTCAATGCCATTGACTCATTGGTCCGCAACGTTGCCCTTGCCCGGGATTTTGAATTCCAGATCAAGATGATGAAAGCCGCTGACGAGCTGGCATCCACCGGCAACCGTATCGTACGCGGAAGCTGATCCCCTATTTTGAACCGGCCCGGAAACGGGCCTGGAGAGTAACGCATGCATGCAGCACTTTGGGTGAGTAAAACGGGCCTTGCAGCCCAGGATACCCAGATGCAGGTGATTGCCAACAACCTGGCAAACGTCAACACCGCCGGCTTCAAGCAAGACCGTGTGGTGTTTGAGGACCTGTTCTACCAAACAAAGAAGCAGCCGGGCGCCATGGCTGACCAGCAAAATGAACTGCCGGGTGGCCTTCAACTGGGTAACGGTGTCCGTGTGGCAGGTACGCAGAAACTGATGCGCACCGGAGCCTACGAGAATACCCAGCAAGCGACTGACATGGCGATCATGGGCGGCGGTTTCTTCCAGATCGAAATGCCTGACGGTTCAACGGGCTACACCCGTAACGGCCAGTTCCATCGCAACAGTGAAGGCATGCTGGTGACAGCATCCGGCCTGCCGATGGTGCCGAATATCGAGATCCCGGAAAACGCCACCAACTTCTCTGTGGGCAAGGACGGCATCGTCAACGTGACCGTTCCGGGTGATACCCAGCCGCAGCAGCTTGGCCAGATTTCCCTGGTGAATTTTGCCAACCCGGCCGGCCTTGACAGCCTCGGTGGCAACCTGTTTGCCGAAACCGGTGCGTCCGGCGCGCCTGTTGAGGGTATTCCGGGTGAAAACGGCCTCGGGCACCTGAGCCAGTTCAGCCTGGAAGGGTCGAACGTCAGCGTGGTGGAAGAGATGGTCGACATGATCACCACCCAACGCGCCTATGAGATGAACGCCAAAGTGGTGTCCAGCGCCGACCAGATGCTGAAGTTTGTCAGCCAGACTATTTAACCGATTTAGCTTTTAAAGAGAGGTCAGGGGCATGAAGAGACTGCTTACCGTCCTGATGTTACTGGTCGTGGCAGGGTGTGCCCCTGTCTCTTCCCTTGTCGATACCCAGCCGCCGCCGGATGACCCGGATATCGCGCTGCCGGAATATACCCATGACCCGGATGGCAGCCTGTTTAATGCCAACTACAACATGGCCTTATTCCAGGACCGCAGGGCGTTCCGCGTCGGGGATATCCTGACTGTGTCGCTGGATGAAAAAACCCGTTCAAGCAAACAGGCTGATACCAGCTTTGGCAAGGAAAGCGACACCAGCATCGGTGTGCCGTTACTGGCCGGTACCAGCTACCCGGACGGAGAGTTTGGCCTGAACGGCAAGCGCGATTTCAAGGGCGCATCATCGAGCTCCCAGCAAAACTCTCTCTCCGGCAGCATTACCGTGTTGGTGACCAGCGTGATGCCAAACGGCATTCTGCGCGTGCGTGGTGAAAAATGGCTGCGCCTCAACCAGGGTAACGAGTTTATCCGGCTCTCTGGCCTTGTGCGTGTGGACGATATAGACGGCAGCAACCGGGTCTCATCCCAGCGTCTTGGTGATGCACGCATTGCCTATGCCGGACGTGGTTCCCTGGCTGATGCCAACGAGGCTGGCTGGCTGACCCGCTTCTTCAACAGTTCCTGGTTCCCGATTTAATGAAGATGACCAAGTTACGAATTTTCCGCTGGCTGGTGCCCGTTATGGTGGCACTGGCTGCTTTTGACGCCTGTGCCCGTCCACTGATGAGCCTGGTGGATATCCGGGGTATCCGGGAAAACCAGCTGGTGGGCTACGGCCTGGTAGTTGGCCTGAGCGGTACCGGTGACAAGAGCCAGACCAAGTTTACCCAGCAGTCGATCAAGAACATGCTCAACCAGTTCGGTGTCAAGCTGCCGGCGAATGTTGATCCCAAGCTCAAGAACGTGGCGGCCGTGGCGGTAAATGCCACACTGATGCCGATGGCAAGCAAGGGGCAGGAGCTGGATGTGACGGTTTCCTCCATCGGTGATGCCAAAAGCCTGCGTGGCGGTACCCTGTTGATGACCCCTCTGAAAGGTGCGGACGGCCAGATTTATGCCATGGCCCAGGGCAACCTGGTGGTTGGTGGCGTACAGGCCCAGGGCAGCAGCGGCTCGGGCATTACCATCAATATCCCGACAGCCGGCCTTATTCCGAACGGCGCAATTATCGAGCGTGAAATACCGAGCTCTTTCTCCACCTCGCCGGATGTGGTGCTGAACCTCAAGATCCCGAACTTCAATACCGCCCGCAACATTGAAAAGGCCATCAACAAAGTGTTTGGCCCGGATGTGGCGACAGCGGAAAACCTGGCGCGTATCAAAGTGCGCGCACCACTGGATGCCAGCCAGCGCGTCACCTTCCTTGCTATGCTCGAAGACCTGGATGTGAAGGAAGGCCCACGCCCGGCGCGTGTAGTGTTCAATGCCCGTACCGGCACCATTGTGGTGGGCAAGGACGTACGGATCCATACCGCCGCGGTCAGCCACGGCAACCTTACCGTGCGGGTGGTGGAAAAATCCAATGTCAGCCAACCCAATGCGTTCGCCAAGGGCAAGACCACGGTGACGCCGGATTCTGATGTCTCTATTGATGAGGAGCACGGCAAGGTCTTTATCTGGCCGGAAAGCAAAAAAGGCACGTCCCTGCAAACGCTGGTGGAAGCGGTAAACAGCCTGGGTGCGTCACCAAGTGACCTGATGTCTATCCTGATAGCGCTGGATGAAGCCGGTGCCCTTGACGGTGAACTGGTAATTATCTGATGAAAGTGCAGGAAAATGACAACCCGGGCCTGTTCAATGACGTACATGGCCTGAACAACATCAAGGCCAACCCGGACAAGGCTGCGGCGCTTCGTGAGGCATCCGGCCAGTTTGAGGCGCTGTTCCTCCAGTCGGTGCTCAAGCACATGCGCCAGGCAAGCGATGCACTGGCAGACGAAGACGGCGCCCTGTTCAACAGCCGCCAGCAGAAATTTTACCGCAGCATGTTTGACAGCCAGCTGGCGGTGGAAATGAGCCAGCGTCAGAGCCTCGGCATTGCCGACATGCTGGTGCGCCAGCTTGGGCAGCACGAAGCATTTAAGCCCCATGGGCAGGTGGTCGCTTTGGATAAACAAAGCGTGACAGCAGGGCCGTTACAGACAACATCCTGCCCGGAGGATACCGTTGCCATGAGCCCGGTCCCGTCCGGTATCCAGCCCCGCTGGCTGGCAGACACAGCCCCGCTGTCACTTCAAATCAAGTCTGGACGCCAGGGGATCCCCGCCTTTGAGGATGACCTGCTGACCGGCGAACACCCAGCTGATGGCGAACTCCTATGAGCTTATTTAACATCGGGCTTTCCGGCCTCAACGCGGCCAATACCGGCCTGTCGGTGACCGGCCATAACGTGGCCAACGTACTGACACCCGGCTACAGCCGCGAGCGTGTGGGGCTGACCTCACAGGTAAGCGGTTCAGGCATGGGCGATGGCGTACACGTTTCCAATGTCGAGCGTGTAGCAGACAGTTACCTGCAACTGCAAATCCAGCGCCAGCGTGCCGGGTTTGGTTTCCAGCAGGTCAACCAGCAGTACATGAGCAAGGCCGAACACCTTCTTAACAGCGACAGCACCAGTATCAGCGCCGGGCTGGACCGTTATTATGCGGCCCTCAACGAAGCCTCGGCGCAGCCGCAGGATATTGCCCACCGCCAGACCATCATCAGCCAGAGCCAGTCTATGGTGCGCCGGTTCAACAATATGAGCGCGCAACTGGAGAGCCAGAGCAATCAAGTCAATGGCCAGCTTGACGCTGCCGTGTCTGATGCCAACACCATGCTCGCCAGCATTGCCAGTATGAACCGTAGTATCCGTGATGCCGGTGAGAATGCCGACAAGATGACAACGCTGCAGGATGCCCGCGACGATGCGCTGTCCAAGCTGTCATCGATGATGGAAGTGCACACCACCTACAATCAGGATGGTACTGTCTCTGTGACTCTGGATCAGGGCCAGCCCCTGGTGAACGGTGATACCGCCGGTAAGCTGGTGCAGGGCAAGGATGGTTCCATGACCCTGCAGACCGGGAACAGCCGGTTTGGCCTGAATGACAATGTCGGCGGTACCATTGGCGGGCTGATGCACTACCGTGACGGCCAGCTGAAAGACCTTCAGCAGGATCTGGATGTGATGGCATACAGTTTCGCCAACCAGTTCAATGACCAGCATGTCAAAGGGACAGATCTTGACGGCAACCCGGGCAAGCCGTTGTTTGGCGGTGTAGACCAGATTGAAGGGGCCGCCAAGCGTCTTAACCTGCAAGTCAATGACCCGCGTGCACTGGCGCTTGCCGGTACCGGGACGTCCGCCGCGCCTGGCAACAGCGACAACCTGCAGGCAATGATAGCCCTGAAAAACACCAATCTGAGTGTGGATACCAGCAAGCTGCCAGCCGGTGAGGCTGACACCTACAAAAATGCCATTGGCGTAGTGACCGGCAAGCCGCTTTATGGCGTTTATACCGGCCTGACCGGTGACTGGGCTATCCAGACCGCACAATTCAAAGCAGATACCGATGCAGCAAAAGACCTGGTGAAGCAGGCTGAAAGCGACCGCGAAAGTGTCAGCGGTGTCAACCTGGATGAGGAAGCGGTCAATATTATGACCTACACCCAGATGTACCAGGCCAACTCCAAAGTGATTTCCACCGCGCAGCGCCTGCTGGATATCACCATGAACATGTTTAACTGACGGCAGGGTTAGCGTATGCGTTTAAGTTCCGCCCAACTTAACAACATCATGCAGTCAAGTATGGAAACGTCCACTGCCGGGTTTAACCGCACCATCGAACAGATGGGCGCGCACAAGCGCATCCTTGAACCGTCGGATGATCCGCTCGGTTCGGTGCAAGTGATGATGCTGAAGCGCGAGCAGGCAAACATCGACCAATTCCAGAAGAACATTACCAACCTCAGCGCCCAGCTTGGCCAGACAGAATCTGAACTTGATTCCTCTAACAATGGCCTGCTGCGAGCCCAGGAGTTGGTGACCGGTGTGCTGAATGCCAGCAACAGTTCAGAAGGCGGCCGCAAGGCCATCGCCACTGAACTGCAGGGAATTCTCGACCAGATGGTCAATACGGCAAACAGCAAAAACCCCAATGGGGACTACATTTTTTCCGGTACCCAGACGTCAACCAAGCCGGTTGCGCTGGATGCCAGCGGGAAATATGTCTACCAGGGCAATGACGAACAGCGTATGGTGTCGGTCGATGAATCGATGACAGTGCCTTCCAACCAGACTGCCAATGCCATCTATTTTGGTGGCAAGGCCGATGGAAGCGACATCTTCAACACACTTGCCGGTGTGATTAAGGATTTGCGCGATCCAGACGTATCCGGTCAGGCGCTGGTACAGTCTGTGACTGATGCCCAGGTGAACCTCAAGGGAACCCTTGGGGATATGACTGAAGTACTGACTGATATCGGCGGCCAGCGCGCATCACTGGACCGGGTTACCGGTGCCCATGAGGACAATAAGCTGATCAACAAAGGCTTGATCAGTGACGTGGAAGACCTCGACTACAGTGATGCAATCCTGAAGATGAATACCGAAATGGCGGCGTTGCAGGCAACCCAGATGTCCTACACAAAGATCCAGAGCCTGTCGCTGTTTAAGATGATGTAACCCAGAAAAAGAGTCCGTTGTGGTCAATCACGTTACCTCCAGCCTTGGTGCACTGAAATCCGGCGACAGCACCAAAGCTGACCGGGTCAGTCGCCAGCAGCCCGCCGTCCCCGTCAAACAAAGTGCGCGCGCGGCTTCCTCAAAGGAGAAAAAGCAGGACGCTTCACAACTGCCTGTCAGCAGCCACCGCAGCCAGTTGATGCAGACCTCAGCTGCCCATCAGCAGGCAGCCCATATTGAAAGCATGGAAAAGGCGCTCAAAGACGCGGCAGAAATGCTGGAGCAGATGCGCCATCTTGGCCGGCGTATGCTCCAGGCCCAGGAAGGCAAGAAAAAGCAGCTCCAGCAGTCGCTTCATCAGCTTAAAAGCCGCTTGAACAAACTGGTCAATGAGACAAAGTATGATGGTGAAAAGCTGGTTAACCACGACCTCACCCCGCATTATCGCGGAGAGAAATCAACGTCCTCATTTTCCCTTAAGGGGCTGAAAATCCAGGGTTGGCGCAGCCAGGACGAAGTGCTTCGTTTCCAGTTTGATGCCGGTAAACCGAGCTCGGTACGTGCCCGTATTGAAGCCGGTGATACCCCGCGTGAAGTGGCGGACAAGCTCAACCAGGCGCTGTCCCCTAGGGAGATCCAGGTTGATCTCGACAAATACGGTGAGCTGAGCTTCAACGTGGATAAAAGCCGGTGGCCGGAAGTACGCCACGGTGTGTGGATGTCCGGCAATGGGCAGATGATGCCTGCCGGCAACCCGGTGAAGCTCAGGGCTGAACCCCATGACAAACAGGCTGCTGATGTTGCGGAGCTGGAATTCGGCAAGCCGGAAACCACCCGTAAGGCACTGGCTGATATCGAGCGCCTGCTGCAAAAAGTGCAGCGTGCGTTGCAGGAAATTGAGCGCCGCCAGACCCAGACAGCGGCAGAGCTTGAACGTGTGGCTTCCAGCCAAAAAAGCCGTTCTGTGGTGGTTAATGCCAGCGGAAACCTGGAAATGTCCTGGCTGGATGCGCCGGAAAATGTCTCCATGCACTTGGTAAAAAATGCTGTCCCAACCTTACTGGCCCAGGCCAATGCAACCCGTCAGAACGTGGTGGCATTGCTGGAGAAGTAAACTTTTTGAAGTGTTGAGTACCAGAGTGTTGAATGAAGAGCGGAGTCATCCGCTCTTTGTTTGTCCGGCCAATGCGACAAAAAAGAATCTTCCCCATCCAAAAATAATTCAACTTTCCATTTAAGCCATCAATAAAAACGGTCGTTTTACCTCACCAGAAGCTATTTAATTCGGTTCGATGGCCATTGTGCCGCTGACGGACCCAATCACTGCGACGAGGATTAGACTCATGTCAATGACCATCAATACCAACGTTCCTTCGCTGAGCGCTCAACGTGCCCTGCTGCACACCCAGGGTTCACTGGATACTTCACTGCAACGCCTGTCTACTGGCCTGCGTATCAACAGCGCAAAAGACGACGCTGCTGGCCTGCAAATCGCAACCCGCATGTCTTCTCAGATCAACGGTCTGAAAGTAGCAAGCCGCAACGCTAACGACGGTATCTCTATGGCGCAAACTGCTGAAGGTGCACTGAAAGAGTACACCAACATCCTGCAGCGTATGCGTGACCTGGGCGTTCAGTCTAAGAACGGTACCAACTCTACTGCTGACCGTGCAGCCCTGAACAAAGAGTACCAGGCGCTGAACAAGGAACTGAACCGCATTACTGAAACCACTACCTACGGCAGTGGTGAGAAGCTGTTCGCGACCCTGTCTGGCAAAGGTGTTAACTTCCAGGTTGGTGCAAACGTAGACAAAGCTGACCCAGCAGCTGCTTCTGCAGATGTTGCTACTTCAGTTGTAACTGATGCTCTGCAAGACATGGGCTTCTCAACTACAACTCAAGGCCTGAAGGACTTCGGTACCGCTCTGGCTGCAATGAAAAAGATCACTGTAAGTGCTTCTGCTCACACCGGTTCAGCCGCTAACCTGAGCGCAGCTGACGCCACAGCGGTAAAAGACCAACTGGACAAGATGGGTATCCAGTACACAGCAACAGCTAACGCGACTACTCCTGCAAACACTGACATTGCTCTGGATGCCACTAACGGTGCCAAGCTGGAAAAAGCACTGGCTGTAGGCAACGCACTGGATTCTTTTGTAGACCAGAGCGCTGGTACCCTGACCGGTATCACTGCCAGCACTGATGTTAGCACACTGACTACTGCAATGACTGCAGCAGACATGAATGTGAGCCTGGATCCAAACGTTATCAACGTCACTGTAGACAGCTCTGCACTGGATACTTCAGCTCTGGGCGACATTATGTCTGAAGATGATGCCGGTGCAGCAATCGGTGCAATCGACAACCTGATTGCCAATGTTGGTTCAGTACGTGCGACCCTGGGTGCAACCCAGAACCGTTTCGACTCTACCATCAACAACCTGGGCAACATTGGTGAAAACATGACTGCAGCCCGTGGCCGCATCATGGATGCTGACATCGCTGCAGAAGCTGCCAACATGACCAAGCAGAACACCATGATGCAAGCTGGCATCACTGTTCTGTCTCAGGCCAACCAAATGCCAGGTATGGTTGCTCAGCTGCTGCGCTAAGTTTTCCGTACCAGGACAGAAGGCGGCATTCTCCGCCGCCTTTTTCGACAAGCGGAAGTTTTACTTCCGCTTTGTTTTTATTTGCCTCCCTTATAAATCAGTATCTTATTATTGGCGTATTTTTTGCTTTCGCTTTGCATCCGTATGGGTGTTCCTCACGGATGCAAAGCGGTAGTAACCGGCAGAGCGCCAGGAGTAGTAGCGATGTTAATAACAGGTATGGGCTCAGGCATGGATTATGAATCCATGATCAATGCCATCGTCGGGGCAGAACGCGCGCCCGAGGATAACCAGCTTAACCGTGAGGAAGCACAGAACCAGGCTGAACTCGGTGCACTGCAAAAAATCCAGTCCACTATCAACAGCTTCAGGGACACGGTCGAGAGCCTCGATTCAACCCGGGAGATTTCCAAGCTCAAATCGTCAGTGTCAGATGACACTGTGCTTGGCGCATCTGTAGACGGTTCAGCGGTCAGTGGCGAATACAATTTCAACGTGACGCAACTGGCAACCGCGCAGCGTGACCAACTGGTGTCATTGAGTAAAGACGGCACCCTGAAAAGCGGTACTGTCGGCTTTACTGCAGGCGGGAAAACCGTTTCCGTAGATACGGCAAAACTCGCCACAAAACTGGCGAATGATGCAACGCAGGATAAAGCGGATCACCGTACCAATACGCTCAAGCGCATTGCAGAACAATACAAGTTGGATACCAAGGAAACCGGCTGGGAGAGCAAGGCTGAAGATATCCTGACCAACAAGGATAATGCCGACTTTGATGCCGACCGTCTCAAAAGCTACCAGGATACCCAGAAACGCTACGACGACACCCTTGATCGGCTGAAAAACCAGGGGGTCACCCTGGAAGAAGTACAGGATGCGATCAATGGTGATGCGAACAATGACGGCCTTAAAGCGACACTTGTCCGTTCAGGCGAGACCGTCAGCCTGGTACTGAATGCCAAAGGCACGGGAACGGCCAATGCGTTCACCGTTGCTGACAATACGGCAACTCCTTTGGTGGCTGGTAAGGGAACCATTACCGGCAACCACCAGCAGATTCAGGGCGGTCAGGATGCCAAGGTTGAATTCGGTTCGATGAAGCTGACGTCATCTTCCAACCGGATGGATAATGTCATTGATGGCATGACCCTGACGCTGAAAAAAACCGGCAAGGTGAACGTCAATGTTGAGCAGGACCGTTCAGCCGTCAGCGAAACAGTGAAGAAGTTTGTCGACAGCTATAACGCGGTGATGGAAACCGTAAACACATACTCCAAGTCGTCTGAGCAATCTGCAGCCATTCTGGCCGGTGATGCCGGAGTGCGCAGCCTGGTTTCCCGGATGCGCGAGGCACTGGGTAAAGAGTATGACGCATCGACGTTTAAAACCCTGTCCCAGCTGGGCGTGACAACCACACAGCAGGGAACACTGGAACTGGACCAGGGCAAGCTCGACAAAGCCCTGGATGACGATTTCGATGCAGTATCCAAGCTGTTTGCCGGTGATCCTCTGGATGACACCAAGCCGGGCCTGATGAGCGGCATGATGACAGTGCTGGATTCTTACCATAAGAATGGCGGCCTGTTTGACCAGCGTATGGATCGTATCAAGTACGAAGACCAGCAGATTGTGAAAGACCGCGAGGACCTGGACCAGCGCATGCTGGCACGTACCAATTCCCTGCGTGATTACTACGCCAAGATGGACACCAAAATCGGCAGTATGAACCAGACCAAAAGCATGCTGGTCGGCCTGTTGAGATAAGTTAGGTAACACCATGTACAACCAAGAAGGCCTTGGCGCCTACCAACATTCCCAAAACCATGCCCAGGCGGCGTCGGCAAGCCCACACCGCCTGATCCAGATGCTGCTTGAAGGCCTGCTGGAGAACCTGAGCCGTGCCCGCGGTTACATGGAACGCGGCCAGATTGCCGACAAAGGCATGACCGTTTCAAAGTGCCTCGACATCCTCAACGGCCTGAGTTCAGTGCTGGATGAAGATAAAGGCGGAGAAGTGACCCAGGATCTCCTGCGCCTCTATGACTACTGTGGCCGTCGCCTGTTCAAGGCCAACCTCAACAACGAAATTGAGGGGATTGATGAGGTTCACCGCCTTATCAGTGAAATTCTGGAAGGCTGGGTGGTACTGAAACCGGAAAAGGTTGAGGTCGCCAAGTGAACAAAGTGCGCCCGGAACCCGCTGAATCCCAGGTCTTGCGCCTGCTCAACCAATTTGAGCAGTCTCTGTCGGACGGGGATTGGGACACCCTGGCGTCTTTGGACAACCGTCTGCAGCGGGCTATCCCTGCATTGCACCAGCAGGCTATGACGCCGGCGCTGCGTCAGGCTCTGGAGCAGCTGAATGCCTTTTATGGCCGGATGCTTGATGCTGGGCAGCAGGAGAAATCCCGCATCCAGAAACAACTTTCCAAGCAGGAGGCCAATCGTGAACAGGTTATGGCCTACCTGGACCACAGTGAGTAATCCACGCCATGCAGATATCAACACCGATGCCGCAGAAAGCGGCAGCGACAGTGGCCAAGGATGTGCAGGTAAACCGCAATACCAAGGGTGATGACACCCAGTTCTCCCTGAACAGCGAAGTGGAACAGACGGGTAAAACCGGGACTGATTCAGGAAAAAATATTGCTGCTGACCAGGCAAAGCCTAGTGGCAAAGCCAAAAATGAAAAAACAAAAGACGCTGATCAAAACAGTGATTCTGAAGAAGTAGCAGAAGCGGTGGAAAATGCCTTTCCCCAACTGCCCCCTCAGGCAAAAGAGCAAATTGCACAGTGGGTGAATGAACTCAGGGAAGGCAAGATTTCCGCCCATGATCTGGCTGACAAGGTTGCCAAACAGCTTCAGTCGGCGGGAGTATCACTGCCAGACCCGGCTGTCACTGCAATGGAAAGCCTGTTCAAACAGGTTGCCTCGGGGGAAACACCTGTCTCCGCCTTGAAAGACATGCTTGGGGATCTGAGTAAATCCGTCCGTATCAATGTGCTGGAAAGCTTCACCCGCCGACACGGGGAAACCATGGCTGCCGGTCACACTGAGGTACCACACCTTACTGAGCACCGTTCAGCCCCCGGCACGGAAAACCGCTTTTTCCAGCAGTTGGTAAGCACGGCACAGGCTGCCGGGAGCCAGGTAGCCGCCAACCCGGCGACTGTCACTGCGGATTCAGCCCTGTTCGAACACCTGATTAGCGGGCAGGCGGCGTCTATGCCCCTGGATGTACGGCCGTCATCAGCGGTGGCTGCAACATCAACCGCCGCCTCACAAACCGCTGCAAGGCAACCGGAAGTGCAGCAATTTACGGCCTCTGTTAACCCCTCTGAGCCGGAATGGGGACGGGATCTGGTTGAGCAACTTCGTTCACGTATCCGCATTTCCAATACCGAGCAGACCCAGCAGGCGCATATCCGCCTTGACCCGCCTGAGCTTGGCAAACTGGAAGTGAGCCTCCGGGTGGATGGCGACAAAGTGATGGTACATATCGCAGCGGCGCACCCGCAGCTTCGTGAAGCCCTGAGTGCCCATGCAGACCGCCTGCGTTTTGATATTGCCGGAAGCCAGCTGCAACTGACAGATGTGTCCGTGTCCAGCGGTATGCAGCAGCGAAGCAGCCAGCAGCAACAAGGGCAGCCGGGTGAAGGCGTTGCTGCAAACCACCGTCAGCTGTCCTCCCAGCCGGAAACCACATTTAACCCAAACCGCTTCGGCCGTTTTGAATCCGTTGTATAACTTTTGAATGCCTCCCATGACTGACAACGCAAACGATAAGAAGAAAAGCAAACTCCCCCTGATCATTGTCGCCGTAGTGGCAATTCTGGCCCTGGCAGGTGGTGGTGCCTGGTTCTACCTCCAGAGCCAGAAAGCCCACACAGCAGAGGTTGCGAAGACTAAAGATATCCCGGCCGCCGCCATGGTGAAAAAGCCGGTATTCCTGCCGGTACCCAAGTTCGTGCTGAGTGTCGACGGACAGGACAGCCTTCATTACCTGATGCTGGAACTGACCCTGATGAGCTACAACCCGGACCAGATAAAGGCCATGGAACCCATGATGCCGATTATCCGGAACGCCATCATTACTCTGCTGAGTGAAAAGACCTATAAAGAACTGACTGCACCCAACGTGATCCCACCGCTGGAAAAGCAGATCTGTGAACGCCTTCGTACGGTGCTTAACAACACGATTGGTTCGGCCGGTGTCGACAAGGTGCTGATCACCAAACTGGTGCTCCAGTAACCGCGGCCCGGGCAACGATCATGGTGAATGAAGCAGCCGGGCTGGCCGCCTACCAGCAGAGCCAGCAAGCTGGCCTGCACGGTCAGGAACAGCGTTTGCTCATCCGTTTTGCCGATGTGGTAAAGCGGGTGGTGAGCCATATGTGTGTTCAGGCAGGCGTGGTGATGTCTCTCGATGACATGGAGCAGATTGGCCTGATAGCCCTGCTTGAAACACTGCGCCGCTATCCCGGAGAGCCGGATGATGTGCTGCGCCGCCTTGCCGCGCCAAGGATCCGTGGCGCGATTCTGGATGAACTTCGCCGCCTTGACTGGCGCTCACGCCGCTCACGCCAGAAAAGCCATGAGCTTAAAGATGCCGAGCGTACACTCGGAAAACAATTGGGAAGGGTTCCGACCGAACCTGAACTGGCCCAGGCGATGGGCATAGGGTTGGATGACGTTCGCCAGCGCCAACTGGATTATGAGGCTGCGCAACCGCGCAGTTTTGAATCTGCACAGGAAGATGGGGAAGCCATACCTGATCTTGCCTTCCAGTGTGACCACCTTGAGCGGGATCGGCAGCGTGATGCCCTCAAGCGGGCGCTTGCCACCCTGACACCCCGAGAGCAGGTCATCATGAGCTTCTACTACGAACATGAGATGAACCTGAAAGAGATCGCCATGGTCTTTGAGCTCACTGAAGCCCGGGTCAGCCAAATCCACAAAAAAGCTATCAGCACACTCAACCAGAAGTTGGCGGACTGGCAGTCGGCCTGACGGAGACGTATCAGATGCAAGTAATCATTGGTTTTATTATCGTTTTTGGCTGTGTGCTGGCCGGTTTCCTTGAAGCACACGGTAAGGTTGCCGCATTGTGGCAACCGGCAGAAATGATCATCATTATCGGTGCAGCCGTGGGTGCCATGGTGGTTGCAAACCCGGCATATGTACTCAAAAACATCCTTGTGCGGATCAAGATGCTGTTTGGCAAATCTTACAACAAGGATTTTTTCAAAAGCCTGTTGGAGCTGATGTATGAGCTTCTTGAGGTGGTGCGCAAGGACGGCATCAAAAAGCTTGATGACCATATTGAAAACCCGACTGGCAGCGACATTTTTACCCGCTACCCGGATGTGTTGAAGTCCAACGTGATGCTTGCCTTTATCACCGACAACCTCCGGATGATGGCGATGGGGAAAATGAGCCACCACGACCTGGAAGCTGCCCTTGAAATGGAAATTGAGGCGCTGGAAGAAGACCTGATGCGTCCGTCCCGCGCGATTGGTAAAACCGGTGAAGCCATGCCCGGCTTCGGTATCGTGGCGGCAGTTTTGGGTATCGTGGTAACCATGCAGAACATCGGTGGCCCACTGACCATGATCGGTGTGAAAGTGGCTGCGGCGCTGGTGGGTACCTTTATCGGTGTATTGATGTCCTACGGTGTTTTTGACCCTCTTTCATCCAGTATCGCCGGCCTTGTCCACAAGGAAATCATGGGGCTTCGCATGGTGTCTGCCGTTCTGGTAGCCCAGGTTCAGGGCAAGCCAACCATTCTCGCTCTTGATGCCGGCCGTAAGCTGCTGCACAGCGAATACAAGCCGACCTTCGTGGAAATGGAAGGCTGGATGGCACGGGACTAAACCATGAGCAGTAAGGAAGAACCAACCATCATCATTATCAAGAAGCGCCGTCGCGGTGGCCACGATGAAGGCCATGGCGGGGCGTGGAAGGTGGCCTTTGCCGACTTCGCCATCGCTATGATGGCGTTCTTTATGGTGATGTGGATTATGGAGATTGCCACTCAGGATGAGCGCCAGCAAATCCAGTTTATGATGCAAAAGTCCAGCGTGTTTAACGAGATGGACAACATCTTCGATATCAGCAACAGCCCTTTCCCTATCGACTTTGGCGGGGAAGCATCACCGTTTGACAGTCCGGCTCTGTCCCGGGTGGATGGCAATAATAAACTGGGTAATGCCCTTCACGAGCAATTGCCGAACGGTGAGCACGGAAAAGGAGCCGGCGACAAGGACAAGATGCTGTCCATGATCCAGGGGAAATACCTGAATGCAGCCGAGCTTGCCACCCTGGCGAAAACGCTCAGCAAGATG
This sequence comes from Parasalinivibrio latis, assembly GCF_036825535.1. Classification (GTDB taxonomy): domain Bacteria; phylum Pseudomonadota; class Gammaproteobacteria; order Enterobacterales; family Vibrionaceae; genus Parasalinivibrio; species Parasalinivibrio latis. Next base: position 153,792 of record NZ_CP098812.1, read on the forward strand.
CTCAATGAGATGGCCGCCGGTGACAATATTGCGATTGAGGCGGTGCCTCAGGGGCTCCGTATCGTGCTGCACGATAACCAGCACCGTTATATGTTCCGGCGGGGAAGTGCCCAGATAACACCGTTTTTCAAGGATATGCTTTATAGCCTGGCACCGGTTCTCGGCCGAATCAAAAACCGCCTGGTGATAAGTGGTTATACCGACGCAACCCGGTACGTCACCAAGAATTACAACAACTGGGATTTGTCCGGTGAGCGAGCCCTTAAAGCCCGCCAGTTGCTGGTTGATTCCGGCCTGCCGGATCGTAATGTGCTCCAGGTGGCAGCCATGTCAGACCGGATGCCGATTGACCCGAAAAAGCCGGACAGCGGCCTGAACCGCCGGATAGAGATCCTGGTACTGACAAAGGACGCTGATAAGCAGCTGATCGGTCTGTTTGGTCATGGCCCCAATTCCAAGCCGCCAGGTTCAGCGATTTCAAATGCCAAGCGGTTTGCCGAGGAAAACCAGCCGGTCTCACGGCTTGAAGTGATGACTGGGAATTAAAAGTCCTGAGTATTCAAAACCCTGCTTTCGGCAGAGCCAGATTGGGCCTGACGGGAGCTGATGGGGGAGGCGGTAAGGTGTACAATTCCGCCCCCACACTGACTCGCGGGGTAGGAGAAGGCCGTTGGCCGGAACCCGTGTTTCCTAACTGTAACGACGCTTTCTCAGCCAGGGATGGATGGATGGTTATGGGCATAGCCCCGTAGCCCTGTCCTGTGTCTGCGTCTTGGAATATGAGAAGTAAGATGGCGGTTTCAACGTTAAAAATTGCAGTAGATGACGGCTCAACCAATGTGAAAGTCAGCTGGATTGAGAACAACCAACTCAAGACTGTGGTGTCTCCTAACTCTTTCCGTAAAGACTGGAAAAGTGCAGCCCTGCGTAAAGACAAAAAGGTCTATAACTACGAAATCGGCAGCACCAAGTACACTTACGATGCAACATCCGACAAAGCACTGGAAACCACACACGTAGATTACCAGTACGACAACCTGAACCTGCTGGCGGTACACCATGCCCTTTTGCAGACCGGTCTTGACCCACAGCCGGTCACTCTGGTGGTAACCCTGCCTATCACCGAGTTCTACAACTCTGAAGACTGCCAGCGCAATGAAGCCAAGATCGAGAAAAAGCGCCAGAACCTGATGCGTGACATCCGCCTCAACAAAGGTGAGCTGTTCAAGATCGTTGATGTAGAAGTGATGCCGGAAAGCCTGCCTGCAGTGATGTCTACCCTGATGAACTCCAACTGCAATGAGTTCACCCGGTCTCTGGTTGTTGACTGTGGTGGTACGACCCTGGATATGGGTATTGTGGTTGGCGAGTTTGATGATGTTTCTGCCGTATACGGCAACAATGAAATCGGCGTATCTATGGTCACCGCAGCAGCACGCAAAGCACTGGCTACTGCGGACAGTGACTCAAGCTACCTGGTTGCCAATGAGCTCATCAAGCGCCGTCATGACCTCTCTTTTGTAAAAGAAGTGGTTAACGACGAAGAGCAAATTGACATCATCCTGCACAAAATCAATACCAAAATTGACGAGCTGGGTGCTGCGGTTGCTTATGAGGCCAAAAAGTTTGCTAAAAACCCTAATCGCGTATACCTGGTTGGCGGCGGTGCGTCGCTGATCTTCCCGGCTATCATGCAAGCTTATGAGACCCTGGGTGATCGTGTGGTACTTATCAATGATGCCCAGTCTGCTCTGGCGCGTGAACTTTGCATGTATCACTCTGACCTGGAAGGTGCTGTGGAAGTGGCAGCCGAAACCCTGGTTGAGGTAGATGATGAGTAACCAGCTCAAGCGGGTTAACTATTCCATCTTTCTTGATCCGGTGAAATCACAGTCCGACCGTTATGCGGTCGGCGTGTTGCGCCAGTGGGTACAGGAGCGGAAAGAGCTGGCTATCAACCCGACTTCCGGGATGGAGCTGCACCGCAACCTGCACATGCACAAAAATATCTACCTGTCCGGGATGTATCTGTACCTGTTGAGCCCGGCGCTTTGCGATCTGCTGGCGACCTCTTTGGGTGACGAGACCGTCAATATTGAGATGCTGAAAAACCAGCTTCGCAACTGCGGCCTCAAACTCGACAGTGAACAGCATGCACCTATGGTAGATACCGATACCCTGACTGCTATTAAAGAAGCGTCAGATAACACGCCGGTTATGGCTGAACTTCAGTCTCTTAAAGAGCAACTCGCAGATGCTTTCTCTATAAAGGAAGAGGAGAGTGGACAGCAAGCCAGTGATGTATTGCTGGATGAGTTGCGACAACTGCGGGATGACATTGCTGCACAGCCAAAACCTGTGGTCGCAGAAACCGGAAATCTTGCTGGTGAGATAGATGCTTTAAAGCAGCAACTTGCCAGTGAGATACGACAGCTAAGTATGCAAAGGGAAATTGCAGAGCTAAAAGCCATGCTGACTGCCCAGAGCTCGCTGATCCGGAACCTGTCTGCAGGTAAAGTAATGCCAGCAGAATCAGAGACTCCACAGGAAGAAGCCGGGGAGGTACTGAACCAGAAGATGGCTTCAGTGCAAAAATTAAAGAAGAAAGGCATTTTCTGATGGAAGCCCGGCTTATTGCCGGGCTTTCTTTCTATATATATAGAGAAATTTGCCTGCTTGGTCGTTTTCACAACAGTACAGATAGTGGAAAAACAAAAGAAAACTTTGGAAGAGCTTTTCTTTTATTCGTCTCCAACCCAGATTTGGCGAGCTTTCTGGTACGGAAAGTAACCAAAAAGTGCCTTTTTTGCCCCTTTCGCTGCCTTCGTGACCATTCGATGAATTTTTTCCGAAAAAAGGGTTGCACGAAAATTTCAGATCTCTATACTGCGCTCCTGTCGACGGGGAACGGAGTGTGACTCCGGTCACGAAAGCGGTAAAACGAAGTCTCAGGATAACGTACGCTAACGTCGATATTGCTCTTTAACAATTTGACCATGCAATCTGTGTGGGCACTCGTTGAAACAGAATAAAAGATTTATTCAATGAATCGAGTGACCAAACGAGATTCCTGAAAAGGAATATCGGCACAGTCAATTCTATCTATGAAAATAGATTTTTTGCTTCTGCTTTTTTCTAAAAAGCGGAGACAAATAGAATCAGTATTCATTGAGCCAAACCTTCGGGTTTGAAAAAACTTTAATTGAAGAGTTTGATCATGGCTCAGATTGAACGCTGGCGGCAGGCCTAACACATGCAAGTCGAGCGGCAGCGACAACAACAATCCTTCGGGAGCGTTGTTGGGCGGCGAGCGGCGGACGGGTGAGTAATGCTTGGGGATCTGCCTCTGGGCGGGGGATAACTACTGGAAACGGTAGCTAATACCGCATAATGTCTACGGACCAAAGCGGGGGACCTTCGGGCCTCGCACCCAGAGATGAGCCCAAGTGGGATTAGCTAGTTGGTGGGGTAATGGCTCACCAAGGCGACGATCCCTAGCTGGTCTGAGAGGATGATCAGCCACACTGGAACTGAGACACGGTCCAGACTCCTACGGGAGGCAGCAGTGGGGAATATTGCACAATGGGGGAAACCCTGATGCAGCCATGCCGCGTGTGTGAAGAAGGCCTTCGGGTTGTAAAGCACTTTCAGCAGTGAGGAAGGTGGTGTAGTTAATAGCTGCACCATTTGACGTTAGCTGCAGAAGAAGCACCGGCTAACTCCGTGCCAGCAGCCGCGGTAATACGGAGGGTGCGAGCGTTAATCGGAATTACTGGGCGTAAAGCGCATGCAGGCGGTCTGTTAAGTCAGATGTGAAAGCCCCGGGCTTAACCTGGGAGTTGCATTTGAGACTGGCAGGCTAGAGTCTTGTAGAGGGGGGTAGAATTCCAGGTGTAGCGGTGAAATGCGTAGAGATCTGGAGGAATACCGGTGGCGAAGGCGGCCCCCTGGACAAAGACTGACGCTCAGATGCGAAAGCGTGGGGAGCAAACAGGATTAGATACCCTGGTAGTCCACGCCGTAAACGATGTCTACTTGGAGGTTGTGCCTATAAGGTGTGGCTTTCGGAGCTAACGTGTTAAGTAGACCGCCTGGGGAGTACGGCCGCAAGGTTAAAACTCAAATGAATTGACGGGGGCCCGCACAAGCGGTGGAGCATGTGGTTTAATTCGATGCAACGCGAAGAACCTTACCTACTCTTGACATCCAGAGAAGCTTGAAGAGATTCGAGTGTGCCTTCGGGAGCTCTGAGACAGGTGCTGCATGGCTGTCGTCAGCTCGTGTTGTGAAATGTTGGGTTAAGTCCCGCAACGAGCGCAACCCTTATCCTTGTTTGCCAGCGAGTCATGTCGGGAACTCCAGGGAGACTGCCGGTGATAAACCGGAGGAAGGTGGGGACGACGTCAAGTCATCATGGCCCTTACGAGTAGGGCTACACACGTGCTACAATGGCATATACAGAGGGCAGCGAGACCGCGAGGTGGAGCGAATCCCAGAAAGTATGTCGTAGTCCGGATTGGAGTCTGCAACTCGACTCCATGAAGTCGGAATCGCTAGTAATCGTGGATCAGAATGCCACGGTGAATACGTTCCCGGGCCTTGTACACACCGCCCGTCACACCATGGGAGTGGGTTGCACCAGAAGTAGATAGCTTAACCTTCGGGAGGGCGTTTACCACGGTGTGATTCATGACTGGGGTGAAGTCGTAACAAGGTAGCCCTAGGGGAACCTGGGGCTGGATCACCTCCTTACCTAAACTGCTTCATGAGTGTCCACACAGATTGCACTGGTTAAATGTTTAAGTAGTGAAAGCGCTAATCAATGATGTTGTCATTGATTAACGCTTTTGCGTTGATTCTCGAAAGAGAATAGCTCTTTAACAATCTGGAAAGCTGACTAGTAGATTCAACAATGTTGAATCTGTTCTGAACTTCTTAGGAAGTGATGAACAAAGTTCTCAAATGTTTTGCTTTCACTTTTTTAAAAGTGAAGACAAATCGCAAACACATTCAAGTGTTTTGGTAGTGCTTTATAGCACAACTCAATTTGAGTACGGCGAAAACCAAATCTTGGTCAACGTATGACTCGAAACTCCTTCGGGTTGTATGGTTAAGTGACTAAGCGTACACGGTGGATGCCTTGGCAGTCAGAGGCGATGAAGGACGTATTAACTTGCGATAAGCCCAGATAAGGCAGTAAAAGCCACTTGAGTCTGGGATGTCCGAATGGGGAAACCCACTGGCATAAGCCAGTATCGCTGCGTGAATACATAGCGCAGCGAGGCGAACCGGGAGAACTGAAACATCTAAGTACCCCGAGGAAAAGAAATCAACTGAGATTCCGGCAGTAGCGGCGAGCGAACCCGGATTAGCCCTTAAGCGTTTTAAGTGTTAGTGGAAGCCTCTGGAAAGTGGCGCGATACAGGGTGACAGCCCCGTACACGACAATGCTTTTAGCGTGAAAACGAGTAGGACGGGACACGTGTTATCTTGTCTGAAGATGGGGGGACCATCCTCCAAGGCTAAATACTCCTGACTGACCGATAGTGAACCAGTACCGTGAGGGAAAGGCGAAAAGAACCCCTGTGAGGGGAGTGAAATAGAACCTGAAACCGTGTACGTACAAGCAGTGGGAGCCCACTTGTTGGGTGACTGCGTACCTTTTGTATAATGGGTCAGCGACTTAATTTCAGTAGCAAGGTTAACCGCATAGGGGAGCCGTAGGGAAACCGAGTCTTAACTGGGCGTGCAGTTGCTGGAATTAGACCCGAAACCGAGTGATCTAGCCATGGGCAGGTTGAAGATTGAGTAACATCAATTGGAGGACCGAACCGACTAATGTTGAAAAATTAGCGGATGACTTGTGGCTAGGGGTGAAAGGCCAATCAAACTCGGAGATAGCTGGTTCTCCCCGAAAGCTATTTAGGTAGCGCCTCGGACGAATACTACTGGGGGTAGAGCACTGTTAAGGCTAGGGGGTCATCCCGACTTACCAACCCTTTGCAAACTCCGAATACCAGTAAGTACTATCCGGGAGACACACGGCGGGTGCTAACGTCCGTCGTGGAGAGGGAAACAACCCAGACCGCCAGCTAAGGTCCCAAAGTTATCGCTAAGTGGGAAACGATGTGGGAAGGCCCAGACAGCCAGGATGTTGGCTTAGAAGCAGCCATCATTTAAAGAAAGCGTAATAGCTCACTGGTCGAGTCGGCCTGCGCGGAAGATGTAACGGGGCTAAGCGATACACCGAAGCTGCGGCAATGCGATTTATCGTATTGGGTAGGGGAGCGTTCTGTAAGCGGCTGAAGGTGCACTGTAAGGTGTGCTGGACGTATCAGAAGTGCGAATGCTGACATGAGTAACGACAAAGGGGGTGAAAAACCTCCTCGCCGGAAGACCAAGGGTTCCTGTCCAACGTTAATCGGGGCAGGGTGAGTCGGCCCCTAAGGCGAGGCCGAAAGGCGTAGTCGATGGGAAACGGGTTAATATTCCCGTACTGCTGATAACTGCGATGGGGGGACGGAGAAGGCTAGGTGGGCCGGGCGACGGTTGTCCCGGTTCAAGGGTGTAGGCTGAGAAATTAGGTAAATCCGGTTTCTCTTAAGGCTGAGACCTGATGTCGAGCCACTACGGTGGTGAAGTCATTGATGCCATGCTTCCAGGAAAAGCCTCTAAGCTTCAGGTTATCAGTAACCGTACCCCAAACCGACACAGGTGGTCGGGTAGAGAATACCAAGGCGCTTGAGAGAACTCGGGTGAAGGAACTAGGCAAAATGGTACCGTAACTTCGGGAGAAGGTACGCTGCCCTTGGTGAAGTCCCTTGCGGATGGAGCTGAAGGCAGTCGCAGATACCAGGTGGCTGCAACTGTTTATTAAAAACATAGCACTGTGCAAATTCGAAAGAAGACGTATACGGTGTGACGCCTGCCCGGTGCCGGAAGGTTAATTGATGGGGTTAGTCTTCGGATGAAGCTCTTGATCGAAGCCCCGGTAAACGGCGGCCGTAACTATAACGGTCCTAAGGTAGCGAAATTCCTTGTCGGGTAAGTTCCGACCTGCACGAATGGCGTAATGATGGCCACGCTGTCTCCACCCGAGACTCAGTGAAATTGAAATCGCAGTGAAGATGCTGTGTACCCGCGGCTAGACGGAAAGACCCCGTGAACCTTTACTACAGCTTGGCACTGAACATTGAGCCTACATGTGTAGGATAGGTGGGAGGCTTTGAAGCGGTGACGCCAGTTGCCGTGGAGCCATCCTTGAAATACCACCCTTGTATGTTTGATGTTCTAACTTGGCCCCGTTATCCGGGGTGAGGACAGTGCCTGGTGGGTAGTTTGACTGGGGCGGTCTCCTCCCAAAGAGTAACGGAGGAGCACGAAGGTGGGCTAATCACGGTCGGACATCGTGAGGTTAGTGCAATGGCATAAGCCCGCTTGACTGCGAGAATGACGGTTCGAGCAGGTGCGAAAGCAGGTCATAGTGATCCGGTGGTTCTGAATGGAAGGGCCATCGCTCAACGGATAAAAGGTACTCCGGGGATAACAGGCTGATACCGCCCAAGAGTTCATATCGACGGCGGTGTTTGGCACCTCGATGTCGGCTCATCACATCCTGGGGCTGAAGTCGGTCCCAAGGGTATGGCTGTTCGCCATTTAAAGTGGTACGCGAGCTGGGTTTAGAACGTCGTGAGACAGTTCGGTCCCTATCTGCCGTGGGCGTTGGAGAATTGAGAGGGGCTGCTCCTAGTACGAGAGGACCGGAGTGGACGAACCTCTGGTGTTCGGGTTGTCACGCCAGTGGCATTGCCCGGTAGCTAAGTTCGGAATCGATAACCGCTGAAAGCATCTAAGCGGGAAGCGAGCCTCAAGATGAGTTCTCCCTGACACTTTAAGTGTCCTAAAGGGTTGTCGGAGACTACGACGTAGATAGGCAGGGTGTGTAAGCGCTGTGAGGCGTTGAGCTAACCTGTACTAATTGCCCGTGAGGCTTAACCATACAACACCCAAGGGGTTTTGTGCGTACTCAAGAGAATCAAACATCTTGAATGTGTAAGAGAACACGCTAGAAGACATCAGCTTTCAAGATTGTACCGAATTTGTCTGGCGACCATAGCATTGTGGCTCCACCTGAACCCATGCCGAACTCAGAAGTGAAACGCAATAGCGCCGATGGTAGTGTGGGGTCTCCCCATGTGAGAGTAGGACATCGCCAGGCTTTAAATTAGAAAAAGCCCTGACCTGACGGTCAGGGCTTTTTTGCGTTTTGGGAAAAGAAACCGGACCTGGGAAGACAGTGTCCTGGGAAAGCAGGGTAGCGAAGAGCAGTGGCGAGTACGGAGTGGTGCGTGGCGAGAAAAAGCCTTGTGCAGCTCTCGCCAATACAAAAAAACCGGCTTGCGCCGGTTTTATCGTAAAAAAGACAGAATCGAGCTTATTCAATATTCTGGATCTGCTCGCGCATCTGTTCGATAAGTACCTTCAGCTCAACAGCAGAAGCAGTGACTTCGGTATTGATAGACTTGGAAGCCAGGGTGTTCGACTCTCGGTTGAACTCCTGCATCATGAAGTCCAGGCGTCGGCCACAGGCTCCGCCTTTTTTCAGTACTTTGCGGGTTTCAATCACGTGTGAATCCAGTCGATCCAGCTCTTCTGCTACATCAACCTTCTGTGCCATCAGGATCATTTCCTGCTCTACGCGGCCAGCTTCCAGTTCCACCTTGGCTTCTTCGAAGCGGCTGTGGATTCGGTCACGTTGCCAGGCCAGGATCTCCGGCATTTTGGCGCGCACTTTAACCACTTCTTCGCTGATCGCATCCAGGCGCTGCTCGATCATCGCATTGATGTTGTTGCCTTCGCTCAAACGGGCCGCGATGAAATCTTTGATCGCTTCGTCAAAGGCTTCCAGCAGGGCTTTATTGATTGCATCCATATCCTGCTCTGGAGTCTCGAGCACGCCGGGCCATTGCAGAACCTGGAATGGGTTGATGCTGCCTTCACCTGTAGTGTCTTTTACCCACTTGGCGGCGTTAATTACCTGCTGGGCCAGGGATTCATTGATCTTCAGCTCGGTGTTGGCTGCTGGGTTGGCTTCAAAGCGCAGGCTGCATTCAACTTTACCGCGGGCCAGTCGTTGACGGAAACGTTCGCGAAGAACCGGTTCCAGAGAACGGAATTGCTCCGGCAGACGCAGGTAAGTTTCAAGATAACGCTGGTTTACCGAACGAATTTCCCAGGCGGCTGTACCCCAGTCGCCCTTAATTTCGCGTCGGGCATACGCTGTCATGCTGTGGATCATGATATGGCTTCATTGGTCAAATTTGATGCTGATTATACGCCACGGGCGCCGGGGCGTCAGCTAAGTCAGTTATTTGGATAGAGATTCGCAGGCGTGAGCACGTTTTATTGATATTGGAATTTGCTTTCATCTTTTTTCTAAAAGAAGGGAGGCAATATTGTGCGCACTATTCGCGCTGCTTCAAAGAAACCGCTATAATCGCCGGTCAATTCATCCCACTCAGTCGACAGACTTTAATTAAAGGTGAAGCTATGCGCCCAAGCGGAAGAGCAAACCACGAGGTTCGTCCTGTTTCTATTACCCGTAACTTTACTTGCCATGCTGAAGGTTCAGTCCTGGTTGAGTTCGGTAACACCAAAGTGATTTGTACCGCCACTGTAGAAGACGGTGTGCCTCGCTTCCTGAAAGGCCAGAACCAAGGCTGGATTACTGCTGAATACGGCATGCTGCCACGTTCTACCCATTCCCGTATGCGCCGTGAAGCAGCAAACGGCAAACAGGGTGGCCGCACAATGGAAATCCAGCGCCTGATCGCCCGTAGCCTGCGTGCAGCCGTAGATCTTGGCAAACTGGGTGATTACACCATTACTGTTGACTGTGACGTTATCCAGGCTGATGGCGGTACCCGTACTGCTTCTATCACTGGTGCAAGTGTTGCGCTGGCTGATGCCCTGAACAAGCTTGTTGCTGATGGCAAACTGAAAGAAAACCCAATGAAGGGTCATGTTGCTGCTGTCTCTGTTGGTATCTTTGAAGGTACTGCAGTTTGTGACCTGGAGTACGTGGAAGACTCAGCGGCTGAAACCGACATGAACGTAGTCATGCTGGAAGACGGCAATATGATTGAAGTGCAGGGCACTGCAGAGGGTGCGCCATTCAGTCAGGAAGAGCTTATGGAAATGCTTGCGCTGGCCCGTCAGGGGATTGAGCATATTGTCACGGTGCAGAAGGCATCGTTGGCATCGTGATTTTAAAAGCGGCTTCCTGTTGGAGCCGCTTTTTTTTAACCGGAAAACCTATTTCCGGGTATGTTGGAATACAAAGGAATATCAGGAGAAAAAATGAAAGCGTATCAGCGTCAATTCATCGAGTTTGCATTGGAAAAGCAGGTTCTGAAATTTGGTGAGTTTACCCTGAAGTCTGGCCGCAAGAGCCCTTACTTCTTTAACGCCGGTCTGTTCAATACCGGTCGCGACCTGGCAAAGCTGGGCCGTTTCTACGCTGAAGCGCTGGTTGATGCCAAAGTGGAATACGACGTGCTGTTCGGTCCTGCCTACAAGGGGATCCCTATTGCGACGACAACAGCTGTTGCGCTGGCAGAACATCACGATGTGGACACACCGTATTGCTTCAACCGTAAGGAAGCTAAAGACCACGGCGAAGGTGGCAACCTGGTGGGCAGTGCGCTGGAAGGCCGCATTATGCTGGTTGACGATGTTATAACTGCTGGAACCGCCATTCGTGAATCAATGGAAATCATCCAGGCAAATGGTGCGGATCTGGCCGGAGTCCTGGTTGCCATTGACCGCCAGGAACGTGGCAAGGGTGAGCTGTCAGCAATTCAGGAAGTGGAACGAGATTTCGGCTGTAAGGTGATTTCCATTGTCAGCCTTGGTGATCTGGTTACTTACCTCGAAGAGCGTGGGGATAACGAGCATCTGGATGCGGTAAAAGCTTACCGAGCTCAGTACGGAATCTAACTATTTCATAAAGTGTGAAGACGGGAGCTTAAGCTCCCGTTTTTGTTGGGGGGAATTATGAGGCTACAAGTACCTGGTTTATTTCACTCTTGATGCTGTCTGAGCGGGTGCCAAATATCGCTTGAAGGCTGTTACCAACGACAAGGACTTCCCTGGCTCCGAGAGCCTTGAGCTTTTCACTGTCTACGAGTGAGATCTCGAAGACGGTGACACGGAGGCGGGTAATACAGGCATCAACATGCTTGATGTTGTCTTTAGTGCCGAGTGCAACGATGATTTGCTGGGCCAGTTCACCGTCTACCTGTACAGCTGCACTGATTTCATCTTCCTTACTTTCGCGTCCCGGAGTCATCAGGTTGAGTTTGGCAATCAGCACTCGGAAGACGGAGTAGTACATCAGCGCCCAAAGAGGGCCGATAAGGATGAACAGCCAGGCGTTCTTTGACAGTGGGTAATAGATCAGGAAATCAATTGCACCGTGGGCAAAGGTCACGCTGTGGTGAATATCCAAGGCAGTAACCAAGGCAAAACCAAGGCCGGTAAAAATACAGTGGATAACGTAAAGCACCGGTGCCGCGAAGAGGAAAGAAAACTCCATAGGTTCGGTAATACCAGTCAGCCAGGAGGTCAGTGCTGCGGACAGCATGATACCGCCGACAAGAGCCCGCTTTTCTTTGCGTGCTGAGTGGTAAATTGCCAGGCCGATAGCTGGCAGGGCCCACATGGAATACATGTAACCACCTGCCAGGTTCCCTGCGGTTGGGTCTCCGGCCAGGTAACGCTGGATTTCACCTTTGATAACCGCCCCGGTTTCCGGGTTCATGTATTCACCAACTTCAAAGAAGAATGGGACGTTCCAGATGTGGTGCAGGCCGAAAGGAATAAGAGAGCGTTCTACAAAGCCGTAGATACCGAAAGCCAGGGTTGGGTTCTGGTAAGCCGCCCAATGGGAAAACGTATTGATGGCACCACCAATTGGGGGCCAGACGTAGCTCATTACTACGGCCACAATGATTGCCGAAAGGCCTGTGACAATTGGTACAAAACGTTTACCGGCAAAGAAGCCAAGGTATTCTGGCAACTGGATGTTGTGGAACTTTTTGTACATAACTGACGCAATTACGCCAATTACGATCCCGCCGAACACACCGGTATTCAGCGTCGGAATGCCGAGTACCTGTGAGGTTTCGATACCGTTTGCCTGGGCGATTACTCCCATGGTTGCCACTAAGATCGCAAAACCGACAGTTGCGGCCAGGCCGGCAGCACCATCGTTATCGCTCAGCCCCAAAGCGACACCAATTGCAAAGATCAATGCCAGGTTACTGAAGACTGCATCCCCGGACTTAGCCATGATCTGGGAAACAATCTCCGGCAGGAAAGAAAAATTAGCTGAGCCTATACCTAGCAGCAAGCCCGCGATGGGAAGGACTGCCACCGGCAGCATCAGCGACCGACCGATACGCTGAAGTATTCCAAATGTGTAAGAAATCATAGGGTCTTCCTTGATTGTTTGAGTAAGACCGTTTCACTGTACCGGGAGAAAAGGTTGTGCAAGTAAGCAACTGTGATTGCTTTGTAAGTGTTTGCTTACAAAAGGGAGAAATGAGTATGAAAAGGCGGGTGGCGGCTCACAATTTCCTGTCGGGAATATGACTGCCGGGATCGATGGAGTGTATAAAAATTTGACTGCGCATATCAGTCCAGGGAGTGGGCGACGATGGAAAAGAAAACCATATTGATTGTTGACGACAGTGCCGAGATCCGGGATGCGTTAAGCGAATATCTGGCTCGGGCTGGGTTTGAGGTTTGGACAGCCCCTGATGGAGAAGCGATGTGGCAGCAGTTAGAAAAGGGGGAACCAAACTTGGTGATCCTGGATATCATGTTGCCCGGGGAAGATGGCCTGACACTCTGTGCCCAAATTCGCCGTACATCATATGTACCGATTATTATGCTGACCGCAGTAACTGATGAACATGATCGTATAGCCGGGCTGGAAGTAGGGGCTGACGATTACATCACAAAGACATTCAGTCCAAGGGAACTGCTGGCCAGAATCAAAGCGCTACTGCGTCGCAGCCACTTTACCAACAGCAGTACCCATTCGGTCCGGGTACATTTTCTGTCCTGGACGTTTGACCGGGCAAAACGCCAACTGGTTCATGATTCCGGCCGTACCGTCCAACTGTCAGGCAGTGATTTTTCCCTGCTTAGCCTGTTTATCCAGAAACCGAATTACCTTTTCAGTCGCGATGAAATCTCCAAGACGCTGTGGGGGAGAGAAATGGACCCCTTTGAGCGTGGAATTGACGTCCAAATGAGCAGACTGCGCAAACACCTCAATGATGACGGCAGAAACATCATCGTAACCGTCAGGAACAAAGGGTATATGTTTGCTGTTGATAGAATTGTTGAATCGTGAAAGTGCGAGGTGACGCCCAGGGGCTTGGCAATACACTCTCTTTCCGGATCAGTTTCTCGGTCATTGCATTGATCGTGTTTGCTGAACTGATAGCGGGAGCAATCTGGTTGCAGTCCATAAAACAGAGCCGGACCGATGATATTAACCGGGCTATCAACGATATTGTTGATACAGCAGCTGGGACCGTCGATTACTTCCGCTCATTGCCAAATAACTACCGCCACCTGGTACTCAACCAATTGCTCGAAACCGGTGGCTCCCGCTTTTTCATTTCCCTGAATGACCGGCATATCCCCAATAAAAACAGCAGGGACACTGAAGTGAATGAACTGGCAGTCCGGTATGCCCGTGAACACCTGAACAGGCTGCTTGGCAATGAGATGCGCACGGTCGTCAATATTACCTCCAGGGATGAAGTCAGGGTTTTCAATACCGGGATACGGCTTGATGAAGTCCCCAAGCTCTGGACGAAATACAGTATGGCACTGGGCGACTTTGACCTTCCGGTACTGATATTCCAGATGGAAATCTCTGAGGGTGAGTGGCTATACCTGGCAACAACACTCCCGGTGCCTTATTCCTATTTTGCCTCAAGTGTGCTTGAGCCCAGGCAATACCTGTTCTTGGTGATTGCTTCCGTTCTTTTGATGGCTTTCACTGCCCGCGTTATACGCCGCGAGCTTAAGCCAATACGCTCCCTGGCACGGGCTGCTACCTTGATGAGTGCACGCCTGACGGTGGATGAGATCCCGGAAGACGGCGCGGGAGAGTTACGCAGCGCAGTCCATGCATTTAATAAAATGAACAAGCGTATCCAGCGTTATATAGAAGACAGGGAAACTCTTTTCAGTGCGCTGTCTCATGATATTCGAACCCCGCTGGCGTGCCTGAAGCTCCGTGCCGACATGCTGGAGGATGATGACACCCGGATCCGCTTTGAGAAACTCCTCAATGATATGGATATGATGCTGAAAAATGCCCTGCAGTGTATTCGGGATACCGATATCCATGAGGAAGTTGAACCCCTTGACCTGGCGATGTTACTGAAACAGTGCGCAAGGGAATATAACCAGGAAAAACAGAGAGTCATATTCGACATGCCAGATTCACTTCCCTACCTGGCCAAGCCCCTGGCTCTGCGTCGTTGCCTGATGAATGTCATTGATAATGGTGTTAAATACGGTGAGAGGCTGGCGATATCTGCCATGGCGACCCCTTCGGTATATACCATCGATATCCATGATGCCGGGCCGGGAATTGATGACAGATTACTAGAGAAAGTTTTTGAACCGTATTTTCGGGCCCGACCAGACCAAGGAATGGGCTCCGGTCTTGGGCTGACGATTTCACGCAGTATTGCCCGGGTACATGGTGGTGACCTTGTTGTGTTTAACCATCCGGAAGGTGGGCTGGTGGCCAGGGTGACATTGGCGAGGTCCAGATAATGCGCGTTTTGAAATCGGTTTTACTTTTTGGGGTTATCTCCCTCTCTTGGCCTGTTTTCGCCGGGCAGGTGGAGTTTCTCCACTGGTGGACGTCCAAAGGTGAAATGAACGCAGTGTCGGAGATAGACAGCTCTTTGCGTGAAAAAGGCCTGTTATTGCTGAATGCCCCTATCCCTGGAGGGGGAGGGGACAGTGCGCGGGCGATCCTGCAGGCGAGGACAATATCAGGCAACCCTCCCCATATGGCTTTGTTGCAGGGGCCCACCATCTCTTCATGGGCGGCCCTTGGGTTATTGATGCCCCTTACCGTGCAGGATGAGTTACCCGGGTTGCCTTCATTTATTGACGAGATCCACCGTTTCCAGGAAGCCAGGGTTGCCCTGCCGGTAACCTTGCACCGGCTTAACTGGGTCTGGGTCAATTCTCGTGTCCTTGGGGATGGCGGGATTATGGTACCGGATTCCTGGGATGGTATAGCCTCTGCATTGGAGGCACTGTCGGAGAAAGGCCAGCCTGGGCTCGCGATAGGTAATGACCCCTGGCAGAGCGCACAGCTGTTTGAGAACATTGCCTTTGGCCTGGGCGGTGCGGAGTATTACCGTCGCCTGTTCATTGACTTGGATATACAGGCACTTTTGAGCGACACAACCCGCAACGCATTGTCACTCTACCGGAGAATCGGGCAGACTGTCGGACAGCCGGAGAGCAAAGCCTGGGATGAAGCTTCTGCCGGATTGCGGGCCGGGCAGTATGCGATGCAGTTTGGCGGTGACTGGGTTGCCGGAGAGTTGTTGGATGAAAGCGGGAAGTTACCAGAGGATATCGAGTGCCTTGCGGCTCCTGCCATCCAGCCCGGGTTTATCTATAACATCGACAGCCTGGCACTGATGCGTACCCGGTCAATCAGTGTGCAGGATGCCCAGCAGTTGGTTGAAACGCTTTCAACAAGCCGTTTCCTTCAGGATTTCAACCGGGTAAAGGGGTCTATACCCGTGTACAGCGATATACCCCTAACCGGCTTTAACCGCTGTGCGATCCAATCGCGGCGGGATTTTGATGCAGCCGTTGATTTCGGGACTGCCGTTCCGAGCTTTTCAGACTCAATGGCAATCAACCCTATCATCCGCAATGCCATGCTTAATGAGCTTCACCAGTATTTTACCGATCCTTTGGTGACGGACGAGCAGGTACTGAACAACCTGGTGAAAATCAGCCAGAGCAGCAAGGTTTTTTGATGGAACCGAATTGGGTAATTGGCCGGTAAAAAGGAGGCAGAACAGCCTCCTTTACGTTTGTTCTTTAAACCGCCAGTGGCAGGCCTTCAAGCTGGTGGGAAAGCAGGCGCCAGTGCTGCTCGAAATTGGCAGTTGGCTTTTGCTGGAAACCGGAACGGACGAAACGGCAGATGCTGCCTTCTGCAAAACTCAAAAGGTGTGAAGCAAGAATGGCTTCATCCATTGGCCAGCCTTTGCCTTCGCGAAGCTGGCGCTCTCGCATTACCTGGCGGAGCTGGGTTTCAATGCGCTGGAAAAACTGGTTGATACGGCCTTGCAGGCGTTCCTGTTCAAACATCAGGGCATGGCCTGTCATGATACGGCTCAGACCCGGGTTGCGTTCACTGAAGCCCAGGAG
The DNA here is from genome assembly GCF_036825535.1 of Parasalinivibrio latis. Lineage (GTDB taxonomy): Bacteria > Pseudomonadota > Gammaproteobacteria > Enterobacterales > Vibrionaceae > Parasalinivibrio > Parasalinivibrio latis. The sequence goes on from NZ_CP098812.1 coordinate 170,292, forward strand.
AAGCTGGGTGATCAGGCGCAGCCGCTGCATGGTGTCCTTTTCATCATCCAGAATCCGGTTGATGCGGCTCATGATGGAGTCTTCGATAAACTCAATCAGTCCTTCAAACATCCGTGCCTTGCTTGGGAAGTGACGGTACAGCGCAGCTTCAGAAACACCCACCTGCTCAGCAAGCATTTTTGTGGTAATACGCTGACTGCCCTGGTTGGATTCCAGCATTTCAGCAAGCGCCTGGAGGATTTCTTCGCGGCGGTTATTTTTTTTGTTACCTGCCATGAACGGATGGTTCCTTTGTCATCAGTAACGCCGGGTACGGCAAAAATCTCGACGCTATCTTAGCGGGATGACCCGGTTATGTAAAAGATTGTCAGAGAAATTAGGGGGATCGTCAGGTTTTAGCCAAGCCTTACCGGGCAGATACAAAAATGCCTGCAACAAGGCAGGCATTTTAGGTTCCGGAGCAGACAAATTAGAACAGCTTGTTGGCTGTTTCGTAGATGTCAGCGCGGAATGGACGCTTCATATTTTCGATAGCGTCGATGATGTCGTGGTGTACCATCTTATCGTTCTGTACACCCACACAACGGCCGCCTTCACCTGCCATCAGCAATTCAACAGCGTACGCACCCATACGAGATGCCAGGATACGGTCGAATGCTACAGGCTGGCCGCCACGCTGGATGTGGCCCAGGATAGTGGCGCGGGTTTCACGGCCGGTTTCAGTTTCAATGAACTTAGCCAGTTCGTTGACATCAGTCATCAGCTCGGTAATGGCAACGATAGCGTGCTTCTTACCCTTGTAGATACCTTCACGGATCTTGCTCAGCAGTGCGTCTTTGTCCAGACCCACTTCAGGGATGATGATGTACTCACAACCACCGGCCATTGCTGCTGCCATGGTCAGGTCACCACAGTGACGGCCCATAACCTCAACAATAGAGATACGCTGGTGAGAAGAAGAGGTATCACGCAGGCGGTCGATGGCTTCGATCACTGTGTTCAGTGCAGTCATGTAACCGATAGTGTAGTCAGTGCCTGCAACATCGTTGTCGATAGTGCCTGGCAGGCCGATACATGGGTAACCCATTTCGGTCAGCTTCTTCGCACCCATGTACGAGCCGTCACCACCGATAACAACCAGTGCCTCGATGCCGTGCATCTTCAGGTTTTGAATGGCCTGAAGGCGGACTTTCTCATCGCGGAATTCCGGAAAACGGGCTGAGCCCAGGAATGTACCGCCACGGTTGATAATGTCAGAAACGCTGTTGCGGTTCAGTTTTTCAATACGGTTCTGGTGCAGGCCCTGGTAGCCGTCGTAAATACCGTAAACTTCAACGCCTTCACTCAGTGCCGCGCGGACAACACCGCGGATGGCTGCGTTCATACCCGGGGCGTCGCCGCCACTGGTCAATACACCAATCTTGCTAACCATGGTTACCCTCTGATCTTTGGAATCGAAATTTTTTCTAAATCCGGTTTCCGATGCCGGTTTACTTTGGCCTAATGCAGACGGTTTGTGGCGTCTGTTGTGTTTGCCCTGGCCGAGTTCGCTATTTTGCCAGCACCAGCGGAAAACTGTAACTTTTTTACTTATGTAAGAGTATTACAACTTTGCTAAGAAAGTTCGTTGATTCATGTCAGGATCCGTTATTGGGGCTGATATTTCCTCCCAATTTAGCCGTCATTCCTATAGTTGAGCCTGCTCTCTGCGGCTGTTTCTCACAACGGAAACGGGGTCCTGGTGAATCAGGATATCGGCTCCCGGGAAGACGACTTCGAGACGGTCTTCAACCTCATCAGCGATAAGGTGGGCATCCTTGAGCGGGAGCTCATCGTCCAGTTCAAGGTGGAGCTGGATAAATCGAGTGACGCCAGCCTGACGGGTTCTCAAGTCATGGACGCCATGGACACCGGCTACGCCAGAAGCCAGTGTCAGTATCTTTTCTTCTTCTTCCGGAGGAAGCTGGTGGTCGAGCAGAGACTGTACCGCATCACGCGCCATTTTGTAGGCGCTGAATAGGATAAATATCCCGACAAGGATCGCAAACCCGGCATCTGCATAGATAAAACCGTACGCGCTCAGTGCAAGGGCAACAATAATCGCCACGTTCATCAGCAGGTCTGACTGGTAATGCAGGGAGTCTGCGGCAATGGCCTGGCTGCCGGTTTTACGTACCACCCATTTCTGGAACATCACCAATCCGCCAGTCAGTGCAATCGCAGCGATACTGACATAGATACCAAAGCCGGGTTCAGAGAGTTCAGAAGGGCGGAAAAGGCGTTCAATGCCTTGAAGAATAAGGAAACAGGCTGAGCCAACGATAAATGTGGACTGGGCAAGTGCTGCCAGTGACTCAGCCTTGCCATGCCCGAATTTGTGCTCTTCATCAGCGGGTTGCAGGGCAAAACGGATGACAATCAGGTTGGTAAGAGAAGCGAGGATATCCAGGGTAGAGTCAACCACTGAGGCCAGAAGGCTCATCGAAGAGGTATACCACCAAGCAACCAGCTTGATACCCAAAAGTACTGTCGCAACGACCATGGCAGTCCAGGCTGCAGCCTGTACAAGCCGCCGATATCTTTCCGTCATAACATGTCAAATTCGAACATCAATTGGGTGAAGTATAACCCTTTTCCGATGAAATTTAACCACATTTCAAAACGCCACCCAACGCATACAGCCCCGTTTAGGGGGCTGTATGGGAAGTATGACGGAGGTTTGGGGTTAGCCGCGCTGTTTATCAGCCCATTTTTCCATTTTTTCCTGGCACTTCTGCTGCTGTTCAGCCTGTAGTGTTTGCAACTTGGCTTTTTGTTCCGGTGTCAGCACTGAGTACATTTGGTGCATATTGCCGGCCATTGCTACACGGCGTTCGACCTGCTGGTTTGCCATTTCCTGTGCCAAAGCTCTGACTGCGCTTTCATCCAGGTTGTCTGCCAACAGCAGTTGCTGCATTTTCTGGTGGTTGGCCTGGGCTGCTTTCATCATTTCACCACGTTGCCCTTTGTTTGACCGCATCTCCTCACGCATTTGCTTGAGCTGGTCTTTCTGGTCGTCGGTCAGGTCGAGCTGGCGGAACATCTTCTTGCCGCCCATCATGCAACCGTGGCCACCGTATCCGCCTTTTTCACCATGGCCACCGTGACCGCCACCGAAGGCGAAGGCTGATGCCGAACCAAATGCCAGGGGAAGGGCCATTATCATTGCTACTGTCTTTTTAGAAAATCGCATAGGTGTTCTCCTTACCGGGTTCAGTACGCAGCGGAATATGCCGCGATGTGAGTACAGGTTACGTGCTGCTACGTAAACTGGGGCACGGTGCATGTAAAGTTGTGTAAAACCCGGTAAAGCTGCGTTTTGACGCTGGTGATGAGGCGACGGTAAGCTGATAATCCAAATTGTGAATAACCGCTATCACCTTGCAGGGAAAAGACTATGGCCAACATCCTGATCATTGATGACGATACCGAGCTGACAGGGCTGCTCAGTGACATCCTGGAGCTGGAGGGCTTTAACGTCACTGTTGCGCACAATGGTCAGCAGGGCTTGGAATGCCACAATGAAAACGTCGACCTTATCCTGCTGGATGTGATGATGCCGGTTCTGGGCGGGATGGAGACCCTGCGCCGCTTGCGTGAAAACCATGAAACGCCGGTACTGATGCTGACTGCCAAGGGGGAGGAAATTGACCGGGTGATGGGACTTGAGTTGGGGGCGGATGATTACCTGCCAAAGCCTTTCAGTGACCGTGAACTGCTGGCCCGTATGCGGGCCATCCTTCGTCGGACGGCCAAGGTGTCGGTGGAAGAACGCCACACCGGGGACACCCTGACCTACCAGGATCTCACTATTTACCCAGGACGGCTTGAGCTGTTCTGCTGCGGTGAGCCGGTTGAGGTAACCGGTACTGAGCTGGCCCTGCTGCAATACCTGGTTGAACGCCCGGGGCAGGTGGTGGCAAAAACCGATCTCAGCCTTGATGTGTTGGGCAAGAGGCTGGCTCCATTTGACCGGGCAGTGGACATGCATGTATCCAACCTGCGTAAAAAACTGCCTGAGCGTGAAGACGGAAAGCCCCGGATTAAAACCCTGCGTGGACGGGGTTACCTGCTGGTAGAGGAGTAAGCATGGCGGTCAACCCTGGTTCAAGGTTAAAGCGGCTGGTTAGGTTTCTCCCGTTCAGCAGCCTGACAGCAAGAATATTTGCCATTTTCTGGTTCACCCTGTTGCTGGTGATTATTTCTGTGTTGGTGGTTCAGCACCAGGACCCGCGGAATTATGAACCGGTTAACCCACGAATGGCGGCGGAGCTGAATGAGATTGCCGGCAGGGTTTCAAAAGCACTGACCCGGCAACCCGGAGATATGATTACCAGCCTCCGGGCCCTCAGCCGTGATCATCGCAAAATCCAGCACATGAAAGGGATAAAACTCTACTTCACCGATACCGACGGTGTGGTGTTGGATCTCGGCCGTCACAGTGACAAGTTTGTCCGTAATTTTGCCAGCTCGTCTGATGATCCCAAAAGGCCTTTAACCCGCCAGTATGGCCCATGGCAGATGGCCGGGCCTTTCGTGATAAGCGACGGCCCGGAACAGGGCTGGATGTATATTGGCCGCCGGTTGCGTGAACCGCCCCCGTTCCTTATTCGTCTGCTTGATAACCCGGTCCAGTTGCTTCTGGCTACCATGCTGGTCAGTACACCGTTGTTGCTCTGGCTTGCGTGGGCGGTAACACGACCGGCCCGTCGGCTTCAGATGGCGGCAGAACGGGTGGCGAAAGGAGAGTTTTCCATTGACCCGCTACTTGAAAAAGGGCCGCGTGAATTCAGGCAGGCCGGTGCCAGCTTCAACCAGATGGTTGGGGCGGTAGACAGCATGATTACCGGACAACAGCGTCTGCTGTCAGATATTTCCCATGAACTTCGCTCGCCCCTTACCCGTCTTCGTATGGCCAATGCCCTGGCTATCCGCAAACAGGGGGAAAGCAAGGAGCTCAGCCGGATAGATACGGAAGCAGACCGCCTTGAACAAATGATTGCCGATCTGCTTTCGCTTTCCCGGATGCAGGTCAACAGCCATGAATCGAGGGAGCTGACTGATGCTGAATCACTCTGGCTGACAATGCTGGAAGATGCCCAGTTTGAAGCAGAGCAGCACAATCAGAATTTAGAAATCGACGGGCTGGAGGCGTTCCCGCTTCTGGTTAACCTGCCGATGATGTGCAGTGCATTGGAAAACGTTATCCGCAATGCCATTAAGTACGCAGACAGCAAGGTCAGCGTCTCCTTTTCCTGTAATGGCCAACGACTCGAAATAACTGTTGATGATGACGGATGTGGCGTCCCGGATGAGGAGCTGAATGATATTTTCCGGCCTTTTTACCGAGTGTCCACTGCACGTGACCGGCAAAGTGGCGGAACCGGCCTTGGGTTGGCGATCACTGAAAATGCAGTCCGGCAACACAGTGGCAGCGTCAGTGCATCGAGAAGCCATCTTGGGGGACTGCAAGTTTCTATGTATTTGCCGCTGGCTAACATTGCCTGAGTGCGAGTGGATTGTCAGAATAGCCCCCAAATATAGAACTGGATGCTGTGTGAATGTTTGATATCGCCCTGTATGAGCCGGAGATTGCCCCAAATACCGGTAACATTATCCGCCTGTGTGCAAACACGGGTGCGAAATTACACCTCATAGAGCCACTGGGGTTTGACCTGGAAGAGAAAAAGGTTAGACGTGCTGGCCTGGACTACCATGACCTGGCATTGGTCACCCGGCACAAAAGTTACGAGGACTTTCTCAACGCGATGGCAGGGCGACGGATATTTGCCTGTACCACCAAGGCAACCGGGTTCCATACCGACGCGGTATTCAAAAAAGGGGATATCCTGATGTTCGGGCCGGAAACCCGGGGACTTCCTGCAAGCATCATTGAGAGCCTGCCTGCTGAACAGCGGTTGCGTATACCAATGCAGAAAACCAGCCGGAGCCTGAACCTTTCCAATGCCGCAGCAATTATTGCCTATGAAGCCTGGCGGCAACTGGGTTTTGAAGGGGCGGTGTAATACCAATAGGTATCGCACCAGATATTCAGGTACAAAAAAGGGAGCCGAGGCTCCCTTTTCTCATCCGGATACGGATTATGCTTTTGCAGCAGCTGCCGCTTTAGCGATAGCCGCAAAACCAGCAGCTTGCAGGGCAGCACCACCAACCAGCGCGCCGTCGATGTCTTCCATCGCGAACAGTTCTGCAGCGTTTTCAGCTTTAACAGAACCGCCGTACTGGATAACAACTTTCTTGGCAACTTCTTCGCTGTAAGAAGCCAGGTGTGCACGGATAGCAGCGTGGATATCTTGTGCCTGTTGTGCAGTCGCAGCTTTACCAGTACCGATCGCCCAGATTGGTTCGTAAGCGATGATTGCACCTTCCAGTGCTTCGATACCGTGCATGTTGATCACTGCGTCGATTTGACGAGCACATACAGCTTTGGTTTCGCCAGCTTCGTTCTGTGCTTCGGTTTCACCGATGCAGAATACTGGGATCAGGCCGTTTTCTTTCAGGAAGCCGAATTTCTTAGCAACAAACTCGTCTGATTCGTTGTGGTATTCACGACGCTCAGAGTGACCGATGATCACGTGAGTTACGCCGAAATCCTTCAGCATTTCTGGAGAGATATCGCCGGTGTAAGCGCCGCTGGCGTTTACGTCAACGTTCTGGGTGCCCAGGAAGATTTTGTTCGTTGCTTTGCCCAGCAGCTGTTCTGCCAGGTCTGCATACATCACAGGTGGCGCGATAACTACGTCAACGCCTTCAACACCATTCAGCTCAGCGTCCAGACCCTTAATCAGATCTGAAACCATTGCCTTGCTACCGTTAAGTTTCCAGTTACCCATAACCACAGGACGGCGCATAGGTTTTCCTCCAAACTCAGTCCAATGAAATAAAAAATCCGACAGAAAAGATAGCAGCTCGCCTGCCGGTGTTTCCTGTCCAAAATCATGAATGTCACCGTTTGTACTCGTTTTGAGAGCAAATGTGAAGGGTACAAAAGCAGATAGTTAAAATAATCATTCACCCGACAGCGTGATCCGGTGCCTGTTCCCGTCGCTTTCATGGTGAACAATATGAATAAAAACGCTATGTTAGCGAAATGATGGATGCGGGTAACATCCTGTTTCCCGGCCTGTTGCGAAGGAATACGCCATGCCTAATATCATTGTTGAATATGCTGACCCGGTTGCAGAACGGGTTAATGTAGGCGGACTTGTCGAAGATTTGCACCGGGCTGCACTCAATACCGGCCTGTTCTCACCCGATGCAGTGAAAACCCGGGCTTATCCTTGCCACACCTGGCTTATTGGTGAGCGGGAGAACCAGGCTACCTTTGTACATGTTGAGGCCTCGATACTCAGTGGCAGGAGTACCGAACAAAAAAAGCAGTTGAGTGAGGCGTTGTTGTCTGTGCTGGTGGGCCACTGCCCGGCTGTATTCAGCATGACGGTGGATATCCGGGAGATGGATACTGAGACGTTCAGCAAACAGCTTAATGAAGTTTAACGGATAGGTGAAAGGCCATACCGGTAACTAGGATTACCGGTATGAATAGATGTCGACCGTAAGGTTATCATCGCCACTCCGGTTCACGTTCAGAGGGCGGGAAGGAAAGCACTGTCGCTTTTTTCTCTTCGAGTTCTTCCGGGCTTGTCAGGGATTTCTGGAAACGGCCAAACTGACGCATCAGGTCGCGCATCAGCATTGCATTAACGTGATTGGGGTTCTTTCCATGCGCAATCACACGGTTGATATGGCTCATCATGGCCCGAAGTTTTGGGCGGTTCTCTTCCGGAGCATCATTAATCACCGATTCGCTCAGTGACATGCGTAACGCTTCCAGTTGTAGCGGATCGGTTTCCGCCAAGCGCTTCAATTCGTCAAATGAAGGTAATGTTGTCATCGCAACTCTCCTTTGTCGCGTTGGTGAACGTCACCGCTACCTGTCATTACCCGGTTTTGGACAATCTGAATGTTGATCTGTTGTCAGAGCAACTGGAAGCGGTACTGCGCTTCCAATATAAAGTGCAAAAAGGTGAGTACAACGGGGGTGTCGTCTCACAAATGAGACGACCAATAAAAGGAGTTACTCCGGAAAAGCTAACTTACTGTTTCCGGAGTGATGTTTTTTTGACCGTTTTGTTGTCTCATTTATAAGAAAGCGGGACGGCTTTCTCACTTTCTCTGTTACCAGTAGTGTTCTGTGGTGATGTGACCGGGTTTACGTCTCAGATTTTTCTCAAGGCCTTTTTCATTGAGGAGAGTACGGACTTCCTTGACCATATCCGGGTTACCACACAGCATGATCTGGCTTTGTTCCGGTGACAGTTTCAGGCCGACGATCCGTTCCAGTGTACCGTCAGCGAGAGAGTGGGTAATGCGTCCGGAAAGCGCATTTCCGTGGGGCTCTCGGCTGACAAAGTTCTGTACAATCAGGCGATCCGGGTGTTGTTTTTTCAGGGCCTTGATTTCGGCCTGGTAGCTGAGGTCAGCAGCAAAGCGCACGGCATGGATCAGTACGACTTTTCGAAAGCGTTGCCATACTTCCTCTTCGCCTAGAATGGAAAGATAGGGGCCAAGTGCTGTGCCGGTTGCCATCATCCAGAGATGATCACCTTGTGGAATTTCCTCCAATACAAAGAAACCTGAGGCATCTTTGTTAATCATCAGTTTGTCACCCTTTTCAAGGGCGTGAAGGCGAGGGGAAAGCTGGCCGTCAGCCACCCGGGTAGCGTATATCTCAATATACTTGCTTCCCGGCGAGTTTACGTAGGAATAGGCGCGCTGGATTATATTGCCGTCAATTTCCATCGCTAGCTTGGTAAATTGACCGGCGGTAAACGGCGCAACATCCGCTTCCAACACCAGGCTGAACAAGTCTTTGTTCCAGTGTCGGTTTTCGATGACTTCTGCGTGTACCCAGTTTGCCATATGTCCTCCTTGGGTTAATTGGGGATGAAACGGTATGTGCAGCGGCGCTGCCCTTTAATAATGTGTTCATCCCGTTCTACCCGGCACTCGTTTCCCAGCAGGCGCTGGAAAAGCCGCAGTTCCGAGTGGCAAAGCGTTTCACAACGTTTTGCTGCATGGCAGATGGGGCAGTGGTTTTCCACCAATATATAATCAGTATTTTCCCGGTTCAGTTCTGCCATGTAACCTTCCTGCTCGCGCAGGGAGACCAGCCGGTTGAGCTTTTCTTCAAGGCTGGTGCAGTCGTGGAATTCTGACTGGTATAATTTCAGTGTAATCTCTTCCCGCCGACTCACGACTTTTTCTATGCCTTCCTGGCCGAAAAGTGCCTCAACAGATTCAATAAGTGTGACGCTGAGATCACCATGGCGGTCGGCAAAGCGATTGTGGCCCTCAGGTGTCAGGTTCCAGTGACGGGTCGGCCGACCGACTTTGACGCGAATATCGCTGAATTCAACCAACCCTGAATCTTCCAGACTCTGGAGGTGCTGGCGGATCCCCATGGTTGTCATACCCAGCTCATCAGCGAGCACTTTGGCAGTGACAGCACCGTCGCGTTTGATTCTTTGCAAAATGATATCGATGGTCTTCATGATCACCTGACGTCTGTCGATGTTGTAACCATTATGTCGTGAATGGAGTAAATAAAGCAACCGCTTTACTAAATGGTGAGGTACCTGGTAGTGCGGAAAAGCGTGGCAGGAGAGGGATGGCGGGCAGTTAACCCGCCGGGTGAGTTGGTCTTACAGGGAATCCCAGTTCAGTGTGACATATTGGCCATCCTGGATTTGGGTTGGCCAAACCCTGTTACTGGCTTGGTGGCTGTCTGCTGTAATTTGTAGGGCGGTATCGATACCTAGGTCAAACACATTGAGACTGTGCAGGCCATCCACAATTGTCTCAGAGGTTACTGAGTTGCCTGCTTTCTCAATTCCCATTACCAGTATTTTTGCTGCCAGGTACCCCTCAAGGGAAAGGAAGCTGGCCGGGGTACCCTTGCTGTATTTGGCAAATGCTTCACGGTATTCACGGACGCCCGGAAGGTCTGACTGGTAGTGCGGTACTACCTGGGTCACGATTACGCCTTCAGCGTTTTTACCCAATTCTTTCAGCAATGGGATGCTGCCAACGAACGATACGTTGAGGTACAGGGCATCAGGAAGCTTCTGTTTAGCCAGTTTTATGAACTTTGCACATGGCTTGTAAGCGCCAACCATAATTATTGCTTTGGGTTTTACGTCGGCATTAAGGATGGTTGTCAGCCCTTTCTCTACCCTGGAGGTGTTACGGAGATACCGGCCATGGGCCAGCGATGCAGTACGGTCAAAACCTTTTGCTTTCAGCGCCTTGACTGCACCGTCATAGCCTGCCTTGCCATAGCCGTCCTGTTGGGTGAAAAAAGCGATTTCTTCAGGTTTAATACCGCTTTTCAGTAAGCCTTCAATCATCGCCGCTGTTTCCTGGGCATAGCTGGCGCGGTAATTGATTACGTAGCGGTCAGGCGGGGTGTTTCTTAACAGCCCTGCCCCTGTAATTGCCCCGACGAGCGGTGTTTTCAGCTGGTTAGCCAGAGGTACAGTCACTACGGCAGTCGGTGTCCCAACATTTCCGATAACGGCGGACACTTTTTCTTTTTCAATGAGCTTACGCATATTCCTGGCCGCCCGGTCGGGTTCATAGCCATCGTTCAGGGCAATCAGTTCGAGCGTATGGCCGTTTACGCCGCCTTGCTCATTGATCATCTTGAAGTAGCTTTCTACGCCGGCTTTGACGTTTTTACCCAAGCCCTTTGCCGGCCCTGCCAATGCTGTAGACATGCCTATTTTGATGGTTTCGGCCCTAAGGGTGGGGCTAAGGGATAAGCACAGTACCGCAAAGAAAGTCACGGCAAAGTGTAAAAAGTGTCGCTGACGGATTCCCATAGATATGCGCCTCATTAATTGTGCAGACGTATTAACTATAGGGCATATGTTGCATGTAAGAGGGATAACTCGCTGAGAATCTACGCAGGGGAACAGCAGCCAGACAAAGCTGTGGTGGTGGAACGGAGGTGGGGAGAAAGCCGGCCAGGGGGATGACCGGCAGGGAAGCTTAAAGGATGTGGCCTTTGACGGCGTCGTCCTTGCGATCCAGGTAATGGGTGGAAGAAATGCGGCGGATGGTGCGGCATTTTCCACGGATCAGCAGGGTTTCCGTTGTCGCAATGTTGCCTTTGCGGCTGATGCCATTCAGCAGGTCACCCTTGGTGATGCCGGTTGCCGAGAAAATCACATTATCGCTGCGGGCCATGTCTTCCATGCGCAGTTTCTTACCGGGTTCAATCCCCATCTCTGCACAGCGGCTGATTTCCATTTCACCGAAGCGGCGGTTTTCTTCAGTGTCCCCTTTTACTTCATGGCGGGGCAGCAATCGACCGTTCATGTCGCCTCCCAGGGCTCGTATCACGGCCGCAGAAACCACCCCTTCAGGTGCGCCGCCGATACCGTACATTACGTCCACTTCACTGTCCGGCATGCAAGTGAGGATGGAGGCTGCAACGTCGCCGTCAGGAATGGCAAATACTTTTACACCCATTTCCTGCATTTCACGAATGGTGTTGTCGTGGCGAGGTTTGGCAAGGGTGGTTACTACCAGTTGGTCGAGGGGTTTACCCAGTGCCTTTGCGATAGCGGCAAGGTTCTCGCGAAGTGGTTTGTCGATATCGATAACGCCTTTGGCTTCCTGGCCGACAACCAGTTTCTCCATGTACATATCTGGAGCTTTGAGGAAACTGCCTTTCTCACCGGCTGCCAGCACAGACAGGGCATTGGACTGGCCCATGGCGGTCATGCGGGTGCCTTCGATAGGGTCAACGGCAATATCTACGGCATCGCCGCCCATGCCCACTTCCTCACCGATAAACAGCATAGGGGCATCATCAATTTCACCTTCACCGATAACGATTTCACCGGCAATTTCTGTCTGATTCAGCAGGGCACGCATGACTTCAACTGCAGCACCGTCTGCTGCGTTTTTGTCACCACGGCCAAGCCACTTGTGGCCAGCCAGCGCTGCACCTTCCGTGACGCGGGAAAATGCCATAGCCAGGTCGCGTTTCATCCGAACTCCAAGTCAAAATTTTGAGTAAACTGATAGTTTTTGAGTAAAGCGGTAATCGGCGCGGATTCTACCACAGGGTAAAAGGAAACGTTTGCGTTTTTGAAAGTTTCGCTCGTTAGGCACCTGTTTGGCCGAAAAAAAGGCCTGCCGGGGCAGACCTTCTCCTGTACTAAGTTTTTTATACTTCTTCCCAGCCTTTTGCCCGGCCAACGGCGCGTTTCCAACCGTTGTGGCGGCGCTCGCGTTTGCCATCATCCGGGCATGGGACAAAGCTGCGATCAAGCTTGGCTTTGTCTTTCAACTCGTCAATGCTGTCCCAGTATCCCACAGCCAGGCCGGCCAGGTAAGCCGAGCCGAGAGCGGTAACCTCAGTGACAACCGGGCGGTGTACCTCAGTGTTGAGCACGTCTGCCTGGAACTGCATCAGGAAGTTGTTGGCTACCGCACCGCCATCAACCTTGAGGAAGTCGAGCTTGATGCCGGAGTCTGCTTCCATCGCTGTCAGTACATCAAGTGACTGGTAAGCGATACTCTCCAGGGTGGCGCGGATAATGTGATTGGAGTTTGCACCCCTGGTCAGTCCAACAATCGCGCCACGTGCATACGGGTCCCAGTGCGGGGCACCCAGACCGGTGAAGGCCGGTACCACATAGACACCGTTGGACGTGTCGACTTTGGTGGCAAAGTATTCAGAGTCACGAGCATCGTTTATAAGCTTCATCTCATCGCGCAGCCACTGGATGGATGCGCCGCCCATAAACACCGCACCTTCCAGCGCGTAGGCGACCTCGCCTTTCGGGCCACAACCCAGGGTGGTCAGCAGGCCGTTTTTCGAGGTGACTTTTTCCTTGCCGGTGTTCATCAGCAGGAAGCAGCCGGTACCGTAGGTATTCTTTGCCTGGCCTGCTTCGACACACATTTGTCCGAACAGTGCTGCCTGCTGGTCGCCGGCAATGCCCGCAATAGGGATACGGGTACCGCCTTTGCCGCCGATGTTAGTTTGGCCGTACACCTCAGAGGACGATTTTACTTCCGGCATCATTGAGGCCGGGATACCCAGTTCATCAAGCAGCTTTTTGTCCCATTCCATGGTGTTGATGTTAAACACCATGGTACGGCTGGCGTTGGTGTAGTCGGTCACGTGGACACGTCCCTGAGTCATCTTCCAGATAAGCCAGGTATCAATGGTACCGAACAGCAGTTCACCGGCTTCCGCCTGCTCGCGGGCACCTTCTGCATTGTCGAGAATCCACTTAATCTTGGTGCCGGAAAAATACGGGTCGACTACCAGGCCGGTGTTTTCACGAATGTACTCCTCCAGTCCACGTGATTTCAGGTCTTCGCAGATAGGGGCCGTGCGTCGGCATTGCCAGACAATGGCGTTATATACCGGCTTACCGGTGTTTTTGTTCCATACCACCGTTGTTTCACGCTGGTTGGTAATGCCGATAGCGGCAACCTGGTCTGAGCGGATGCCTGCTTTACCCAGAGCTTCAACCAAGGTGGCACTCTGGGTGGCATAAATTTCCAGTGGATCATGCTCGACCCAGCCGGCTTCCGGATAAATCTGAGTGAACTCTCGTTGTGCGACACTGACAATATTGGCGTCATGATCAAGGACAACTGCCCGAGAGCTGGTGGTTCCCTGATCTAGCGCTACGATATATTTCTGTTCAGTTGGCATAAAACGTTCCTCGTCAAACTCTTGTAGGATCCAGACTTAATCTAATTATCATCAAGCTTCAGCAGTTTCGCTTACCGCTTTTTCATCGCACTGGTTTGGAATGGTGCATCCGCTGCCAGGCAGATAAGCTGCAATGGCTTTTGGATACAGCCAGGCACCGAAACAGGCACCGGCAATTGGTGCAAGCATAGGTACCAGGAAATAAGGGATATCCCGTCCGCCTGTCAGTGCCATCTCACCCCAGCCGGAGAAGAAAGCAAACAGTTTTGGTCCAAAATCGCGTGCCGGGTTCATGGCAAAACCAGTCAGAGGACCCAGTGAACCGCCGATCACAGCAATCAAAAGGCCGATCAGCAGTGGGTTCATGGCACCACGCTTGGCACCGTTTTTCTCATCACCGAATGCCAGGATGCCAAACATCAATACAGCGGTAATGGCAAACTCAACCGCAAATGCACTGCCAAAACTCAGCAGCGGATGGGCGTACGTTGAGAAAATTCCCGCAGTTGCCAGGCTTGCTTCGCTGCCGCGGGCAATTTGGTTTGCAGCTTCAAAGTCAGCAAAAAGGTTGGCATACAGGCTGTAAACCAGTGCCGCAGAGCAGAATGCGCCAAGCATTTGAGCTGCAATAAAAGGCAACACCTTGCGGCGGTCAAAACCGGCAAACAGGGTGAGTGCAATGGTAACTGCTGGGTTCAGGTGTGCCCCGGATACACCGGCAGTACAGTAGATAGCAATGGCAACACCGATCCCCCAGATTATACTAACCTCCCATTGGCCGAAGTCCGCGCCGGTTAACACCAGCGCAGCGACGCAGCCAACACCGAAGAATATGAGCAAGCCGGTGCCGATAAACTCAGCAAGGCACTCACCCATCAGGGCTTTATTTGAGACGTTCATGGATTCAGACCTTTTATTGTTATGGTTCAGCGCCCAATGTACGCCTCTGTTACGCCATGTGAATGCAGTGTCACTGAAATTGTGCGTTCGAGCATAAAGGATATTTCGAAAATCATTCTTCGCTCACAATAAGCATCATAATAACCAAAACTGTTCGTTTATTGTTAATAAAATGTTCGTTTATTTTCGTTTGGTTTGGGGGTTTGCTTGAGGTGTATGAATATTCGCCCGGCTTTGCTGCTCCGTTTTGCAATTGACCGGAATATGACAATTCTTTAGGCAATCGGTACTATGTTGCCTGCCAGCATGACATGGGATTTGGCACTATGATCCCCCTGTCTGGCGCAGATGCCGCATTGGTTCGGGAAATTGCGCTGTATTTTTGACCAGTTGATGCCCATCACGGGAATTGATACGTGTCAGCCGGGAAATGCGTGAGTAGAATAGGCGTATGCACACAGCCTGATGCTGTGGAACGACAAGCTAATAGGAATAGGTGGCCCTGATGTCATTTGAGATTCTTGAAAAACTGGAAGCCAAAGTGCAGATGGCTGTGGATACCATCTCTCTGCTTCAAATGGAAATCGAAGAGCTGAAAGAACGTAACAGCTCTCTGGAAAATGAATCAAACGGCCTGCGCCAGCAACAAGAAGAGCTGACTCAGGAAAATGCCCGTCTGATTGCTGATCACCAAGCTTGGCAAGAACGCATCCGCAGCCTGCTGGGCAAGATGGACGAAGTGGAATAAGTTTCCCTCTTCGCATAAAAAAACAGAGCCGTCCGGCTCTGTTTTTTTATATCTGCTATTCGATGTCCAGCGGCTCTGGTGAGAGGATCACTCCGGTGGAGTCAGCGTAGATATGGTCTTCCGGCAGGAAGGTTACTCCGCCAAAATTAACCGGGACATCGGATTCGCCGATTCCCTGGCTGTCTGCACCAACAGGGATGGAGGCAAGGGCCTTGATGCCGATATCAATTTCGTCCAGGGCATCTACATCACGTACGCAGCCATAAACCACAATGCCTTCCCATTTGTTCTCAGCGGCCAGTGCGGCAACATCAGCATCAACCAATGCGCGACGCAGGGAGCCACCACCGTCAATCAGCATTACCCGTCCTTCACCGCCGAGTTCTGCGACGCTGCGGATAATCCCGGAATCTTCGAAACACTTGATGGTCGTTACCTGGCCCCCAAAGGAGCTGCGGCCACCGTAAGAGTTAAACATTGGTTCAACGACATCGACCTGATCAAGATAAACGTCGCAAAGCTCTGAGGTATTGTATTCCATAGTCTAACTTCTTGCCTTGGCTGGGAAAGGAAGTTGCAAAGTGCTTCTGCAACACCGAAAAAGTATAACGGGCTGCCCGTGCTTTGCAATGACAAGTCCCGCAAAACGGGGCGTGAAGCCGTACAGGGTCTGCAACACCACTCAGTGTATGATCATTCCCGCGGCAAACAGCACATTGGTCAGCAGGGCACATTTAACCATCGTCCCCATCATAGGGCGCAGGGCTGCACCATTTGGCGATGCCAGCACTTGTCGTCCATGATGGAACAGCATGGGTACAGCCAACAGGAACAGCCAGCCAAACCAGGGTGGTTGAACTGCCAGGTTGAAGACGGTCAGGCACAGGGTGGCTCCAGCCAGTAACACAATGTGGTATTTGCGACCCCATTGCGGCCCCATGCGGACGGCCAGGGTATTCTTGCCACAGGCGCGGTCATTGTCGATATCACGAAGGTTATTGATGTTGAGTACGCCAACCGCCAACAAACCACAGGCTGTAGCAGGAAGCATAATCACCGAGCTGATTTCGCCTGCCTGCAGATAAAACGTACCGGCGACACCCAGCCAGCCAAAGAAAATCAGCACGGAGAGGTCACCAAGGCCGCGGTAGCCGTAAGGCTTGTTGCCGACGGTATAGGTGATGGAGGCGGCTATCGCAAGGATGCCGAGAACCACAAAGCCCATCATGTCCGAAAGATTGTCGCAGGCGAGCAGAATGAGGCTGGCACCACTGGCAAGGGTCAGGACAATATTGAACATCATCGCGGTGCGCATGGTCGCCGGAGTGACCAAACCGGATTGGATGGCGCGCTGCGGACCAAGGCGGTTTTCGTTGTCGGTGCCTTTAACCGCATCGCCATAGTCATTGGCAAGGTTGGAGAGAATTTGTAAAAGCAAGGCAGTCAACAGGGCCAAAACCGTAATAGCCAGTGAAAAACGTCCCTGTGATCCCGCGACGGCGCTGCCGGTTAAAATCGACGCAACCGCCAGTGGCAAGGTTTTGGGCCGGGCTGCATCGAGCCAGATTGCAAGTGAAGAGTTCATAGCAAGTACTGCGGATCACAAACTGAAAACCTGTATTATTCGCGCAAAACATCACCACCGCAATGACTGGCACATATTATCTGTCGCTAGATTGCGTCAGCGCAATTTTCAGTCAGTGTCACAACTTATTGAAGTAAATGGGAACGAATACAAAAAAGGTGACCGCTGTGGTCACCTTTTGTATCGAACTTCGCATTGGCGCTGTTACAGGATAAAGCGGCTCAGATCTTCATCTTCTACCAGCATGTCGAGGTTTGACTTCACGTAGGCAGAATCGATTTCAAATGTGCTGCCCGCTTTTTCTGAGGCGTCAAAAGAGATGCCATCCATCAGGCGTTCCATCACGGTGTGAAGGCGACGGGCACCGATATTCTCGGTCTTCTCGTTCACTTTCCATGCACAGTTGGCAATTTCTTCAATACCGTCCTCAGTGAAGCTGATTTCCACTTCTTCGGTCGCCATCAGGGCACGGTACTGCTCAGTCAGGGACGCATTAGGTTCAGTCAGGATGCGTTTGAAATCACCTGCCGACAAAGCCTCAAGCTCGACGCGGATTGGCAGACGGCCCTGAAGTTCAGGGATAAGGTCTGAAGGACGCGCTACCTGGAATGCTCCGGATGCAATGAACAGGATATGGTCGGTACGCACCATGCCGTGCTTGGTAGAAACGGTTGAGCCTTCTACCAGTGGCAGCAGGTCACGCTGTACACCTTCGCGGGAAACGTCCGGGCCCGAAGACTCACCACGCTTACAGATCTTGTCGATCTCATCGATAAATACGATGCCGTGGTTTTCCACCAGGTAGATAGCCTGCTCTTTGAGCTCTTCCTGGTTAACCAGCTTTGAGGCTTCTTCTTCAGTCAGTGCTTTCAGGGCGTCCTTGATCTTCATCTTGCGGTTTTTCTTGGTGTTACCACCAAGGTTTTGGAACATGCTCTGAAGCTGGTTGGTCATTTCCTCCATGCCAGGAGGTGCCATGATCTCAACGCCCATTTGTGGTGCGGCAACGTCAATGTCGATCTCTTTGTCGTCAAGCTTGTGCTCGCGCAGCTTCTTGCGGAAGCTCTGGCGGGTAGCACTGTTGTTGTCAGCCTGTTCAGTCTGGCCCCAGGCATCACGAGGTGGTGGCAGGAGGGCATCCAGGACGCGTTCTTCAGCCTGCTCTTCAGCACGGAAGCGAACCTTTTCGGTTGCCTGCTGGTGTACCAGCTTAACGGCAACGTCGGTCAGGTCGCGGATAATGGTTTCCACTTCCTTGCCCACATAACCCACTTCGGTGAACTTGGTGGCTTCAACTTTGATGAAAGGGGCGTTGGCCAGCTTGGCCAGGCGGCGTGCGATTTCAGTTTTACCCACACCGGTTGGGCCAATCATCAGGATGTTTTTCGGGGTGACTTCTACTCGCAGCTCTTCAGGAAGCTGCATGCGGCGCCAGCGGTTACGCAGGGCGATAGCCACAGCGCGCTTGGCTTTGTCCTGACCGATGATGTGGCGGTTCAGTTCATGAACAATTTCACGAGGGGTCATTTCAGACATGTAGGCATTCCTGTTACTTGTTGCTGTCGAGTTCTTCGACGGTGTGGTACTGGTTGGTGAATACGCAGATGTCACCGGCGATAGTCAGGGATTTTTCCGCAATGGTGCGGGCATCCAGGTCAGTGTTTTCCAGCAATGCACGGGCTGCTGCCTGGGCAAAGTTACCGCCTGAACCAATAGCAATCAGGTCGTTTTCCGGTTCTACCACGTCACCGTTACCGGTGATAATGAGTGATGCTGTTTCATCGGCTACCGCCAGCAGCGCTTCAAGGCGGCGCAATGCACGGTCGGTACGCCAGTCTTTGGCCAGTTCCACAGCTGCTTTGGTCAGGTGGCCCTGGTGCATTTCCAGCTTACGCTCGAAACGTTCGAAAAGGGTGAAAGCATCGGCCGTACCACCGGCAAAACCTGCCAGAACTTTGCCGTTATACAGGCGGCGTACTTTGCGGGCATTGCCTTTCATCACTGTATTGCCCAGGGAGACCTGTCCATCTCCGGCAATGACCACTTTTCCGTCTCGGCGGACTGATACGATCGTTGTCACGGTAAACCTCTTTAAAGTCACTCTGGCTGGGCCAGAAGGAGTGTTATCTCCTACTTGGGGGCATTAAAAACAGATTTCAAGGGAGTGTGTGATGATTTGATTACCGCAAAGGGCAAGAAAACCCGGGGTTGAGAGGGAAAATGCCGGCAAAAAAATACCGCCACAGAGGCGGTATTTTCCATGGAAGGTTTGGATCAGTCCCAGTACCAGATAGCGCAGGGTTCGATACCGGCACGGCGCAGCATGTTGCGATCGCGCTCGGCCTTACGTTTGTGGGTGTAAGGCCCGAGGATGACACGGTACCAGGTGCCTTTTTCGCCCTGGGTCGTCCTGATTTGGCTTTCCAGACCCTGGAAGGCAATCATGGCCTTGCGTGAATCAGCCTGTTCGATACTGCGGTAAGCGCCGCATTGCATCAGGTACGGACGGCCTGGAGCCTGTGGCTCAGGCGCTTCTACCTCAACCTTCTTGTTCTCCAGCTCTTCTACATAGCTCCATTTTTCCTTGGGCTTGGGCGGAAGGGCATTCTTGTCTTTTTTCGGCTCAGCTTTTTTTACTTCAACGGTTTTTTCTACCGGTTTTTGAGGTGCCGGGGCATCACTTTTTGAAAGCAAAAACAGGCCATAAGCGAAACCGGCTGTCAGGATAACTGCCAGAATTGCCCACTTAATTGGGAATGGTCGTGATACCGGCTGCTTTTTAGGGCTTTTCCGGGGAGCTTTGCGCGGGGTCTTCCCGCGTTTTACGTAATCTCTAGTTGCCACAACAATCCGAAACTGCAGGTTAGGGTGCCAAAGCCGCTATGGTACTGTTTCAGGCCGCCTGAGCCAATACCACAGCGACAGGCGAGTCATCGCGTGGGGGGAGCCACACTTTCGCGGACCACCAGTTTGGTATCCAGAAGGCGGGAGCCCGCGCGGACATCCTTTCCTTTTAACAGCTCGAGCAGCATCAGCATGGCCTGACGGCCTATTTCATACCTTGGCTGGGAAACCGTGGTCAGTGGCGGGTCACAGTATTCAGCAAACTGGATGTCATCAAAGCCGACGATTGAGATGTCCTGGGGTACCCGCATACCGAGGCGTTTAGCCTGTTGCATGGCTCCGATTGCCATCACATCGTTATGGCAGAAAACGGCGGTCGGCGGTTCCGGCAGCGAAAGCAGTTGCGTCATGGCACGAGCACCTGCGGCGAAAGAGAAATCTCCGACATAGGTAAATCCGTTATCAATGGTCACACCGGCACGGCGCAAGGCCTGCTGGTAACCCTGGGTACGGAACTGGGTCAGGGCAGCATTCGGATCCCCGGTGATCTGGGCGATCCTGCGGTGGCCTACCTGGGTCAGGTAGTTCACTGCCTCAAAGGCGGCCGTGAGGTTATCGATATGGACGGTCGGAAGCTCCAGTTCCGGTGCGTATTCACATGCCATCACCAGAGGCGGAAGGTTTTTCTGTTCCGGCTTGCTGACGTCAAAAGGAAGATCCGTGCCCAAAAGGAGCATGCCATCAGCCTGCTTGGTAAATACCAGGTTTACAAAGGAACTTTCACGCTGAGCCTGTTTACCGCTGTCACCGAGCAGAACCAGGTAACCGTATTCCATGGCGGCTTCTTCAATACCACGGATAATCTCAGTGAAATAAGGGTCGCAGATATCCGGCACTATGGTAACGATGGTCTTTGACTCGTTACGGCGCAGGTTTCTGGCTAATGAATTGGGGGAGTAACCCGCTTCGAGTACCGCATTTTCGACTTTTTTCCGTGTGGATGATGAAACCTTCTCTGGGTTCATCAGTGCGCGAGACACGGTTGCGGTTGAGACTCCGGCAAGCTGGGCAACATCCTTCATTGTCGCCATGACGTTGGTTCCTCTTGGTTGTCTTTTTCTCCTGGGCGCAGCAAAAGTCCGGACTAAACGCCGGACTTGCTGACTGGTGGGTTATTGTAGGCACAGCGACTAAAGATAAATACGTGTCTGTTAACAGTTCTTACATTGGAAATGTGATCCCAGTCCCGCTTGTGTGCTTTATCGCCTCAGCTCATGTCCTGAGGCTCGATATCAAGTGACCAGCGAACCTTTCGTGCCAACGGTAATTGCTGGATGACAGGCAGTGCTGTTTTCATCAGGTTTTGCAGAGCCGGCCGTGATGGGGCATTTGCCAGTAACTGCCAGCGGTAGCGTCCTGCCCGGCGGGCAAGCGGGGCTGGAGCAGGGCCAAGGAGGCCATAGGGGCCTAGTGCATGGGGGCTGGCTTCGAGTGCAACACGTACCTGTTCGAGGAACTGCTGGACTTCATGGTTGTGGTGGCTTTCTGCCCGGATAAGCCCGATACAGGAGTATGGGGGGAGGCCCACCGCCTTTCGCTCTTCAAGGGCATTTTCCGCGAACTGCGGGTAGCCGACTTCCAACAGGGTTTGCAGCAGCGGGTGCTCCGGGTGGTGGGTCTGCAAAAGCACATGCCCCGGCTTGCTGGCCCGTCCGGCGCGGCCTGCTACCTGGATGTAGAGCTGGGCCAGGCGCTCCGGTGCTCGGAAGTCGTTGCTGAAAAGGGCTGAGTCTACATCTATCATGGCGACAAGGGTGACATCCGGGAAGTGGTGCCCCTTGGCAAGCATCTGGGTGCCGATAAGGATCTGGTATTCACGGTTGCGTATGGCAGTAAGGTAATTCTCCAGGCTCCCCTTGCGGCGCGTGTTGTCCCTGTCGATGCGGATTGTTTTGTATTCCGGGAAAAGATCTTCAAGGGTCTTTTCCAGTTGTTCTGTACCCACACCGACGCCAATCAACTGGGTCGAGCCGCAGTTGACGCACTGGTGGGGGATTGGGCGCTGGCTGCCGCAGTGATGGCACCGGAGCTCCCCCTGTTTCTGGTGCAATGTGTAGTAGGCATCGCAGCGCTGGCAGGCAGCAATCCACCCGCATTCATGGCACATCATTGCAGGTGCGTAGCCACGGCGGTTGAGAAACAGCATCACCTGGTTGCCGGCTTTCAGGTGGCGGCGCATGTCAGCAATGAGTGGAGCAGAAAGCCCGGCACTGACATGCAGGCCGCGGATGTCCAGCACGCTGTGGCTGGCATTGACTGCGTTGCCGGCGCGTTGGGACAACACCAGGTGGTGGTATTTACCGGCCTGGGCGTTATGCAGGCTCTCCAGCGACGGCGTGGCCGAGCCAAGGATGACTGGGATGTTCTCCCGGTTGGCCCGCATCACCGCAAGATCCCGCGCATGGTATCTGAAACTGTCCTGCTGTTTGTAAGAGGTGTCGTGCTCCTCATCGACAATAATGATCCCCAGGTTGGAGCACGGACTGAACAGGGAGGAGCGGGTACCGATGATGATACCGGCCTGGTTGTCCCTTGCTGCCAGCCAGGCGTGCAGGCGCTCGCTGTCATTCAGGGCAGAGTGCATCACTTCGACCGGGACATTAAAACGGCGTTTGAAGCGGTTGATGGTCTGGGGTGTCAGGCCAATCTCCGGCACCATCACCAAAGCCTGTTTGCCTTTGGCAAGCACGGTCTCAATGGCGTTGAGGTAGACTTCCGTCTTGCCGGAACCGGTAACCCCGTCGAGCAAGTAACATCCGAACCCGTCTGCACTGTTGATGGTAGCAACCGCCAGGGCCTGTTCGGCGTTAAGGCGCGGCTTTTCTTCCGTGACCTTAAATGACGGGTACCAGGCTTTTGCCTCGCGGGAGACTGTGATTTCTTCGACCCAGCCTTTGTCAGCAACAGCCTTTATTACTGCCGCGCTGATCTCCTCTTCTTCTATATCTGCAACAGAAAGAGATTTGTCACGCAACAGGGTAAGGAGCCTGGCCTGTTTTGGCGCCCGTGTCAGTGCTGTGACAGACTGCTCCCTGCCGGATTCTGTCAGCTTCCAAAGACGCTCGCCTTTCAGTGATGCGGCCCGTCCTTTGCGGAGAAGAGAGGGCATTACAACGGAAAAGGCGTCACCGAGAGGGTACTGGTAATAACCGGCAGCCCAGGTCAGGAGCTTATATAAGGACGAGGGCCAGAGCGGTTCATCATCCAGTATTTCAGTGACAGGCTTGAGCTCACCAAGCGGCCAGTCGGAGGTGTTGCCGGTGCTGACTACCACACCCACCTTGGTCTGTTTGCCGAAAGGCACCCGCACCCGTGTACCAGCACTTGGCTGCTGTCCTGGTTCAAGGCGGTAATCAAAAAGCTTATCCAGGGGAACCGGCAGGGCGACCCTGGCTATAGTGGCATTCATCGGCAAAAAAGACTCAACGGTATACCCATCAGGGCGTTAGCAATGGTTTGAAGTTTACTTGCATCCAGGCGCCGCATCAAAGTGGTGAATAAAGTAGCAAAAGAGTTGCGAAGCCGTCCGGTGTTGATTAGAATGCACGGCCTTAAAATCCTATTTTATTAACTACGTGTGGTGCCCGAGAAGATCGGGAGAGCGACACGGCCTTTTATGAGGTTATTCCTATGAAAGCTGGTATCCATCCAGAATACAAAGCAGTAACTGCACGTTGTTCTTGCGGTAACTCTTTTGAGTTCAAAACTACTCTGGGTTCAGACATCAACCTGGACGTATGTGACAAGTGCCACCCATTCTACACTGGTAAGCAGCGTATCGTTGACACCGGCGGCCGTGTAGATCGCTTCAACAAGCGTTTCGGCATGTTCAGCAAGTAATACTTGTTCTGAATTCCGTAAAAAGGGGTGTAATTACACCCCTTTTTCGTACCTGTTTAACACCCTGTCCCCCCGCTCATCAGAGCAGCTACCAGATCTCCATATAGCGGTAGCCGTCCCAAATTCACTGCGTTACTATTGCCTGTTCACAGTATTTGTGATGCCGACCGGATACAAATTACTGGGGAAATACCCCTGCTCAAACTTTGAACTCCATCCATTCCAGCAAACGCAGATGGCGTTACGCTAAGGGCTCAAAGCACAATGCAGGATAAAGGTCCCCTAATAACTTGTGTCATTTTAGGCACCTGTACTCCCTGTACCCTTTATAAAAAAAATAGATAGCGTCCAAAGACGCCACCTTATTGTGATTAGGACTAAAACATGTCGGAAGAATTTCGCCAAAAGGCACTTGATTACCATGCCGGCCCGGTTCCGGGCAAAATATCTGTTGAACTGACCAAGCCTGCTGATACTGCAGAAGATCTGGCACTGGCCTACAGCCCTGGTGTGGCTGAGCC
Source organism: Parasalinivibrio latis (assembly GCF_036825535.1). Taxonomy (GTDB): domain Bacteria; phylum Pseudomonadota; class Gammaproteobacteria; order Enterobacterales; family Vibrionaceae; genus Parasalinivibrio; species Parasalinivibrio latis. The sequence continues at coordinate 194,594 of NZ_CP098812.1, forward strand.
GGTCCGTGAGATCGCGCAGGATGCGGACAACGTGTACAAGTACACCGGCAAGGGCAACATGGTTGCGGTTATCTCCAACGGTACTGCAATTCTGGGTCTGGGCAACCTCGGACCAATGGCCTCAAAACCAGTGATGGAAGGCAAGGCGCTGCTGTTCAAGCGTTTCGCCGGACTGGATTCTATCGACATTGAAGTCAAGCACCGTACCATCGAAGAGTTTGTCGACACCGTTGCCAACATCTCTGACACCTTTGGTGGTATCAACCTGGAAGATATCAAGGCACCGGATTGCTTTGAGATTGAAAAGCAGCTGATTGAACGCTGCCAGGTTCCTGTGTTCCACGATGACCAGCACGGTACAGCGATTGTAACGGCTGCAGGTATCCTGAATGCGGTAGAGCTGCAGGGCAAAGATATCCGTGAAGCCGTGATCGTCTGCCTGGGTGCAGGTGCGGCAGCGGTAGCCTGTATGGAAATGCTCATCAAGTGTGGTGCCCAGCGTGAGAAGATCTATATGCTGGACCGCAAGGGCGTGATCCACACCCGTCGTGATGACATCAACGAATATAAGCAACTGTTCGCCAACAACACTGATAAGCGTACGCTGGAAGACGTGATTGAAGGCGCAGATATCTTTGTTGGTGTATCTGGCCCAGATCTGCTGCCACCAGAAGCATTGAAGCTGATGGCTGACAACCCAATCGTGTTTGCCTGTTCAAACCCGGATCCTGAAATCAAGCCGGAGCTGGCACATGCCGTCCGTGACGATCTCATTATGGGTACCGGCCGTTCTGATTACCCTAACCAGGTTAACAACGTACTGTGCTTCCCGTTCATCTTCCGTGGTGCCCTGGACGTACGCGCCAGTGCCATCAATGATGAAATGAAGCTTGCAGCCGTTGAAGCCATCCGCTCACTGGCGAAAGAGCCAGTACCGGCAGGTGTGCTCAAAGCTGCCGGTGTTGAGAAGCTGGAATTCAGCCGTGAGTATATTATTCCCAAGCCACTCGACCCACGCCTGCTACCGCGTGTTGCCAAAGCTGTTGCCCAGGCTGCAATTGACTCAGGTGTAGCGCGCATCGAGATGCCGGAAAACTACATGGCAGATAAAGAAGCGGCGCTTGAAGCGTAAAAGCTTCTGTACTGCGGAAATAAAAAATGCCAGTTATCAAACTGGCATTTTTTCTGTGTGCTGACAAAAACGTTGCCAGCGCAGGGGATAATTACCCTGAAAGCCGGGCTCAGCTGTCGAAATCTTCGTATTCGATGCCCAGTGATTCCATGATGCGCTTGGCCTCGTCCGGGATATCATCCGGATGGTCCTTGCGGATGTCTTCATCCGTTGGCAGCGGTTGGCCGGTATACGCATGCAGGAAGGCTTCGCACAGCAGTTCGCTGTTGGTTGCGTGACGGAGATTGTTTACCTGACGGCGAGTGCGTTCGTCGGTCAAAATCTTCAGCACTTTAAGTGGAATGGAGACGGTAATTTTCTTGACCTGCTCTTTCTTTTTACCGTGCTCGGCATACGGGCTAATATATTCGCCATTCCATTCTGCCATGATTCACCTTCTGCAGTGTGGGGGAATTGGAAACCAAAAACAGCATTCTAGCGTTATCGACTGCCACATGCAAAGACATATAGACGTCTGGATGTGTTGACGTCTTTGTGTTGAGCGGGTAAGGTTGGATCTCGCACCCTGTCACCCAATCAAGGAAGGAATAACTATGAGTGACAAAAAGCCCGCGACCATTGCTGTCCGCCAGGGTATCTCCTCGGACTCCCAGTATCATGCTGTGGTTCCCCCTATTTACCTCTCGACCAATTACCGGTTCCCGGAGTTTGGTGAGGTTCCCCAGTATGACTATGCCCGCGGTGGCAACCCGACCCGCAGCCATCTTGAAAGGGCTCTGGCGGATCTGGAAGGCGGGGCCGGTGCAGTCGTTACCAGTTGTGGCATGTCTGCCATCAACCTTTTGGTTTCCCTTTTTTCTTCAGATGACCTGATAGTCGCTCCCCATGACTGCTATGGCGGAACCTACCGTCTGCTGGATTCCCGGGCAAAAAAAGGTGCATTCAAGGTTAGTTTTATCGACCAGACCAATCCGGATGCACTAGATGAGGCATTGGCGAAAAAGCCAAAGCTGCTTTTGATTGAGACGCCGTCCAACCCGCTTCTGCGTGTCGTTGATGTTGTTGAGCTCAGTAAAAAAGCCCACGCAGTGGGTGCGCTGGTGGCTGTCGACAACACCTTCCTCTCCCCGGTTTTGCAGCAGCCCATCTCCCTGGGCGCAGACTTCGTTGTTCACTCCACCACCAAATTCATCAACGGGCACTCGGATGTGGTCGGCGGTGTTATTGTGGCGGCGGATGCTGAAAAAGCGGAAGAACTGGCATGGTGGGGGAACTGTATTGGCGCAACCGGCGGTGCGTTTGACAGCTATATGGTGCTTCGCGGTATTAGGACCCTTGGTGTGCGTATGCGCCAGCACGAAGAAAATGCTGCTGCGGTACTTGCTTACCTGCAAGATGAAGAACTTGTTGGTACTATTTACCATCCAAGTCTGCCAAGTCATCCCGGTCATGAGATTGCCAAGCGGCAACAGGCCGGATTTGGCGGAATGGTCAGCTTTGAGCTTAACGGTGATGAAGCTGAACTGAAATGCTTCCTCCAGTCTCTGGAGCTGTTTGCCCTTGCCGAGTCCCTCGGCGGTGTGGAAAGCCTGGTAGCCCATCCCGGTTCCATGACCCACAGGGCAATGTCGGATGAAGCCCAGGCGGAAGCGGGCCTGGCTCCGACACTCCTGCGGTTGTCCGTAGGGTTGGAAGATGCGGCCGACCTGGTGGCCGACTTGAAACAAGCCTTTGATAAAGTAAGAGAGACGAAGTAAATGTCCACCGTCCAGCTTGTGTCTCCTGAGCCGGCAGACCGCCGCCAGCTACACAAATTTGGCGGCAGCAGCCTGGCTGACCCGGATTGCTACCGCCGCGTTACCGAGATCCTCCGGGAATACTCGGGAGCGCAGGATCTTATTGTGGTCTCCGCCGCCGGCAAGACTACCAACCGCCTTATCGAATGGATCGAGCTACTGGACCGGGACGGACGTCTGGCCCACGACGCCCTTATGTCATTGCGCCAGTACCAGCAGGAACTGATAGAAAGCCTGCTCGGTGATGAATCCCGCGGCCAGCTGGTGGATATCCTGTTTTCCGAATTCGCTGCATTGGCTGAAATTGGTGACAAACCGATAGACGAAGCGACCCGAGCCTATATCCTCGGTCACGGAGAGCAGTGGTCAGCCCGTTTACTGGCGGCCTTGCTGACAGAGCTGGATATGCCGGCGAGCAACCTCGACTCCCGTACCTTCCTGCGGGCCGAGCGTGCCGCCCAGCCGGAAGTCGACCGTTCCCGCTCCTGGCCTCTTTTGCAGACCCAGCTTGCCCAGCATGGCAAGAACCGGGTAGTGATTACCGGTTTTATGGCGCAGAACGTGGACGGTGAAACCGTGCTGCTGGGCCGGAATGGGTCAGACTATTCTGCAACGGTAATTGGCGCATTGGCTGATGTTGCCAGAGTAACTATCTGGAGTGATGTGGCCGGTGTATACAGTGCCGACCCGCGCAAAGTGGAAGATGCCTGCCTGCTGCCATTGCTCCGCCTCGATGAAGCGGCAGAGCTTGCCCGCCTGGCTGCCCCGGTTTTGCACAGCCGAACCCTGCAGCCGGTGGCGCACAGTGTTATCGACCTGGCGCTTCGCAGCAGCTACCAGCCGGACTCAGGCTCAACCCGTATTGAGCGGGTGCTGGCTTCAGGACGAGGTGCCAAGATTGTCACATCCCATGAAGAAATTTGCCTGATTGAACTCGAACTGCCACGCGGGCACGACTTTGAAACTGCCCGTACGGATATCGAACGCCTGCTGACGCGGCTGCAATTGCAGCCACTTGCCATGACGGTAGAGAAAGACCCGAACTGTGTGCATCTCGCTTACACCGCTGAAGTGGTAAACAGCGTACTGGAACGCCTCCAGGATGCGGGAGTCGCAGCGGAAATCCGCCTGCGTGAAGACTTCGTCATGATTGCCGTGGTCGGTGCCGGGGTCAGCAACAACCCGGTGCACAGCCACGGTTTCCACCAACAGTTGCGTGGCCAGCCGGTGGAATTTATCGCTGAATCTGCCAATGGCCTCAGCCTGGTTGCCGTGGTACGCCGCATTGAAACCGGCCCACTGGTGGCTGCTATCCACTGCGCGCTTTTCCAGGCCCAGCGCCGTATAGGTGTGGCACTGATGGGAAAGGGCAGTATCGGGAGCCGCTGGCTCTCGCTGTTTGCTGAACAAAAAGATGCGCTGGAAAAGCGCCATGGCATGAGTTTCTCTCTGCTGTGTGTCGCTGACAGCCAGCGCGCCTGGGTTGACCTTAAAGGCATCAACCCTGCAGAGGTGGATGCAGCGTTTGATGATACGGCTACCCCCCTGTCCGGTATCGAGCTTTTCCGGATGCTCAGTGAACATGACTACGACGACCTTGTGGTGCTGGATGTGACCGCAAGCAGAGAGTTGGCGGGGATGTACCCGGATCTGGCCGAAATGGGTTTCCACCTTATCTCTGCCAACAAGGTGGCTGGTTCTGCACCTGAGAAAGCTTACAACCTGGTTAAGGATGCCTTTGCCAAAACCGGACGCCACTGGCTTTACAATGCCACGGTAGGTGCGGGGCTTCCGATTAACCACACTGTCCGTGACCTTCGGGAAAGCGGGGACCAGATTATGGCGATATCCGGAATTTTCTCCGGCACGCTTTCCTGGCTGTTCCAGCAGTATGACGGCAGTTTCCCGTTCAGCCAGTTGCTGGAGCAGGCCTGGCAGCAGGGCCTGACAGAGCCGGATCCTCGAGAGGATCTCAATGGCCGTGATGTAGCGAGGAAGCTGGTTATCCTGGCTCGTGAATCTGGGCTGGAGGTTGACCCTGACAGGGTAAAAGTGGAATCCCTTGTACCGGAAGCACTTGCCGACCTGAATGTTGAGCAGTTCTTTGACCAATGCCATCAGCTTGATGATATCTTGCGCGAAAGGGTAGAAGACGCACATAAGGAGCAAAAAGTGCTCCGTTATGTAGCACGCCTGACGAAAGAAGGTGTGGCCCGGGTAGGTATGGAGGCACTGCCGGACAGCCACCCCTTTGCCAACCTGCTGCCCTGTGACACCGTGTTCGCTGTTGAAAGCCGTTGGTACCGGGAAAACCCGCTGGTTATCCAGGGGCCGGGAGCCGGCCGGGACGTAACGGCAGGCGCATTGCTTTCCGATTTGAACCGTATCGCAACCCTTCTATAAACCGGGGTGCCCGGTAACATTCCCTTATAGAATCAAGCGGTGCACAGGCACCGCTTTCTGTATCACGACAGTTTCCATCATGAAGCCAACTCAATATCAACTTGAATAAAATTCATAAACACTCTGTTGACATTAATTTGGATACAATTCATTCTTTAGACATATGGACGTCTAAACGTATAAAGCGGACGAACAATATTATTAAGGCCTGAGTAGCCTTTCTTTGATGAGTGCGGCTTTTACCGCAAAAGGATGTGAGGTAGGGACACCATGGGATATTCATACGCCAGCCAACTTGACGCTCTGAACCGAAGTGTAGCGGATCTCGATGACCGCATTAATGTCTCCTTTGAGTTTTTCCCTCCCCGTACCGAAGAAATGGAACAGACACTGTGGAACTCGGTACACCGCCTCAAGACCCTGAAACCCAAATTTGTTTCAGTAACCTATGGTGCCAACTCTGGTGAGCGGGACCGTACCCATGTCATCGTCAAAAACATTAAAGAGCAAACCGGTATTGAAGCTGCCCCGCACCTGACCTGTGTGGATGCGACGGAAGAAGAGTTGAGAGGTATTGCCCGGGATTACTGGGGAAGTGGTATCCGCCACATTGTTGCCCTGCGCGGCGACCTGCCGGATCCGTCACGCAAGCCTGATATGTATGCGGTTGACCTGGTCCGCCTGTTGAAAGATGAAGCTGATTTCGATATCTCTGTGGCGGCTTACCCGGAAGTTCACCCGGAGGCCAAAAGCGCCCAGGCTGACCTCCTGAACCTTAAAGCCAAGGTGGAGGCCGGTGCCAGCCGGGCGATTACCCAGTTCTTCTTTGATGTGGAAAGCTACCTGAGATTCCGGGACCGCTGTGTGGCTGCGGGGATTGATGTGGAAATTGTGCCGGGGATCCTGCCGGTTTCCAATTTCAAGCAGGCTGTGAAATTTGCCAAGATGACCAATGTGAAAATTCCGGGGTGGATGCACAAGCAGTTTGAAGGGCTGGATAACGATCCGGTTACCCGCCAGATGGTTGGTGCCAGTATCGCAATCGATATGGCGCGGGTTCTGAGCCGTGAAGGTGTGACTGATTTTCACTTCTACACACTTAACCGTGCAGAGCATACCTATGCGCTGTGCCACACGCTGGGTGTCCGTCCGGAGTAACGAGCCGGTTTTCATCCTGCCAATATGACGAAAGGCCGCGAAAAGCGGCCTTTATCGTTAGCGTTTAACCGTCCTTGTTAAACTGCTTCGCTCAGAAAGCGTTCAGCATTAATGCTGTTCAATTCTCCCAGCGCTTCTTCAGCCCAGTTCAACCAAGCTTGTTGTTGGTAGATACCGCGACGAAGGGTGAGTCGTTCAAGACGGGAACGGGTATCGAGCTGAGCCGGGTTCGCATAAAGGCGAAGCTCAATCTCTTCATACTGCGACAGCGCATTACGGCTCTCAGCAATAAGGCTTTCGAGGTGGGAAACCATTGCATCTGACTTACAGACACTGCATGCGACCAGTTTAGCTGAGAACTCATCCCGGAATACAGGTTGAGACAGCGACTGTTTAAACCAATCGTTCAGTAATTCATGTCCGCGGTCGGTGATACTGTAAACCTTACGGTCCGGTTTACCTTGTTGGGGTACGATGTGGCATTCAACAGCACCTTGTTCAAGCAGCTTGTTCAGCTCCCGGTAGACCTGCTGGTGGCTGGCCTTCCAGAAGTAACCAATACTGTTCGAAAACTCCTTGGTAATATCATAGCCGGTAACATCGCGTGTACTCAGCACTGTGAGTATGATATGTGGTAGTGACATCTCTTCTATCCGCTTTACTTATATTAAAAAAACAAGCAACCCGGCAGGATGAATTGGCTCTTTGGCCTGATTGTTTTTTCCTGACGCCAAGTTACTACTGCGTCGACTTTCGTCGCTTCTTATGGCGTATAACTTTCCCTAGTCACTGACTGAAGAAAATTCTAAACAGTCATTCCTATTATCAATCTTTATTGTGTTATACCACTCTCATACTAATGAATTTATCAATACCTAGACAATAACTGGGTAAAAAAAAACCAGAGGTCAATCAACATCGACCTCTGGTTTCTTACAAATGAGACAGATTTTTAACCTGTGTTACGCATTCCGGCAGCAATACCTGCAATTGTTACCATAAGTGCTTCACTCATTTCCGGACTGTCTTCATGTTGTTTCCGGGTCCGGTACAGCAACTCAGCCTGGAGCATGTTGAGTGGCTCTACGTAGATGTTACGTAAGCGAATACTTTCTGCGCCCCATGGGTTTTGCTGCATCAGGTGGTCATTGTTTTCCACTGCCAGCACAGCTTTGATGTCTTCAGCCAGGCGCTTACGCAACTCTTCACCCAACGGCCAGAGTGACTTGTCCACCAGACGCTGGTCGTAATAACGGGAAATTCCAACGTTGGTTTTGGTGTAAACCATCTCCAGCATACCCAGGCGGGTAGAGAAGAACGGCCATTCGCGGCACATCTCTTCCAGAAGAGGCAGGTGCCCGTGCTCAATAGAGAAGCGAATGGCTTCACCCGCCCCAAGCCATGCAGGAAGCAGCAAACGGTTCTGGCTCCAGGCGAAAATCCAAGGGATTGCGCGCAGGCTTTCAACACCACCGTTAGGGTTACGCTTGGATGGGCGAGAGCCCAGGGGAAGCTGGCCGAGTTCCAGTTCAGGGGTTGCTGATCGGAAGTAAGGGACGAAGTCCTTATGGCCGCGAACTACACCACGGTAGGCCTCGCAGGATACTTCGCTCAGGGTTTCCATCAGGTCGCGCCATTCTTGCTTTGGCTCCGGTGGCGGCAGCAGGTTGGCTTCCAGAATTGCGCTGGTGTACAGGGCAAAGCTGTTAATCGCCACTTCCGGCAGGCCCAGCTTAAAGCGGATCATCTCACCTTGCTCAGTGACACGAAGGCCGCCCTTCAGGCTCTTCGGTGGCTGGGACAGCAGTGCAGCATGGGCAGGTGCACCGCCACGGCCAATGGTTCCTCCTCGGCCGTGGAACAGGACCAGGTCTACGTTGGCTTCGTCGCAGACACGGACCAGTGACTCCATCGCCTTGTATTGGGCCCAGCCAGCAGACATTGAACCGGCATCTTTGGCTGAGTCTGAGTATCCAATCATTACCATCTGGAAATTCTGGATAAAGCCGCGGTACCAGTCGATACCCAGCAATTGGGTAATAACCGCCTCAGCGTTGTTCAGGTCATCCAGGGTTTCGAACAGCGGGCACACGTCCATCCGGAATTTGCAGCCGGCCTCTTGCAGCAGGAGGTGAACTGCCAGTACGTCAGATGCGGTGCGCGCCATAGAGATGACATAGGCACCAAAAGCTTCACGCGGCTGTGCGGCGATAACCCGGCAGGTGTCCATGACTTCCTTGGCTTCCGGGCTTGGTTCCCAGTTGCGAGGCAGCAGAGGGCGCTGTGAATTCAGTTCGCGCACCAGGAAGGCAACCTTGTCCTGTTCACTCCACTGGCTGTAATCGCCCATGCCGAGGCAACGGGTGATTTCGGCTACCACGTCGGAGTGACGGGTACTCTCCTGGCGGATATCCAGACGGATAAGGTTGACGCCGAAACATTGTACGCGGCGCAGCACATCCAGCAGGTGGCCGTCAGCAATGATGCCCATGCCACATTCATGCAGGGACTCATAACAGGCGTGCAGGGGGACCCAAAGCTGGTCGATACTGCGCAGGATCTCACCTGATGGCAGTGGCTTGTTTTTCAGCTTGGCATCCAGGTAAGTCAGGGTGTTTTGCAGGGTGGTGCGCAGAACCTTAAGGATAGCGCGGTAAGGTTCGTGGGCTTCACCGGCCATATCGCGTACGGTGTCGTTGGCATAAACCATCGACAGGTTGTTGATCAGTGCCTGTACATCATTGAGGTAGAGATCTGCGGCTTTCCAGCGGGACAGCAGCAGTACCTCACGGGTGATCTCCGACGTGACGAACGGGTTGCCGTCACGGTCGCCACCCATCCAGGATGAAATCTGGATAGGGGCTGCCTCTACCGGCAGGGATTTACCCAGATGGTTGTTGAGCTTTTCATCCAGCTCACGCAGGAAGGCTGGCACGGCTTCCCACAGGGAGTTTTCAATAACAGCATAACCCCATTTTGCTTCATCCAACGGGGTAGGACGCTTCTGGCGAATGTCGTCAGAATACCAGCTTTGGGCAATGAGTTGCTCAAGACGGGTTTCAGTGCGCTTGCGCTCTTTGTGTGACAGGTCATTGAGTTCAAGGCTGGACAGGCAACCGTTGATCTGGACCAGGTTGTTGATAGTGGTGCGGCGTGCGATCTCTGTTGGGTGAGCGGTCAGTACCAGCTCGATTTTGAGGTCATTGAGGGATTTTTCAATATCAGCCTGGCTGATATTAGCCCCTTTTAGCCGTGCCAGAACCTGATCAATGGCATCTGGGCTGCATACCAGCTCTTCGCAATGGCGGGAAATTGTATGGTACTGGTCGGCAATGTTGGTCAGGTTAAGGAACTGACTGAATGCTCGGGCTACCGGGAGCAGTTGATCATCCGGAAGGTGACGCAGTACTTCGACCAGCTTGGCGCGGTCTTCTTCATTTCCGCCGCGGGCAGATTTTGAGAGCTGGCGAATCTCTTCTACTTTTTCCAGCAATGCGTCACCGTGCGCACTGCGGATGGTATTACCCAATAGGCGGCCCAGATGTTTAACGTTGCTTCGAAGTGCAGAATACTTTTCGTCCATAGGTTTCCATCTCGTAAATTTGTTACGTCCATTATGGTTGTCGCTGTCAGCAACAAAGACGTCCATACAGCAATCTATCCCTGCCGGCGTAAGAAAATCAATAGGCCTTTTGTCTAAATTTGCCGAATCGGCGCTCTTTATGATTTTGGTCAGTATTTGTCATTTGTTATGTAATTTTACAACAAATGATTGCAAATGCACCGATTTGCAACCGGTGAATGCAGCAATGTATAGATACCAGGTTAATGATGTTAACACTGGGAAAACGCATTGCGTTGACTATTTAAATGATTAACGGTTGACACACAGTTCAATAACCAGTAAAACTACATTTATATTCACAATGCGTGAATAAAAATGTTTTTACGTGTGACAGGGATATCACCATCATGGATTTTTGCTTTACAGCACGCATTTTCACCTACCGACGACGCCTCGCCTGAGTTTGCAAACCGGCTTGTCCGGAAAAGTGTGGCATTGACTGCCTATTCACTTCCTCCCGATATAAAGATTTGAACAGGATTTCGTAACATGATGTTAAAGACAGTGATTGTCGGCGCAACCGGGTACACCGGTGCAGAATTGGCGAAGTTGATTCATGACCATCCCCACTTGTCCCTTGATGGGCTGTATGTCTCGGCCAACAGTGCGGATGCGGGTAAGTTGATCAGTGATTTGCATGGCCAGCTGAAAGGCGTGGTGGATATGCCGGTGACGGCGATGGAAAACCCAGCCGAAGTAGCGAAAGATGCAGACGTGGTTTTCTTGGCAACAGCCCACGAAGTGAGCCATGACCTGGCACCGGTTTTCCTTAGTGAGGGTTGCAAGGTCTTCGACCTGTCCGGTGCTTACCGTGTCCAGGGTGACAGTTTCTATACCGACTACTACGGCTTTGCCCATCAGCACAAGGCGATTCTCGACAAGGCTGTGTACGGCCTTGCTGAATGGAATGCCGAGCAAATAGCCCAGGCAGACCTGATTGCCGTCCCCGGTTGCTACCCGACCGCTTCCCAGTTGGCACTCAAGCCACTGGCACAGAAAGGGCTTCTTGATTTAGCCCAGTGGCCTGTCATCAATGCCACATCCGGTGTATCCGGTGCAGGGCGCAAAGCCAGCATGACCAACAGCTTCTGTGAAGTGAGCCTTCACCCTTACGGTGTTTTTAACCACAGGCACCAGCCAGAAATTGCAGCACACCTTGGCTGTGACGTTATCTTCACACCCCACCTCGGAAACTTTAAGCGCGGCATCCTGGCGACTATTACCGCCAAGCTGGCAGATGGCGTCACGGAAGCTGATGTCACGGAAGCGATGGAAAATGCCTATGCCGATACCCCAATGGTCAGAACCCTTGGGAATGGTGTTTCTGCCAAGCTCCAGTCAGTCCAGAACACATGCTTTTGCGACATTGGCTGGCATGTGAAAGGCCAACACGTCATTTTGGTTTCCGCTATCGATAACCTGCTCAAGGGGGCTTCCGGGCAGGCAATGCAATGCCTCAATATTCGTTTCGGATTCGCGCCTGACACGGCGCTGGTTTAAGGAGAGCATCCATGAGTCAGGTTCCTTTGGTTATCAAGCTCGGCGGTGCCGTGCTGTCATGTGGTGAAACGCTGCACAAGCTGTTTACTGCGATCAGTGACTATCGTGAAAATGCCAAGCGTCCCCTGGTGATAGTGCACGGTGGCGGCTACCTGGTTGATGACCTGATGAAAGGCCTCGACCTGCCGACCGTCAAGAAAAATGGCCTGCGCGTCACCCCGTTCGATCACATTAACTACATCACTGGTGCGCTGGCGGGTACTGCCAACAAGCTTTTGATGGCAGAAGCGGTCAAAAACGGGATCAGCTCTGTCGGCCTGTCCCTTGCTGACGGAAACCTTTGCAAAATTACCCAGTTGGATCCGGAACTTGGCGCTGTGGGTAAGGCAACACCGGGTGACTCTTCTGTTCTGCAGGCGTTGTTGGCTGCTGGCACCTTGCCTGTAGTCAGCTCCATCGGCATTGACGCAGAAGGCAACCTGATGAACGTCAACGCTGACCAGGCGGCCGTTGCCGTCGCCGCCGCGTTGGATGCAGAGTTGGTTCTGCTTTCTGATGTCAGCGGTGTACTGGATGGCAAAGGTAAATTGCTGCCAAGCCTGACCGAACAGGAAGCTAACACACTGATTGAAAAAGGTGTGATCACTGACGGAATGGTGGTGAAAGTCGAGGCTGCCTTTGAAGCTGCAAAAGCACTTGGCCGCCCGATTGAAGTTGCTACCTGGCGTTACCCGGACAAATTGGCTGATCTTTTTGACGGCCACAGCATTGGGACCCGGTTCTCTCTGTAACAACCGGTACCAGCAAATTTTTTTTTCAAACAGGTTTTATCAGTTCGTTATCTTGCCGCCAGGGACGACCGTCTGAGCGGACATGGAAGGAGAAGCAAAATGAGCAAAATAAGCAAAGTCGTATTGGCGTACTCAGGCGGTCTGGATACGTCGGCAATCATTCCTTGGCTCAAGGAAAACTACGACTGTGAAGTGATCGCGTTCGTGGCCGATGTCGGCCAGGGCGAGGAAGAGCTGGTTGGCATTGAGGAAAAAGCCATTGCCTCCGGTGCAATCAAATGTATCGTGGCTGACCTCAAGGAAGAGATGGTTGCCGACTACATCTACCCAAGCCTGAAAACCGGTGCGGTTTACGAAGGCAAGTACCTGCTGGGAACCTCAATGGCCCGCCCGATTATTGCCAAGGCGCAGGTTGAAGCTGCACTGGCGGAAGGCGCGGATGCAGTCTGCCACGGCTGCACCGGCAAGGGGAACGACCAGGTTCGTTTTGAAAGCACCTATGCGGCGCTGGCTCCGCACCTCTCCGTTATTGCCCCATGGCGTGAGTGGGATCTGAGAAGCCGTGAAGCCCTGCTCGACTACCTGGCTGAGCGTAATATCCCGACCACCGCGTCACTTGAAAAGATTTACTCGCGTGATGCAAACGCATGGCACATTTCTACCGAAGGTGGCGTACTGGAAGATACCTGGAACCAGCCAAATGAACTGTGCTGGGTGTGGACCGTCGATCCTGAGCAGGCACCTGATGAAGCCGAATATGTGAGCCTTAAAGTAGAGCAGGGTGAAGTCGTCGAAGTCAACGGTGAAAGCCTTTCCCCATACCAGGCCCTGGCTTACCTCAACCAACTGGGTGCCAAGCACGGCGTTGGCCGAATCGACATCGTGGAAAACCGCCTGGTTGGCATTAAATCACGCGGCTGCTATGAAACCCCGGGAGGCACCATTATGATGGAAGCTCTGCGCGCGGTTGAGCAGCTGGTGCTGGACAAAGACTCCTTCCTGTTCCGTGAGGAGCTGGCACTGAAAGCATCTCACCTTATCTATGACGGCCGCTGGTTTACCCCGCTGTGCCAGTCTGTACTGGCAGCTGCCGGTACCCTGGCAGATATGGTCAGCGGTGAAGTGGTTATCAAGCTTTATAAAGGCCAGGCTACAGCAGTCCAGAAGCGTTCTGCTAACAGCCTGTACTCGGAAGAGTTTGCGACCTTCGGTGAAGATGAGGTTTACGACCACAGCCATGCGGGTGGCTTTATCCGCCTGTACTCACTGGCAAGCCGTATCCGTGCGCTGAACAGCCAAAAGAAAAACTAAATGGATTCAGTGAGCTTGTCGGAAAACAAGGAGAAGTAACATGGCACTATGGGGCGGACGGTTCAGTCAGGCAGCAGACGTAAGGTTCAAGCAGTTCAACGACTCACTGCGTTTTGACTACCGCCTGGCAGAACAGGATATTGTTGGGTCTATTGCCTGGTCAAAGGCGCTGCGCTCGGTCGATGTGCTGACCGAAGATGAGCAGCAACGCCTGGAGTTGGCGCTCAATGAGCTCAAACTTGCGGTGATGGAAGACCCGGAACAAATCCTCCGCTCCGATGCTGAAGACATCCACAGTTGGGTGGAACAACAACTGATTGCCCGGGTCGGTGACCTGGGTAAGAAATTGCATACCGGCCGTTCCCGTAACGACCAGGTGGCAACTGACCTCAAACTGTGGTGCCGCCAGCAGGGCCAGCAACTTCTCCTGACCCTTGACCAGCTCCTGAACCAGATGGTGGCGGTAGCGGCTGATCACCAGGACACTGTCCTGCCGGGATACACCCACTTGCAACGTGCCCAGCCGGTGACATTTGCCCACTGGTGCCTGGCATATGTAGAAATGTTCGAGCGTGACTATTCACGCCTGTCAGATGCCATCCACCGCCTGGACACCTGTCCGCTGGGCTCCGGAGCACTGGCGGGGACTGCGTATCCCATGGATCGGGAAGCCCTTGCACACAACCTCGGTTTCCGCCGCGCTACCCGTAACAGTCTGGATTCGGTTTCTGACCGTGACCATGTGATGGAGCTGATGTCGATCGCATCGATCTCCATGCTACACCTGTCGCGCCTTGCTGAGGACATGATCTTCTATAACTCCGGTGAGTCCGGTTTTATGGAGCTTTCTGACAAGGTGACATCCGGTTCGTCGTTGATGCCACAAAAGAAAAACCCGGATGCCCTTGAGCTTATCCGCGGTAAAACAGGCCGGGTTTATGGCTCGCTGGCGGGTATGATGATGACCGTCAAAGCTTTGCCGTTGGCCTACAACAAGGATATGCAGGAAGACAAGGAAGGGTTGTTCGATGCCCTGGATACCTGGCATGACTGCATGGAAATGGCTGCGCTCTGTTTTGACGGTATCAAAGTAAACAAAGCCCGTACCCTGGAAGCGGCCATGCAGGGTTACTCCAATGCAACAGAACTTGCTGACTACCTGGTTGCCAAGGGGATCCCATTCCGTGAGGCACACCATATTGTGGGTGAGGCCGTAGTTACGGCCATTGAGAAAGGCTGCGCACTGGAAGAGATGTCTCTCGATGATCTGCAACGTTTCTCCCCGGTTATCGGCGAAGACGTTTACCCTATCCTGACCATTGAGTCCTGCTTGGCTAAACGTTCAGCCCTGGGTGGCGTTGCGCCACACCAGGTGGAACATGCAGTGTCTGAGGCTAAAAAACGCCTGGATAAACGTTATTCCCCTGCAGTGCGCGTACGCTCAGCTCGCCTGACTGACCTTGATGCCATCGAAGGCATGGTGGTGTACTGGGCTGGTCTGGGAGAGAACCTCCCGCGGGAGCGCAACGAGTTGGTAAGGGACATTGGTTCCTTTGCGGTTGCCGAGCACCACGGCCAGGTTACCGGGTGTGCATCCCTCTATGTATATGACAGCGGGCTGGCTGAAATCCGTTCTTTGGGTGTGGAGGCCGGCTGGCAGGGGCAGGGCCATGGCAAGGCCATCGTTCATGACCTGCTGAAAAAAGCCGGGAACATGGCGATTAAGAAAGTGTTTGTATTGACCCGTGTACCTGAGTTCTTCATGAGACAGGGCTTTATGCCGACGTCAAAGTCATTGCTGCCAGAGAAGGTAATGAAGGACTGCGAGCGTTGTCCGCGCCTGCATGCCTGCGATGAAGTGGCACTTGAGTACACTTTCGACCGAGACCTGCTGATAGCCAGGGCCAACGTAGCCTGAGGCTAACTCGACCGATTAACGTTTTGCTTCAAAGCCTGTTTGCCCGGCCTTCGTGCCGGGTTTCTTTTGCCTGTTCGACAGTGAAAAGTGCTGCTTACAAAAAAACTTCATAAAATTAAGTTGTTATATTGTACGGTTTGTAAGCTGGCTGTCATACCAACTCCAGACTATTGCCGGGTTAATCAACTTTGCATGGAGTTCGCAAATGAAAACAGCCTTCCTCATCAGTGTGGTATCCGCCGCAATTGCTGCCCAGTCAGTTGGGGCTGCTGTCCCCCAGAAAAATGATGCCTGGTATACAGACGCCCAAAGCGCCATCGAAAAAGCCATGGCAAACAAGCCGATTACCGGCAAAGCAAAAAATGTCATCCTGTTTGTTGGTGATGGCATGAGTGTAGGCACCATTACCGCCGCCCGCATCTACGCTGGCCAGAAGCAAGGCCACAGTGGTGAAGAGAACAGCCTGTCTATGGAAGGCCTGCCAAATGTCGCACTGGCAAAAACCTACAATACCGATATGCAAACCCCGGATTCTGCGGGTACGGCAACCGCAATGGTCAGCGGCGTGAAAACCAAGGCCGGTGTGATTTCTGTCAGTGACAAGGTTCAGCGCGGTTTTTGCAATACAGCCAAAGGCAATGAAACCAAAACTATTTTTGAATTGGCCGGTGAGCAGGGCAAAGCGTTGGGGGTGATTGCTACTGCGCGCCTGACCCATGCAACTCCGGCGACGGCCTACGCGCACTCTGCTGATCGTAACTGGGAAAACGACAGTAAACTGCCAAACATTGCTAAGAACCAGGGGTGTGTAGATATTGCCACCCAGTTTGTTGAATTCGATGCCGGTGAAGGTTTCCAGGTGGCATTTGGTGGCGGACGTCGCGAGTTTATTCCGGCGGACATGGCAGACCCGGAAACCGAAGGCAAGACAGGTAAACGCAAGGATGGCCGCAACCTGATTGCGGAGTGGGAAACCCGTTACCCGAAAGGCGAGTTCATATATGACCGTAAAGGTTTTGATGCTATTGATGCTGAGAAAACCGAGCGCGTATTTGGCCTGTTCGAAAACTCGCACATGCAGTATGAAGCCGACCGTCAGAAAGACAACAATGAGCCGTCACTGGCTGAGATGACTTCAAAGGCGATTGATATCCTGAGCAAGGATAAAGACGGTTACGTGATGATGGTTGAAGCAGGCCGTATTGACCATGCCCACCATGCCGGTAACGCCGCCCGTGCGCTGGAAGATACCCTGGCTTATGACGATGCTATCAAGGTTGCGCTGGAAAAAACCAACCCGGAAGACACCTTGATTATCGTTACGGCTGACCATGCACACACCCTGGTGATGAATGGCTATGCCGAGCGCGGTAACCCTATCCTTGGCCTGTCAAAGCAAAAGGGCAAGTTTAACCAGGATAAGGACGGCAAGAATTACACCACTCTGGTTTACGGAAATGGTCCGGGTGCAGCAGACGGTGCGCGAGCCAATCCGGGCGAGAAAGAAGTGCTGGATGTTGATTACCTGCAGCAAGCGGTTGTGCGCCTGGGCTCGGAAACGCACTCTGGTGAAGATGTCGCTATCATGGCCCGCGGACCGCAGGCATGGCTGTTCCAGGGTGTTGTTGAGCAGAACTACATTTACCACGTTATCAATGAAGCAACAGGACTTGCGAAGTAACTGAGCCGGATTGTGAACAACAAAGGCGCCTGAAACCGGCGCCTTTGTTCTTTCAGATCTTCCCTTCTGCTTTGTCTTCCCTTACCAGCAAAGCAATAACATGTGCTGAGAGAAGTACGGCACAGGCCCCGGCGAAAAACAGCACGGTAATAGCCCAGACAGAAGTGGCGTCTTCAAACCCAACAAGCCAGAGTGGCCACAGGATGAGGTTAAGGACAGTAAGCTGCGCCATACAGCGTTTGCATCGGCCCAGCTTCTGGGCAAAAGGATTGTCTTTGGAGCAAAATCGGCAGCGCATGGAAGGCCTCTTTCTTACGATGTTTATCCAGACCAAATATATGATCTGCTTGATAATAGACCGGAAAACCATACACAGATTATGCCTGCTCAGACATAAAGAAAAGGGGCTGTACAAAAAAAGCCCCCAGAGGGTGGGGGCAAAGGTAAAGAACCTGTCGTGGTCAGTTCTTTAAAATATTCGTGTTTCGCAGGATAGTTTGTGGACCGGCGTTAACCGGCCCGGTGTTCTTGACGAACGCTGTTAGCAACCTGGGCCACAGTCCAGGCAATGTTTAATCATTTCAGGACCCAGTTTCAGTTTGGCATTCAGGTCACGCAGAGCTGTGCGCAGACCTTCTTCCACAACCGGGTGGTAGAACGGCATGTCCAGCATCTGGGATACGGTCATTTGGTTCTGGTGTGCCCAGGCCAGCAGATGTGCAATGTGTTCTGCATCCGGGCCAATCATTTCTGCACCCAGGAAGCGTCCGGTTCCCTGCTCGCCGTAAACGCGCAGCATGCCTTTGTTACGCAACATAACGCGTGAACGGCCTTGGTTTTCGAATGACACTTCACCGGTTTCAAAACAGCCGCAGGTGCCAAGGCGCTGGCTGATTTCACGGTAACTTTCACCCACCATTCCGATTTGCGGGTCACTGAATACCGCTGAGATCTTGCTGCGGCGCAGGCCGGCGCGGATTTCAGGGAAGCGTCCGGCATTGTCTCCGGCAATACGTGCCTGGTCAGCCGCTTCGTGCAGCAGTGGGATCTGGTTGCTTGCATCACCGGCTATGAAGACAGATTCCACACTGGTTTGCATGGTGAACTTGTCTGCCACAGGGACGCCACGGGCATCCAGGGCCAGAGTGGTGTTTTCGATGCCGATGTTGTCAACGTTAGGGCGTCGGCCGGTGGCTGCCAGTACGTAATCAACCAGGGTTTCCTGCATCTCACCGGATTTGTCCTGATAGCGGATAAAGACCTTGTCGCCTTCACGCTGCATCATTTCAACCTTGGCGTCGGCATCGAGATAGAATTCTTCGCTGAATGTTTTGTCTGCGTAAGCCATCACTTCCGGGTCGGTGAGCGGGCCAACCTGGCCTCCCATACCGAACATCAGTACATTTACACCAAGGCGGTGCAGTGACTGGCCTAGCTCCAGGCCAATAACACCCGGGCCAAATACCGCAACAGATTCTGGCAGGTCATCCCACTCAAAAACGTCATCATTGATGATCAGGCGGTCACCAAGCTCGTTCCAGACGGCTGGCCAGCTTGGGCGGGAGCCGGTTGCGATAACAATGCGCTTGGCATTGATGGTAGTGTGCTCATCCACCACCAGAGTGTTGTCATCAATAAAGCGTGCAAAGCCGCGAATTTTGTCTTCAGCAGGAATGCTGTCCACGCCTTCCAGTACGAAACCCACAAAGCGGTCACGTTCGCGCTTAACGCGGTCCATCACTTCCCGGCCGTTGATTTTGGTCTCGCCCATCGGGTGAACACCAAAGCCAGGGGCTTTCTCAATGTGATGTACAGCTTCCGCCGCTGCAATCAGCAGCTTGGAAGGCATACAACCAACACGGGCACAGGTTGTTCCGTAAGGGCCGCCTTCAATCATTACGACACTGTCTGTGTGCTCTTTGGCTGCACGGTAGGCACCAAGGCCTGCTGTACCACCACCAATGACTGCGACATCAACATTCAGGGTTTTCATACTCTTCTCCGGCGAATTCACGTCTGTTGCTTTATTGTTTTGGTATTAAAAAAGGCGGCTTGTTGGCCGCCTTTTTTTACTTTCGCTGATTAAGCGAAGTAGGCTTCCAGGTCTTCGCTGCCACCGATGTGACGGCCACCGATAAATACCTGAGGAACAGTTGCGCGGCCGGTGATGGCACGCAGGCTCACGGTAGTTGCATCCTTACCCAGAATGACTTCTTCGTACTGCAGGCCTTTGTCGATCAGCAGTTGCTTCGCTTTGGCACAGAATGGGCAGCCAGGCTTGGTGAATACAGTGATAGATTCCTGCAGCTTCTGTTCTGGTGCTACATAAGCCAGCATGGTGTCGGCGTCAGATACTTTGAACGGGTCGCCTGGCTCGTTTGGTTCAACAAACATCTTTTCAACAACACCGTTCTTAACCAGCATGCTGTAGCGCCATGAACGTTTGCCGAAGCCCAGGTCTTCTTTGTCTACCAGCATGCCCATCTGCTCGGTGAACTCACCGTTGCCATCTGGGATGAAGGTGATGTTTTCGGCTTCCTGGTCGTCCTTCCATGCGTTCATTACGAAGGTATCGTTTACAGAGACACACAGGATGCTGTCAACGCCATTCTGCTGGAATACAGGGAACAGCTCGTTGTAGCGAGGCAGGTGTGAAGATGAACAAGTCGGTGTAAACGCACCTGGCAGGCTGAATACGATAACGGTTTTGTTTTCGAACAGCTCTTTGGTGGTTACGTCAACCCACTGGTCGCCTTTACGAGTGTGGAAAGTAACCTGTGGTACGTTCTGGCCTTCTTTAGATGCAAACATGGTGTCGCTCCTTAAACATTTGATTCGTTGTGTTTTACACGGAGTTTTTTACGCCTTGCTCCGTGTTGATGTAGCTATTATGTGCCGGTGCACTTGATAGCTCCAATCGTCCTTATTGATTGTTTTGATAGGTTTTGCCAATTGAGGCAGGCGTTCATGCTTTAAGTACTATGTTTGGGTGTATAGTTTTATATCAGAAAGCACCTTAATTAACCTCATAATTCATAAGGACTTGTCTTTATCTTGTCAGCGTCAGGGTTGCCGAGGGGCGGCTTCCCCGATAAGGTTAGGTCAACTTCAATCCGGGATCGTTAAAACAATGAATATTAGAGATCTTGAGTATCTGGTTGCGCTGGCTGAGCACCGCCATTTCCGCCGTGCCGCCGAAGCGTGCCATGTCAGTCAGCCGACATTAAGTGGCCAGATCCGCAAATTGGAAGAAGAACTTGGGGTAACCCTGTTGGAGCGCACCAGCCGCCGGGTATTGTTTACGGATGCGGGGATGCAGTTGGTCGCCCAGGCCCAACGGGTACTGATGGAGGTCAAGGTGCTGACCGAAATGGCCAGCCAGCAGGGTGACTCCATGGCCGGGCCGGTACATATTGGCTTTATCCCTACCGTGGGCCCATACCTGTTGCCTTACATTATTCCGGCCCTGCGCGATGCTTTTCCCAAGCTGGAGCTTTTCCTGCACGAAGCCCAGACCCATCAACTGGTCCAGCAACTGGAAGAGGGCAAGCTCGACTGTATTATCCTGGCATCGGTGAAAGAGACCGAACACCTGAAGGAAATCCCGCTCTACTATGAGCCAATGGTGCTGGCGCTCAGCAAGGAACACCAGTGGGCTGACATCACCGATGTTTCCTTAGAATCCCTTCGCGGTGAAACCCTGCTGATGCTGGAAGACGGCCACTGCCTGCGTGACCAGGCGATGGGCTACTGTTTTGCAGCCGGTGCGGATGAAGACAAGCGTTTCAAGGCAACCAGCCTGGAAGCCCTGCGGCATATGGTGGCAGCAGGCAGCGGCATGACTGTGCTGCCAAAACTGGCCTGCCCGAAAGAGCGTGAGCGTGATGGTGTGGTTTACGTTGATCTGAACAACCCTGTGCCAATGCGTGAGATTACCCTCGATTACCGTCCGGGTTCGCCGCTTCGCCAGCGTTATGAAAAGGTCGCTGATATTATTCATAAACGGATGACTGAGCTGTTCCCCAAAGTGGACTGACAACACCTGTCTGCATTGAGAAAAAAGAAAAGGGCACCGTTCAAGGTGCCCTTTGTCATTCTGCAATCAACCGATTTGGTTAGAACAGGCCTTCGCCGTCACCGGTTTCATAGATGTTACCTTCACTGGCTGCAGGCTGGGCGTATTCAGTCGGTTCGGTACCGTCAACAAAGTACTCAAACATAGATGAGCCGTCAGTCTTGCGGGTCAGCAGGCCGGTATCACGGTCAATGCGCACCTTGACGATATCAGGCGGCAGTTTTTTCGCTTCAACCGGCTTGCCATCCAATGCGACTTTCATAAAGTCAATCCAGGCAGGTTCTGCGGTCTTGGCTCCGGATTCAGCGCCGGAAATCTGCTCTTTACCCAGGTTTTTATTGGTCGAGGTACGTCCCAGTTCCCGGTTGTGGTTGTCAAAGCCTACCCAAACCGTGGTGACGATACCCGGGCCGAAGCCGTTGTACCAAGTGTCCTTGGAATCGTTGGTCGTACCGGTCTTGCCGCCAATGTCCCGGCGCTCAAGCTTCTGCGCACGCCAGCCGGTGCCGTTCCAGCCGGTACCGTCACGCCAGGAACCACCACCCCAAATATTGCTTTCCAGCATCTCACGGACCAGGAATGCATTCTGGGCAGTGATCACACGTGGTGCGTGTTCAGGCAGTTGCTCGGCGTCTTTGTCCAGCAGGTTCACTTCGTTGAACTCGGCGGCTTTGCTGTCAGCGGCCGGCATATCCGGGCAGTTGGAATCGCAGGCAAGCTGCATCTTGTGCTGGTACTCGACCTTGCCAAACGGGTCTTCAGCCTTGCTGATGTAGTATGGCTTGAAGAAGAAACCGCCGTTGGCAAACACGCTAAAGCCCTGTGCCATTTCGATTGGTGTCAGGCTGCCAGCTCCCAGCGCAAGTGCTTCTGCTCGAGGCAGGTCTTCACGCTTGAAGCCGAAGCGGGTGAGATAGTCGATAGTCTTATCAAGGCCGACTGAGCGCATCACACGTACAGCCATTACGTTCTTGGACTGTGCCAGGCCGATACGCAGGCGGGTTGGACCGTTGTATGTCGGCGGTGAGTTCTTAGGACGCCATGCCGTGCCCTGGCTTTGGTCCCAGCGGTTAATCGGGGCATCGTTTACCAGTGTTGCCAGTGTCATGCCCTGGTCAAGTGCCGCCGAATAGATAAACGGTTTGATGCTGGAACCTACCTGCCGCAATGACTGGGTCGCCCGGTTAAATTTGCTGTGAATGAAGTTAAACCCACCAACCAGCGCTTCAACTGCCCCGGTTTCCGGGTTCATGGCTACCAGCGCGGTGTTGGCATCCGGCACCTGGCTCAGTTGCCATTTGTCTTCCACCTTGCGCACCCAGATCTGCTGGCCGGCATCGAGGATTTCAGATGCAGACTTTGGCGCAGGACCCTGACGTTTGTCAGTGATAAAACGTCGGGCCCACTTCATGCCGTCCCATTCAATGGCTGCCGCCCCGTCACCTTTGACAAGGATCTCGGCGCTTTGCTTGCCGACCTTGGTCACAGCAGCCGGAACCAGTTCACCGTAGGTTGGCTGGTTGTTCAGGTGCTTGGCAATTTTTTCAGCGTCCCAAGGGCTCTCTTTACCCTTCCACAGCACGGATACTGCGCCTCGGTAACCATGGCGCATGTCGTAGTTAAGCAGGTTTTCCAATGCTGCTTTCTGCGCCGCTTCCTGCAGTTTGGAATCTACGGTGGTGTAGATGCGCATACCGGATTCGTATACACCGTCACCAAACTTTTCAACTGCCCAGGCGCGCGCCATTTCCGCGATGTAAGGAGCATTGAGCTCGATTTCTGCACCATGGTAACGGGCAACGATCGGCTGGCTCTTGGCTTCCTCATACTGGGCCTGGGTAATGTATTTCTCATCCAACATGCGCAACAGAACCACGTTGCGACGCTCAGTAGAGCGCTTGAGTGAGTATATTGGGTTCATGGTTGACGGCGCTTTGGGCAGGCCGGCAATCACGGCAATTTCACTCAGGGTCAACTGGTCCAGATCTTTTCCAAAATAGACCTGTGCTGCTGCCCCTACACCGTATGACCGGTAACCCAGATAAATTTTGTTGAGATATAGCTCGAGTATCTCGTCTTTGGTGAGTAGCTGTTCGATGTGGATTGCGATAAAAATCTCTTTGATTTTTCGCATGATTTTCTTCTCATTGCTGAGGAAGAAATTTCGGGCCAGCTGCTGTGTGATGGTACTTGCCCCTTGCTTGGCGTGGCCGGATACGGCAACAACAAACGCGGCACGGACGATACCAATAGGGTCAATGCCAGGGTGCTCGTAAAAGCGACTGTCTTCAGTGGCGATAAACGCTTCGGTCATCTCCTTGGGGATCTGATCAAGCGTTACCGGAATACGGCGCTTTTCACCAAACTGGGAAATCAGCTTTCCGTCGGCACTGAATACCTGCATCGGGGTTTGGAGTTGCACATCTTTCAGGGTGGCGACATCAGGCAATTCAGGTTTCACGTACAGGTAGAAACCGAAAATCGTGCCCACTCCAAGAGTTATGCAAACAAGTATGAATATGAGAAATCGTTTTATGAACTTCACCGGGGATTTACCGCTCTGTCTTTCATGAATCGTTCCTTACAAATGCCTGAGTAGTATAAAGATAGCTGCGCAAAAAATAACGGGTTTACTGTTGTTTGTTTGCAAAAAAATGAAGTGCATATGGTCAATGGGAGGATAAAAACATGCAAAGCCGGTTGCTGGCGATTGATGTTGGGAGCAGTGCATCAAAAGCCATTGTGGTGTCTGGCAAACAGCTGCACAACGAAGTCAGGGCCCTTGCGTGTGTGCAGCATCCCCCCGGAATGGCAGCCGACTACTTTGACCAAATTTTCAAAAACTTAAAAAGCCAGCTGAAACAGCAGTTGGGGCGTTTTTCACGGTTTCCTGAAACTACCCTGCTAAGCCTCTCCCATGTGGATGTCATCACCAAGCGCGTGGCAGCAGACCCCAACCAGAGCGCTGATGCACTGGAATATTCTATCGGAGCCAGCCTTGCGGGCATGTTATCGGTCCCGGTGGAAAACATTTATTTTGATTTTTGTCGCAGTGATGAAGCAGACGGGCTGGAACAGGCTTTTTTTGATGTCTTTGCCTGCCGCCGGGACAGTGTTGAACCTTGCCTTGAAGCGTTGAAGAAGCATGGTATTGAGCCTTCTGTCATTGAGCTTCAACCTCATGCCCTGATGTGGCTCTGGAAGCATGTGCATGACAACGGGCAGGCTAATTTGCCCGCCATGCTGGTGGATATTGGTGCAGGAAAGACCTGCTGCTGTTTCCATCCGGTCGTTGCGCCGGAATATTACCGCGAGTTCTCCATTAATTTTGCCAGGGCGAGGCAACGGGACATGACGATTGCCGATTCACCGGAGCTTGAGGAGCTGATTTCATGCCTTAGGCGGCAGATAAACCTGCATAACTCCCAATACCCCACAGCGCCTCTCCTTAACCTCTGGCTGACCGGGGGCGGTGCGGGGGGGTTAAACCCAGGTGTATTAAAAAATGCATTGCAAATCGAAGTGGGCTGGCTGGATCCGGCCCATTACCTGGACATCTCCGCTTCAGTGAAGCAGGACTTTTCCAGTGGCCTGAACGAATTTGCAGTCGCTGCAGGACTTGTCATGAGGGGGGCCATCAATGCTTCCGGTCATTAACCTCCTGCCTTGGCGGCAAAAGGAAAAACAACGGCAAAAGAAAAACCTGGCTGTCCAGTTTGGCGTTGGTATTTCAGTTGCGCTGTTGCTGGCTGTGTCAGCAGCCCAGGTGCTGGATTACCAGATTGATTATCAGCAGACACGGAACCACATACTGCAAAGCGAAATTGATGAGCTTAACCGGCAACTGGCCAGGCTCAGGGAGCTCAGGATGAAACAGCGTTCACTGCAGGATCGTATTGGGGTTGTCTCTGATCTGCAGCTTAAGCGCAATGAAACAACCCGGGCGCTCAATTTCCTTGCAACCCATGTTCCGGAAGGGGTTTATTTCAACGATCTTTCCTACCGCGGGGGGACCATTGATATCAACGGTTACGCCGACTCCCATGCCAGGTTGGCAGAGTTGCTGGCAGAGCTGGAGTTGAGCCCGGAAGTCAGCCAGGTGTCAGTACACACCATCGTCGACAGCCCGGAAAAAGGGACTGACCGTAAACAGTTCCGGGTCACTTTCCACCTTGCACCGCATACCACAGCGTCGCTTCAAAAAGAGGTAAGTCATGGATAACTGGCGCGATCTCGATCTTGAAGATCTGGCTTTCTGGCCGACAATCCCGAGGATCACTGTGGTGGTTATAGCGTCATTGCTAACCCTGGTGCTGATGTATTTCCTTGTGATCAGTCCCAAGCTTGAACAGCGTGAATCCCTGATATCAGCGGAGCATACCCTCAAGAGTGAATTTAAGGGCAAGGTGGTTAAAACCGCCACCCTTATCAGTGTTGCCAACCAGGTGGAAATCCTGGATCTCCAGTACCAGACCATGCGTAAGCAGCTCCCCGTTGAAAATGAGCTGGCCGGGCTCCTGGCCGGGATAAACGAGCTTGGGGTCCGCAACGGCCTGGCATTTCGCAGAATTGAGTGGCTGCCGGCGCTAAAACAGGACTGGCTGTATGAGGTGCCGCTGAAAATGGATATTTCCGGGGACTATGCCCATCTGGGGGCCTTTGCTGCAGATCTTGCCCGTATGCCGAGAATTGTCAGCTTGCATGATTTTTCTATCAACAATACGAAGGATAAAGCAGGGTTGTCATTCAACGTATCTGCCAAGACCTACCGGTTTATCGAACGGGAGGATGAAAAATGAAAGTGAGGAAAACATTTTTGTTCCTGTTGGTACCCATGCTGAGTGCCTGTGATTCCAGCACTGCGGATCTGGACAGCTATATCGCCCGTACCAAAGCGTCTGCAACGGTTGTTGCAATGGCAAACCCGACGCTGCCTGCATTTGAAGCTGTGCCATTTTCAATGGACAACGGCCGGGACCCGTTTGCAGCACCACACAGGGAAACCGCTAAGGTCCAGAAGATAACGGATTGCTGGCAACCGGATCTCTCTCGCACAATTGGTGCTTTGGAGGAATATTCTCTTTCAAATCTGAGGTTTAAGGGCGTAATAGGTAACAAATCTTATCGGGCTGCCTTGATTCAAATGCCGGATGGAGAGATACGGAAGGCCAGTTTTGGCGATTATGTTGGGGAAAACCTGGGAAAAATTGACGCTATAGAGCAGCAAGGGATCCGCGTGACAGAATCTCTGCCGGATGGGCTGGGGTGCTGGCAGACACGCAGTGTCCTGCTGGGCTTGAATGGCGTCAAGGGAGATGACGGAAATGGTAGCCAGTATGGGAGTTAACGTGATGGCTCAACTTAAACATTACTGCCACCGGCTGACAGTGGCTGGTGCGGTTTTGGCTTTTGGGCTTGCCCTGCCGGTTTCTGCTTCTGAAACTGCATCCAATACCTCCCCACGGATTGAGGCGGTTGATTTCAGCCGTACAGAAGCCGGGGAAGGGCATCTGGTTATTGACCTAAACAGTCAGCAGGTTGCCGCCAGTATGGAAAGGAGAAAAGAAGGCCTCCTGGTGACCCTCAAAGATACCCGCCTGCCTGAGGACATGCTTTACGTGCTGGATGTCGTGGACTTTGCAACCCCGGTTACCCAGGTTGAATCCTTTATCCGGGAAAAGGATGCCCAGTTCCTTCTGACGGTAAAAGGCCCTTACGGTTACCACTATGACCAGAAGGGCAAGCGGTTTACTGTTGTGATAGGCAAGCAGGCCAAGCAACCGAAAGTCACCAGGGACAGGGGGAAGCCGGTTTCATTCAATTTCCAGGATATTCCGGTCCGGACTGTTTTGCAGATTATTGCGGATCATTCCGGATTTAACCTGGTGGTGTCCGACTCTGTCTCCGGCAACCTCACCATGCGCCTGGACAATGTGCCGTGGAAACAGGCGCTTGATACCATCCTTAAGATAAATGGGCTGGACAAGCGTATTGACGGCAACGTGATTCTTGTTGCCCCGAAAGCCGACCTGGACAGGCGGGAGCAGCAGGAGCTGGAAATCTCCCGCAAAGCCGAAGAGCTGTCTTCCCTGCGCTCAGAGGTCATTACCATCAATTATGCGAAAGCACAGGACATTGCGACCTTGCTGAGTGGTGCTGAAGACGGGATCAGTATGCTGACAGCACGTGGGGCGGTATCTGTGGACTCTCGTACCAACTCCCTGGTTATCCGTGACTTGCAGGAAAACCTCCAGGTGATCAGGGATCTGGTAACGACGTTGGATATCCCGGTCAAACAGGTGGAAATTGAGGCCCGGATAGTAACCGTTGATGACGGCACCCTTGATGAAATCGGCGTGCGTTGGGGTGTGCTCGATTCCAGCTCCATGGGCATTGGTGGTTCTATTGAAAGCAACCTTGCTGGGCAGGGGCTGTATGAAGGGATTGGAAACAGTGGTGGTGGAAGCGAGGGCGGTTCCGGAGGAGAAGGCGGTGACAGTGGTGGCGGCTCTACTACCATTGATGACTTCCTTAACGTTAACCTGGGGGCGACCGATGCCCGAGCATCAAGCATTGCTTTCCAGGTCGCTAAGCTGGGTTCGGATTTCCTGCTGGATATGGAGCTTTCTGCCCTTCAGGCCGAGTCCAAGGCTGAAATTATTTCGTCCCCACGCCTGCTGACCACCAACAAGATGGCAGCCTATATCGAACAGGGTACAGAGTTGCCTTACCTTGAGGCTGCTTCCAGTGGTGCAACATCCATTTCATTCAAAAAAGCCGTGCTGAGCCTTTCCGTTACCCCGCAGATCACCCCGGACAACAAGCTGGTACTGGATCTCCAGGTGACCCAGGACCGTCCGGGCCAAACTGTTAAGGCCGGTGGCGGTGAGGCTGTGGCCATCGATACCCAGCGTATCGGTACCCAGGTACTGGTGGACAATGGGGAAACCGTGGTCCTTGGTGGTATTTACCAACATGAGGTGCGCAAGGGCGTAGACAAAGTGCCACTCCTTGGTGATATCCCAGGACTGGGAGCCCTGTTCCGACGTACTTACGACAAATTAGCCAAGCGCGAATTACTGATTTTTGTCACCCCGAAAATCATTGTCCAGTAACCGCTTTATTCAGAAAAACAGATGCCGCCCCCGTCATGACTTAAATCTAATTGGGTTTGAAAATGACGGGAAGGTTGCCAAGATGCCCTGTTAGCTGAGATAATTTTTGGTCTGATCACGAATTATCTGTGAGGAATGTGGCGCCTCGGGCTTATTGCGAATACAGCCCGCGGGCGGTGTTGTCTTATTAACCGCGCGTAATTTCCTGAAATGGCTGAAAAAAGAAATATCTTTCTGGTTGGCCCAATGGGGGCTGGAAAAAGCACCATTGGCAGACATCTCGCTCAATCACTGCACATGGATTTTTACGATTCTGACACCGTCATCGAAGAACGTACCGGCGCAGATATCGCCTGGGTTTTCGATGTAGAGGGTGAGGAAGGCTTCCGTGTACGTGAAGAAAAAGTCATCGATGAGCTGACTCAAATGCAGGGCATTGTCCTGGCAACCGGTGGAGGTTCAGTAAAAAGTAAAGAAAGCCGCAACCGTCTGTCTGCACGTGGTATCGTTGTATACCTTGAGACGACTATTGAGAAGCAACTGGCACGTACCCAGCGAGACAAGCGCCGTCCTCTTCTGCAAACTGACAGTCCACGTGACGTGTTGGAAGATCTGGCTGGCAAGCGTAACCCACTGTACGAAGAAGTGGCTGACTATGTTGTTCGTACGGACGACCAGAGTGCCAAAGTGGTTGCGAACCAAATCATTGAACTTATTGAAAATCACTAATAATAAACAGGAATGTATTGCCCATGGAACGGATTTCCGTAGAGCTTGGTGAAAGAAGTTACCTGATTTCGATCGGTGCCGGTCTGCTTGAGCAACCGGCACTGTTCGCTGAAGCTGATGGGCGCAAGGTGGTGGTGGTCACCAATGACACCATAGCACCGCTGTACGCGGACACCTTGATGGAAACACTAAAGGCAGCCGGGGGCACCCCATCGCTGCTGAGCTTGCCGGATGGTGAGCAATACAAAACGCTGGAAACCTTCAATACCATCCAGACCTTCCTGCTGGAAGGAAGTTACAGCCGGGATGTGCTTTTGGTTGCACTCGGCGGCGGTGTTATTGGTGATGTTGTTGGTTTTGCAGCTGCCTGTTACCAGCGTGGCGTGGACTTTATTCAGGTTCCTACGACGCTGCTGTCCCAGGTGGATTCCTCCGTTGGTGGCAAGACGGCTATCAACCACCCCCTTGGCAAGAACATGATCGGGGCGTTTTACCAGCCCAAATCGGTTGTGATTGATACCAAGGCGCTTTCTACCCTGCCTCCTAGAGAATTTGCTGCCGGCATGGCAGAAGTTATCAAGTACGGCATTATCGCTGATGGTCCTTTTTTCACTTGGCTGGAAGACAATCTGGCGGCATTGAATGCACTGGATAACCAGGCATTGGTTTATACCATCAAGCGTTGCTGTGAAATCAAAGCGGATGTTGTCGCAAAGGATGAGCGCGAATCCGGCGTCCGTGCCCTGTTAAACCTCGGTCATACCTTTGGTCATGCCATTGAGGCGGAAATGGGTTACGGCAACTGGCTGCACGGCGAAGCAGTAGCGGCAGGCACGGTTCTTGCTGCAGAAACTGCAAGGCGTCAAGGATTGGTCAGTTCGGAAATGGTCACGCAAATTACTGCGCTTCTCGAGGCGGCATCCCTTCCGGTTAAAGCACCGGAAAATATGGGTTATCAAGCCTTTATCAAGCATATGATGCGGGACAAAAAAGTACTTTCCGGCCAGTTACGGTTGGTATTGCCAACCGGCATTGGTTCGGCTGAAGTGGTTTCCGATGTCACTGAGCAAACCCTGACAGAGGTCATCGAAACAAAATAGCTGGTAAAGCATGAGCGGACCCTTACCGTCAATGTCACTGGATCTCGACAGCCAACACCAAATTCTGTCGAGACTGCAGTTTGTCACCCGATTCAGTTCAAACCTGGTTCAGATCACCGGTGAACAGGGCGCTGGCCGTTCATGGCTGGTAGAGCGGTACCTTGAGTCCTGGGCGAAAGATACTTCCCAGGCACTCCTGATTTGTAATGCCCGCCAGGACGATGCCCGCCAGCGAGCCATCATCCTTGGGCAGCTTGTGCACGGCAGTGTCTTCAATGAACAGGACAGCCTGCTCGACAGCCTCCAGCACCTTCTCGGTGACCAGCCCTGCCAACTTCTTATTGCCATTGATGATGCACACTGCCTGTCACCCAATATGGTGGCGGAGCTGTGGGCCCTGGTGCAACATGCAAAAATCGCCCAGGGCTGGCAGGTCAATGTGCTGGCATTCAGCCTCAAAGGCAAACTGGATAAATGCCTGCGCCAGGTATCTTACGGCCAGGGCAGCACCCCTTTGGAAGTGGAAATACCGCATCTTACCGACAGTGAGCGGGAAATGCTTATCGAGCTGATGCTGACGTCCCAGGGACTGGACGCCGGACAGCGTAGAATTTTCCGCATGCGTGCTGCGAATGTGCCATCTTTACCGGGTGCTCTTTTTGGCCTGCAACAACAGGAGGTTCCTGTGTCAAAAGAAAAGCGCGACCGCCGTTTTACTCCCGCCATCCTACTGGCATTACTGCTGATTTTGCTGGGGCTTGGTGGGCTGGGTTGGTACCTGTTAGGCGGATCGCCGGTGGAAAAGGCCGTACCTGTGGTCACTACGCCGGAACCCGGTGCTACAGATGACGACAAAATTCCGTCACTTGAAACAGCGATTGACGAAGGCAAGATCAACACTGATGACGACAAGGTGTTGGCCGGGCAAAACAGTGAAGCCGGGCTGCCTCCGGTTGTTGATGACAGTGCAGCGCTGCCTGAAGATTCGGAATTTGCAGGGCTTACCGTGGGACGACGGGACGATGGCAAACGCCTGGTTGTGCCGGATACCGTGGTGGACGCCATTATGGAAGACCAGTCTGTCGGCGGAGACGGTACCCGCGCGGTAGCTGAGCCCCTGTTGCCTGAGCTTGCCGGGAAGACACAAGTAACCTTGCCGGATCCATTGGCAACAGACAGCAAGCCGTTGCCAAAACCTGCAGCGAATGCCAACAAGGCACCTGCACCTCAGACTGTGGCAACGTCAGACCTTGATATCGCAAACACCGAATTGAGAGATGTACCGGCTGAACGCTATGCACTCCAACTGGCGGCCTTGCGTTCCGAGACCGAGGTAAATACCTTCATCCAGGACAACAGCCTGCAAGGCAAAGTGAAGGTATACCAGACCGTGCGCAGTGGGGAGCCCTGGTTCATGGTTATCTGGGGTGACTATGCTTCTGTGAATGCCGCCCGCCGGGCAGAAATGGATATGCCGCAAAATCTGCAGGCACTGGGTCCATGGGTGAAGAGCTTTGCCCGTATTCACCGTGAAATTGACCGCGTCAATTTGTGATTTATCGCTGAGAGTTGGCGAAAAATAAGGTACAATCCGCCACCTTTCTGGCAGCAGTGGTAGTGAATAAGCGGCAATGAAAAAGCAGCGTGCGTTTTTAAAATGGGCTGGGGGTAAATATTCCCTGGTTGACGCGATTCGCCAGCACCTGCCGGAAGGTGAGGAATTGATTGAGCCTTTTGTCGGGGCTGGGTCAGTTTTTCTCAACACAGATTATTCAAGCTATCGCCTTTCTGATATCAACCAGGATTTGATCAATATGTTCAATATCCTGAAGGATGATGCGTCCCCGTTTATCGTTGATGCTCGTACACTGTTCACTGAGCATCACAACGTAAAGGACAAATACCTGTCTATCCGCAAGGCATTCAATGCATCACACGATGTTTATGAAAGATCGCTGTTTTTCCTCTATATGAACCGCCATGGCTATAACGGCCTGTGCCGCTATAACAAAAAAGGCGGCTACAACGTGCCGTTCGGTTCCTATAAAAAGCCCTACTTCCCTCAGGCGGAACTGGAGTTCTTTTCGGAAAAATCCCAGAAGGCAACCTTTGTCTGCGAGAGCTTTGAGCAGTCTTTCGCCGCAGCAAGGGAGGGGTGTGTGGTGTATTGCGATCCGCCATATGCACCATTGTCTGCGACGGCAAATTTCACCACCTATTCCGCCAACGGCTTTGGCCCGGGTGAGCAGAAAAAACTGGGTGAGCTGGCTGTATACACGGCCCATGACAAAGGGGTGCCGGTACTGATTTCCAACCACGACACGGCACAGACCCGTGACTGGTACCAGGATGCCCGGCTGACCGTGGTAAAGGTAAAGCGTACCATCAGCCGCAATGTTCATGGCCGCAACAAGGTTGATGAACTGCTGGCCCTGTTTTCACCACGTTTCTGACCCTTTTCTGCTACCTGCTTACCGCGTAAACGGATCTACGCGGCACTGTTTCCCGCTATCACCAGATTTACTACCACCACAAGCACCAGAACAAACACCACCACAAAGCCAATTCCCAGTGCGATATACGGTGTTGCTGAGCCAAAAGCAAAGTCGCGCCGGCGGTTTTTGTCGGACTGTACCCCGAACATGGCTGCCAGCACACTGAGAATCATTGTTACCAACCCGGGGCGTTTATCACTGCTCTTTTCGCTTGCGGTCATCCTTGTCTCCGGCGGAATAGGGTCCAGATAACAGCGTAGACCTGACGAAAGCAAAGTGGAATTTATGTGTATCAAAAGAATCACTGTCGGGACAGGTCAAGGCCAATCGGGTAGAATGTCGCCAATTCCCCCTCTAACCGATATACCCATTGAGGCTTAATCATGAAGGATTATTTGATCGCCCCGTCTATTCTCTCTGCAGACTTTGCTCGCCTTGGTGAAGATGTTGAGAAGGTTCTTGCAGCCGGTGCCGATGTGGTTCACTTCGATGTGATGGACAACCACTATGTCCCGAACCTGACATTTGGTGCACCGATCTGTAAAGCGCTGCGCGATTACGGCATCACGGCTCCCATTGACGTGCATCTAATGGTTAAGCCGGTAGACCGTATTATCCCTGACTTTGCCAAAGCCGGTGCATCAATGATCACCTTCCATGCCGAAGCCAGTGAGCACATCGACCGTTCCCTGCAACTGATCAAGGAATGCGGTTGTAAGGCTGGTCTGGTATTCAACCCG
Source organism: Parasalinivibrio latis (assembly GCF_036825535.1). Taxonomy (GTDB): domain Bacteria; phylum Pseudomonadota; class Gammaproteobacteria; order Enterobacterales; family Vibrionaceae; genus Parasalinivibrio; species Parasalinivibrio latis. The sequence goes on from NZ_CP098812.1 coordinate 228,163, forward strand.
GCAACCCCACTGCACCATCTGGATTACGTGATGGACAAGCTGGATATGATCCTGCTGATGTCCGTCAACCCAGGTTTCGGTGGCCAGTCGTTCATTCCATCTACCCTGGATAAACTGCGCGAAGTTCGCCGCCGCATTGACGAAAGTGGCTACGATATCCGTCTGGAAATCGACGGTGGCGTGAAGGTGGATAACATCCGTGAAATCGCTGAAGCCGGCGCCGATATGTTTGTTGCCGGTTCAGCTATTTTCAGCAAGCCGGATTACAAAGCGGTCATTGACCAGATGCGCGAAGAGCTTTCCCAGGTATCTCGCTGATGGATATGGCAGTAAAAAACAGGTGCCAGTTCGGGGCGGTGAAATACATCGCCTTTGATTTGGATGGAACGCTGATTGACAGCGTACCGGAACTTGCCGTTGCGGTTCAGATGGCGATGACCGACCTTGGCCGAACCCCACCGGCGGCTGAAAAGGTGCGTACCTGGGTCGGCAATGGTGCTGACGTGCTGATTGGCCGTGCGCTGAGTGACAGCATTGAGGTTGACCCTGAGTTGCCAGATGCACTCCGTGCAGAAGCCCGTGCGCGTTTTGACTTTCACTATCATAACAATGGGCATGAAGGGACCAAGGTCTATGATGATGTTATCGAGACTCTGCAAACCCTGAAAGCAAGTGGATACCAGCTCGGGATTATTACCAACAAACCCTCGCAGTTTGTACCGGATATCCTGGCCGAACTTGGTATAGACAGCCTGTTCGATGATGTTTTTGGCGGTGATGCCTTCCCGGTGAAAAAACCTGATCCGATGCCGCTCAACCACCTGCGTGAAAAATATGGCCTGGCACAGGATGAGCTGATGATGGTGGGGGATTCCCGCAACGATATTCTGGCAGCAAAAAATGCCGGAATTGCGTCTGTTGGCCTGACTTACGGCTACAACTACGGTGAATCCATCGCAATTTCCGGCCCTGAGCTGGTTACCGGTCAGTTTGCTGACCTGCTGACGGTTCTCACCGGCGTGAAAACGCGTTAAATTAGCCATCAGCAAATTTTAGAAGTGACAAGTGCCGGAAGTAACCGGCCGAGACAGGAAAAACTAGATGAGCAACCCAACAGCAAAGCCCGTGGTTCTCAGCGGTGTTCAGCCGTCTGGTGAACTGAGTATTGGTAACTACATGGGTGCGCTGCGCCAGTGGCACCAAATGCAGGAAGACTACGAGTGTAACTACTGCATCGTAGATCTTCATGCCATTACTGTCCGCCAGGATGCCGCTGCCCTGCGTGAAGCCACCCTGGATGCACTGTCAGTATGTCTGGCTGTGGGTGTTGATCCGCAAAAGAGCAACCTGTTCATTCAGTCACACGTGCCAGAGCACGCGCAACTGAGCTGGGTGCTGAACTGCTATACCCAGATGGGTGAGCTGAACCGCATGACCCAGTTCAAGGACAAGTCAGCCCGCCACGCTGAAAACATCAACGCAGGCCTGTTTGGCTACCCGGTTCTGATGGCGGCAGATATCCTGCTGTACCAGGCGCACCAGGTACCTGTTGGCAACGACCAGAAGCAGCACCTGGAGCTGGCTCGCGATATCGCGTTCCGTTTCAACAACCTTTACGGTGATGTGTTCACTGTACCGGAACCATACATCCCGCCAGTGGGTGCCCGCGTAATGAGCCTGCAGGATCCGACCAAGAAAATGTCCAAGTCGGATGAAAACCGCGGCAACGTTATCGGTATTCTGGAAGATCCAAAGGCGATCACCAAGAAGATCAAACGCGCTGTGACCGACTCAGACGAGCCGCCACGTGTCCTGTTCAACATCGAAGAGAAGCCGGGCGTTTCCAACCTGCTGGGTATCCTTTCCGGTGTGACCGGCAAGTCCATCGAAGCCCTGGAAGCAGAATACGCAGACAAGATGTACGGCCACCTGAAGAAAGACACCGCAGAAGCAGTGGTTGCCATGCTTGAGCCAATCCAGCAGCGCTTCAAGGAATACCGCGCTGACCAGGCTTACCTGGATCAGGTGATGAAAGTGGGTGCGGAAAAAGCATCAGCCAAGGCGATTGAAACCCTGAAGAACGTATACGAAGCCGTTGGCTTTGTCCGCAACCCTCAGTGGTAATTGGCCTGTAGAAATTGAAAAGGCAGCGGGTTACGCTGCCTTTTTTGTCCCAGGTATTATCCTGAACCAACATAGAGTGATGTCATGTTGCTGATCATCGATAACTATGACTCCTTTACCTACAACCTTTACCAGTACTTTTGTGAGTTGGGTGCTGAGGTAGTGGTAAAGCGTAACGATGAACTGACCATCGCAGATATTGAAGCCATGTCACCGAGCCGCCTGGTCATTTCGCCCGGGCCCTGTACACCGGATGACGCAGGTATTTCCCTTGAAGCTATCCGTCATTTTGCCGGCAAACTGCCGATTCTCGGTGTCTGTTTAGGACACCAGTCAATGGCACAGGTTTTCGGTGGAACTGTGCTCCGTGCCCGCCAGGTAATGCATGGTAAAACCTCGCCGGTTGTCCACACTGGGAAAGGAGTATTTGCCGGTCTCAATAATCCGCTGACGGTCACCCGTTACCATTCCTTGGTTGTGGAGCGTGAATCCCTGCCGGATTGCTTTGAAATCACCGCCTGGACGGAGCGGGATGGGGACTTTGACGAGATTATGGGCCTTCGCCACAAAACGTTGGATCTTGAAGGGGTCCAGTTCCACCCGGAAAGTATTCTTACCGAACAGGGCCATGCACTGCTGGAAAACTTCCTCCGTCGCTGAACATCAAGGCACTGGCTGGGCCGGTGCCAAACCCGATCGTTATCACTTTTTTAAACTTTTCTTTACGTTTTCCAGTGAGAACTGGGTCTGCAAGCTTATTCACGTCCATTACCTGCCTGAAATTTATCCAACAGTAAAAGTTCAAGGCTTCTGTATAAAATGCTCTGCTTTTTTGCTGTCAGATTACGCAATACCACGGTAAACCCTTTTATTTCCTGCCAGGAAAGACACCATTGTCATTCGGTCTATTAATTCTTTTCCTTCCATCGCGCATAACTATGGTATCGCAATGAATAATGGGCGTTAACCGGGCAGCGTGGATAGATTTTCCTGCTATTGCTAAGGTTAAAGCAATGTAAATACTATGCATATGCAGTAAACACCAGAAGGAACGTGCAATGTCAGGGGTACAGAAAGTAGAACGTAAATTATTTGATGATGTCATGGTGCCCTGTTACGCACCGATGCAGATGATCCCTGACAGGGGTAAAGGTGCACGTATCTGGGATCAGGATGATCGCGAGTACATCGACTTTGCCGGTGGCATTGCAGTGAGTTGCCTGGGGCACTGTCACCCTGTGATGGTTGACGCCCTGAAAAACCAGGCTGAGAAGCTCTGGCACCTCAGCAATGTCATGACCAACGCGCCGGCGCTGCGCCTGGCTAAAAAACTGACGGAAGTGAGCTTTGCAGAGAAAGTTTTCTTTGCCAACTCCGGTGCTGAAGCCAACGAAGCTGCCCTGAAACTGGCACGTCGTTGGGCTGCAGATGTCCATGGCCCGGAAAAGAGCGAAATCATCGCTTTCAACCAGGGTTTCCATGGACGTACGTTTTTCACTGTCACAGTGGGGGGCCAGGCTGCCTACTCTGACGGTTTCGGTCCCAAGCCGGGTGATGTCACCCACCTGCCATACAATGATATTGACGCACTGAAAGCCAAAATCTCAGACCGTACCTGTGCGGTGATGATGGAGCCTCTGCAGGGTGAGGGTGGTATCGTTTCCCCGACCCCCGAATTCGTTAAAGCGGTGCGTGAGTTGTGTGACCGGCACAATGCGTTGCTGATTTTTGATGAAGTCCAGACCGGTAACGGCCGTACAGGCCATTTCTATGCTTACCAGGGGCTCGGTGTGACGCCTGATATCCTGAGTACCGCGAAATCACTGGGTGGCGGTATCCCTGTTGGTGCCATGCTGACAACCACTGAACTGGCTCAGCACATGAAGGTGGGTACCCATGGTTCAACCTATGGTGGCAACCCGCTGGCAACTGCAGTTGCAGAAGCAGTTGTCGGCGAAGTCAGCAAGCCGGAAGTGCTGGCTGGTGTTCTGGAGCGCGAAAAGTGGTTCCGTGAATCCCTTGAGGCCCTCAATGCCAAATATGGCCTTTTCCAGGAAATCCGCGGCAAGGGTTTGCTGCTTGGGGCGGTGCTTAACGATGAATGGCAGGGACGGGCACGTGATGTGCTGGTGGCTGCCGGTGAAGAAGGCCTGATGCTGCTGGTGGCCGGTGCCAATGTGGTGCGTATGACACCTTCTCTGGTGATTACCAAAGAAGAAGTTGAAGAAGGTATGGCGCGCCTTGACCGTGCGTTGGCGAAACTGACGGCAGCCTGATGGCTGCCACCCAGGGAGTGAGGGGGGCAATATGCTGGTAATTCGTCCTATCCGGGAAACTGATTTTGATGCACTGATGACCATCGCCGAGGAGTCGGGTGTTGGTTTTACATCTCTTCCTGTCAATGAAGAGTTAATTGCCAAACGTATCGCCCATTCGGTGGAGAGTTTCAATAAACAGGAATCTGGCCCAACAGGGGAAGGTTACCTGATGGTCGCTGAAGATGTGGCGACCGGCGAAGTTGCCGGTACCACTGGCATTGAGTCTGCGATTGGGCTGGATGTCCCTTTTTACAGCTACCATGTCAGCAAGGTGGTGCACCATTCACGCCGCCTGAATGTCCACAACGTGGTGGAAGTGCTGACCTTTGGCAACAACTACACCGGGTGCTCTGAAATCTGCACCCTGTTCCTTCGCCCCCAGTTCCGGGGCGGGCTGAATGGCAAGCTGCTGTCCAAGTGCCGCTTCCTGATGCTGGCGGAATTCCCGGAGCGTTTCTCTGACGTCATCTTTGCTGAAATGCGCGGTGTGTCTGATGAAAACGGGGTTTCGCCTTTCTGGAACTGGCTTAAGGAACACTTCTTTTCTATCGACTTTACCCTGGCAGACTACCTGACGGGCATCGGTGAAAAGGGCTTTATCGCCGATCTGATGCCCAAACTGCCTATTTACACCAGCCTGCTCAGCCCAGAGGCTCGGGAAGTGATCGGCCAGGTACACGAAAAAACCCGTCCGGCGCTGCGCCTTCTGGAAAAAGAAGGGTTCACCTGCCGAAACTATGTCGACATCTTTGATGCGGGCCCGACTGTGGAGTGTGACCGCAGGAATATCGAGTCGGTCCGCCACTCTTTCAATGCGGTTGCTCATGTAAGTGAACACAGCAGTGCCAAAGACTACCTAGTCAGCAATACGCGTTTTGCAGATTTCCGGGCAGTGACCGCCAAAGTGGCCATCGATGAAGAGCGTGGCAAGGCGCTGATCGATCCGGCAGCCGCGCAGGCCCTGATGGTTAAAACCGGCGACACCCTCAGACTGGTCGCTCTCTAAGGAAGGAACACCATGACACATCTTGTTGGAAACCAATGGCTCGCCGGCAGCGGCGATGCCATGGCCTCGCTCAACCCATTTTCCGGTGAAACAGTCTGGAAAGGTAACGCAGCAGACGCTGAACTGGTGGAAAAGGCGGTTGCCGAGGCACGCCGTGCATTCCTGACCTGGCGCAAAACCTCATTCGAGGAACGTCAGGCACTGGCCGAACGTTATGCAGAATTAGTGAAGGATAACGGGGAGCACCTGGCACGGGTAATCGCAGAGGAAACCGGCAAACCGTTGTGGGAAACCCGAACGGAAGCCGGAGCCATGGTCGGGAAAGTGGCGATATCCATCCGAGCCTACCAAGAACGTACCGGTGAGCGAAGCAAGGATGTTGCCGGCAGCCAGGCTGTCCTTCGTCACCGCCCACTTGGTGTACTCGCGGTGTTTGGCCCCTATAACTTTCCGGGCCATCTGCCTAACGGCCACATTGTACCGGCATTGCTGGCAGGGAATACGGTTGTCCTTAAACCGTCTGACCTGACGCCGAAAGTGGCGGAAGAGATGGTGAAGCTCTGGCAGCAGGCCGGCTTGCCTGACGGTGTGCTGAACCTTGTCCAGGGCGGGCGTGAAACCGGTGAGGCACTGGCCCAGTCAAAAGGCATTGATGGCCTGCTGTTTACTGGCAGCGCCAATACCGGGAACCTGCTGCACCGACAGTTCGCCGGGCAACCGGGCAAGATGCTGGCATTGGAAATGGGCGGCAACAACCCGCTGGTGGTTACCGACAATTTTGATGATGTCGAAGCCACTGCCTACACAATTATCCAGTCCGCCTTTATCAGTGCCGGACAGCGTTGCACCTGCGCCCGTCGCCTGTACCTGCCTGAAGGCACCAAAGGTGACGAGTTGCTTGCACGACTGGTTGCCATGACCGCAGGTATAAAGGTGGGCGGGCAGTTTGATGAAGAGCAGCCGTTTATGGGATCGCTGATTTCAAGCCGTGCAGCACAGGGCATACTGGATGCACAGGACTACCTGGTCTCCCTCGGTGCAACCCCGTTGCTGGCATCACGCCGAATCGGTGACGCAGTGATCACACCGGGGATCCTTGAAGTCAGTGCCATTGGGTCCCTGCCGGATGATGAGTACTTCGGGCCGCTGTTGCAGGTAATGCGCTATACCGGGCTGGAAAATGCCGTAGAGCTTGCCAACGACACCCGTTACGGGTTGTCTGCCGGGCTGATTTCGACTGATGACAGCGAATGGCAATATTTCCTCGACCATATCCGGGCTGGCATTGTGAACCGAAACCGCCAGCTGACAGGGGCAAGCAGTGATGCACCATTTGGCGGCCCGGGGGCGTCCGGGAACTTGCGCCCGAGTGCGTACTACGCTGCTGATTACTGTGCTTACCCGATGGCGTCAATGGAAGGTGATGACGTGGTTATGCCTGCAACACCGGCTCCGGGCATTACCCTCTAAACTAAACAATACGCAGTAACCGGGCTGCAATGGATAGCCTGACATTTTAAGGAGACAACCTTGGATTACGTTAACGCTTTGTTTGCCGAACTTTGGCGGGATTATACCCGCCGGCTTTGCCCGTCCGCAGCCAAGGTACATGCCTTGCTACAGGAAGGGCAGCCTTTGCTTAATGACCATATCGCCCTGCGCACCTTCAACCTGCCTAAAGTGGGCCTGGATCGCCTTGCTGCGCCTTTTATTGCGCTGGGGTATGAACCCAAGGGTGAGTATGACTTTGAAGCCAAGAAGCTCTATGCGCAGCATTTTGAGCACCCTAACAGCGAAGCCCCTAAGGTATTTATCAGTGAGCTGCAAATTGGCCGCTGCTCTACCGGGTTACAACAGAAAGTCAGGGCCCTGGTTGACCAGGTGGATGACGATGCACTACGGGGTTCAGACTTCCTCTCAGGCGGGCGCTTGTGGGACCTGGACTTTGCAACCTTCCAGGCATTGGCTGAAGAGAGTGAGTATGCAGGCTGGGTGGCGGCACACGGTTATGGTGCCAACCACTTTACCGTCAGCGTCAACCAACTCAGCTCCTTAGATTCGGTGAAAGGGGTAAATGATGTGCTCCGCAGTGCCGGCTTTGCCATCAATGAATTCGGTGGTGAGGTGAAAGGCAGCCCTGAGGTTCTGCTGGAACAATCCTCTACCATGGCGGACAAGGTACCGGTGATGTTTTCTGACGGGGAACAGACTATCCCTGGCGGGTTTTATGAGTTTGCAAAACGTTACCTGATGGAAGACGGCAACCTGTACCCGGGATTTGTGGCAGCATCAGCGGACAAGATTTTCGAAAGCACCAACCGTTAAGCCGGCTTTTGCTGAAACATGAAATCGCTCGGGCAGTGCCTGGGAGTTTTTTTATGTGAGGGAGCGCAGCTAGTGCTTACTGTTGGGGCGGTTCCTGTGTCCAGAGAGAGGATTCCGGTCCATTGTGGCGGCCTTTTTCAGAGGCCAGTTCCTGCTGGTTTAGGTAATGCCCCATGCCACAAAAACCGGTGAGTTCGGTTGTTGTGTTACTGCTCGGAGCGCCAGGCAGAGTCCACTCACTGTGGTCAAAGTACTCGATGTTCATTCCCTGTCCATCCCTGTCATATGGTGACTTCCCCTCCGGGGTGCCCGGACAAAATATCATGCGTGCAGCACCTTGCAAGAAAAACTGGCGAGATCTTGCTCACAATACCTGTTGGAATATTTCGGTGATTTTTTCTTGCGGATGAGGGTGTTGCAGGTGTGAGCCGGAATGTGGCGTCAGGAGGGCGCTTGGGAAATCAGACATACAAAAACGCCAGTCTGGGACTGGCGTTTTACAAGCGATACCCTGAAATTAACGGGTACCGTATACCACGATGGTTTTACCGTGGGCAGAGATCAGGTTCTGCTCTTCCAGCATCTTCAGGATGCGGCCAACGGTCTCACGTGAACAGCCAACAATCTGACCAATTTCCTGACGGGTGATCTTGATTTGCATGCCGTCTGGGTGAGTCATGGCATCTGGCTGCTTGGCCAGGTTCAGCAGAGTTTGTGCAATGCGGCCGGTAACGTCCAGGAACGCCAAGTCACCAACTTTTTGGCTGGTCACCTGCAGACGGCGAGCCATCTGGCCTGAAAGGCGCATCAGGATATCCGGGTTAACCTGGATCAGCTGGCGGAATTTCTTGTAAGAAATTTCGGCAACTTCACAAGGCGTTTTAGCGCGAACCCATGCAGTACGTTCCTGACCTTCCTCGAACAGGCCAAGTTCTCCGATGAAATCGCCCTGGTTGAGGTAAGAAAGGATCATTTCCTTGCCTTCCTCATCCTTGATAAGTACTGCAACAGAGCCTTTAACGATGTAGTACAGGGTTTCTGCTTTTTCACCGGAGTGAATCAGCGTGCTCTTGGATGGGTACTTATGAATATGGCAGTGAGAAAGGAACCACTCAAGGGTTGGATCGGTTTGCGGTTTTCCTGGAACCATAAAACTCATTTCCTCTGCGTTTGTGCCCAACGATGACATCCCTATAATCTTTGTTGAGCTATTTTGGTTAGCGCCAATTAGGATAAGACGTCCTGTTGTGGGCGACAAGCTTTAGTCGCTGGCTTTGTAATACTCGGAAGTTTAACTTTTTTTGCCCCGGATTTCTTGATCTGTATCTATCGTAATTGGTCACTTATTTACCAAAACTGTGGATGGGATCACGTCGTCAAATGAAAGTAGGAGAATTTATGCAGGCCAAGGTGCGCTGGACATCGGATATGACCTTTCTGGGTCAGTCCGGATCGGGTCATTCTGTGGTGATGGATGGCAATGGCGGCAAGACGGCGCCGAGCCCGATGGAGATGGTTTTGATGGCTGCAGGTGGTTGCAGTTCGGTAGATGTGGTGGATGCCCTGACCTCTGTCGGGCAGGCTATCCAAGGATGTGAAGCCCAGCTTTCGTCTGTACGCCGTGATGAGGCCCCGCGTTACTTCACTTCAGTGAATATCCACTTCGTGGTTACCGGGGAAGGGCTTGACCATGTTCAGGTAGGGAAAGCGGTGTCAGACTCACTGGAGAAATACTGCTCGGTCTGTCTGATGCTGGGCAAAGGGGTGGAAATGACCCATTCCTTTGAGGTGGTTGAGGCCGCTTAACCAGCAGTAACATAAAGAAAATGCGGAGCACTGTTCTCCGCATTTTGTCGTGAAATCAGTTCAGTACTATATCATCAAGATCTGCAACCAAGGCATCTCGCTGGGTATCAGTCAGGATGATCCGGGCGTCCATATTTGGATGTGATACTCCAGCTTGCAATTGAGCCCCTTGCTTGAGGGCATGGATCATAGATGGAGGAAGCTCAAAACGCATGAAATGGACACTTGAGGTTTTCTCCTCATTGTCACGCTCAAGGTCTTCATCGCAGATAGGGTAAACCCTTTCCATGCCATCCACTGCAAGCCAAACCTTCTGTTCAACACCTATCAGGCGGGAAAGGGCAGCCTTGCGCTCCTGGGCATCCGGGTACTCAAGCATAAAGGTCGCCTTGAGGTTTTGTCCGTCGGGGATAAGCGGGTTGTAGGCTGCCAGTTCCTCTTCAATCCCGTCAGGTTCGAAGATCTTTTCAATTCGCAGCATCTCCTGGATCTGGTATTGCACGGTCCGGCGGTCTTCAAAGTAGAGCCGGGCGTGTTTGTTCAGCGCAATTTGCCTTGGGCGTTTGTGCTCCATCACCAGTTTGCGGTAGTGGGGGCGCTGGCGGGCATAATCCTCGAGTGACAGCAGATCAATCCGGGTCAGCTTTTGCATCACGTCTCCTCCTTTACAATCCGTAAGCTTTGCGCAGCAGTGTCATGGGGTGAACCGGCTTTTCAGCATGGGATGACAGGGCTGCAATATGGCTGCCGGCCATCGGGCAGTCACTGGCGAGGTAGGTTGCCCCCTGTTTGTCGACATTGCGGGCAACCGGCTTACCAATCTTGACCGCTTTGTCATAGGTTTCGGTTTTGACTGCATAGGTACCGTCATGGCCGGAACAGCGTTGCTGCGCCATCACATTTGTATCCGGGATAAGGCTGAGAATATCTGCGGTTTTCAGGCCGATATTCTGCACTCGCAGGTGACAGGCTACGTGGTAGCTGATATCACCCAGGTGGTGGGGGAACTCAGTATTGAACTTTCCGCCTTTGTGGCGAAGGAACAGGTATTCGAAAGGGTCAAAAAACGCTTCCTGTACCCGGGCGACATCTGCATCATCCGGGAACAGCAGGGGCAGTTCCTGTTTGAACATCAGTACACACGAAGGCACCGGGCCAATCAGGTCATAGCCTTGCTCGACCAGCCATAACAACTCGGGGATGTTCTCTTCCTTGGCGCGGGCGACGCTTTCCAGGTCGCCGAGTTCCATTTTTGGCATCCCGCAGCATTTTTCCTTGCCGACTATCTCTATATGGATGCCGTTGTGCTGGAACACTTTAAAAAAGTCCTCTCCCAGATGGGGGCTGTTGTAATTGCCGTAGCAGGTGGTGAACATCGCCACCTTACCGGTGGTGCCGTTGACCGGTTCGGGGGTGAGTTCCCTGGTATAGGATTTGGCCTGTCTGCGCATTGTTTGGCTGTGATATTCGGGGACAGTGGCATCCTTGTGTACACCGACTTTGTGCAACAGGCCCCGGAAGGTGCGGTTTTTGTTAAGGGCGTTAACGGTGACATCCACCACCGGGATGGTGGCCATTGAGCCGACAAGATCAGTACTTGAAAGCACCTTATCCCGGATGCTGGCACCCTGTTCGCGGAATTTAACTGCCTTGGCCCGGAGCATCAGGTGGGGGAAGTCAATTTCCCATTCGTGGGGCGGGACATAAGGACACTTGGTCATGTAGCACATGTCGCAGAGGTAGCACTGGTCGGCAACCTTCTGATAATCAGATTTGTCGACACCGTCCACCTCAAATGTGTCCGACTCGTCAATCAGGTCAAACAGGGTGGGGAAAGCATCACAGAGGCTGACGCAACGACGGCAACCATGGCAGACATCAAATACCCGCTCCATTTCCCGGTGCAGGGCTTCCCTGTCATAAAATTCTTCGCTTTGCCACTCGATATTGTGGCGTGTGGGGGCATCTATGCCGCCTTCGCGCTTTTCCTTCATGGCACAGCACCTCTCGATGATGGGGCGGAAGACCGCCCCGACAGTTGTTCACGATGGGAACATTGCTCTTTATTTTTCTGGATTATCTGTCATCGAGGGTGAGCTCAGTCATCCAGGTTATCCAGTGCTTTCTGGAAGCGGTTGGCGTGGCTGCGTTCTGCCTTGGCAAGGGTTTCGAACCAGTCAGCGATTTCATCAAACCCTTCATCCCGGGCGGTTGCGGCCATGCCCGGGTACATGTCTGTGTACTCATGGGTTTCACCGGCAATCGATGCTTTAAGGTTCGCAGCGGTGTTCCCCATTGGCAGGCCGGTTGCCGGATCACCTACTTCTTCCAGGTATTCCAGGTGTCCATGGGCGTGGCCGGTTTCCCCTTCGGCGGTAGAGCGGAATACCGCGGCGACATCGTTGTAACCTTCAACGTCAGCTTTGGATGCGAAATAGAGGTAGCGGCGGTTGGCCTGGCTTTCACCGGCAAATGCATCCTTGAGGTTTTGTTCCGTTTTGGATCCTTTCAGAGACATAGTTCTCACTCCTTTGCTGGTTAAAAATTAGTCACAGCATTATCAGTAAAGAACAGGCTTCTGAATTGAGCTAATGAATAAAACGAGCCAACTCAATCGACAAAATCGATGAGGTGGCCCGCCAGGGAAGGAAATGGGGGGATCAGCTGATCTTGCCGGTTTCGATAAGTTGCTGGATTAACGGGCGAATAATCAGTTCCATGGCAAAACTCATTTTGCCGCCGGGTACAACTATGGTGTTGTGGCGGGACATGAAAGATCCCTGGATCATGGATAGCAGGTAGGGGAAGTCGACCTTTTTGATCCCGCGGAACCGGATAACCACAAAGCTCTCGTCTAGTGACGGTATTCCCTTGGCATTGAGCGGGTTGGAGGTGTCAACTGTGGGTACCCGCTGGAAGTTGATATGGGTCCTTGAGAACTGGGGGGTGATGTAATTGAGGTAGTCATCCATGGAGCGGACGATAGAATCCATGACGGCCTCACGGGAGTGGCCCCGGTCCCGGGTGTCGCGGACGAATTTCTGGATCCACTCCAGGTTGACGATGGGTACCATGCCTATCAGCAGGTCGACATGCTGTCCGACGTTGACATCGCCGTCCCTGACGCCGCCATGCAGGCCTTCATAAAACAGGACATTGGTACTTTCCGGCAAGTCCTGCCACGGGGTGAATGTCCCCGGCATCTGGTTGAACGGAACTGCCTCGTCAAAGGTGTGCAGGTAGCGCCGGACCTTGCCGGTTCCATTGTCGCCATACTGGCGGAAGAAACTTTCCAGCCCCTCGAAATCATTGGCCTGTGGGCCAAAATAACTGATGTGCCGGCCCTGCTCGCGCGCCTTTCGGATTTCCACATCCATTTCCGGGCGGGTGAAACGGTGGAAGCTGTCTCCCTCTACCCAGGCCGCCTTGATGTTCATCATATTGAACATCTTGCGGAAGGCTTCAGAGGTGGTTGTGGTGCCGGCACCGGAAGAACCGGTCACCGCTATGATCGGGTGTTTGGCTGACATGACATGCCCTGTCAAAAATAAAACGATTCCTTTTGAAGTGTTTAACAGGGCTTGTCTGGTTGGTCAAGCTAGGAGGTTTAGCTCAGTGCGTTAGTTAGCTTAATGTCGACAGTTTCATGCAATTCTGAGAAAACAATGACGGCATCGCCACGTTTTAGCGCCTCACGAACCTGTTCGACCTTGTCTGAGAAAGGCACCTCATCCATGCCGTAATCCGTCCCTTCCCTAAGTACGAAATGCTCGATGAGGTTGGTAAGGGTGTCCTCGGCCAGATCTTGCCACGGAATAATCATGTTTTCCTGTCCACAGCCCAGAGGCTGACTGCTGAATCTATCTGTTTATTTTAGCTGTCACCGCGCGCTTTAGATAGCGTGAGCGAGTTACAAGTGACGCGTAAAAAACGCGGGTACCGCTTTATCGAGCCAGTATTCCGGGTTTCTCAGGGTACCGCTGATAAAACCAACATGGCCGCCGCGCTCACAAAGCTGGTATTCAATATTGTCCGGCAGGGGATGGGCCGGGATTACTGCGTCGGTCATAAAGGGGTCATCCTTGGCATGGATGACTTTAAGCGGGATTTGGATATTCCCCAGTACTGAAATACCGCTGCAACGCCGGTAATAATCTTCTGCATCACTAAAGCCGTGCAGGGGCGCGGTGATCATGTCGTCAAACTGGTAAATGTTGCGGATGGCAGGCTTGCCCTTACCGGAAACCCGGCCGACTTCGCCATGGCGCTGGAGCTTTGTGGAGAGCTTTCGTTTCATTGACCCCAGCAGGTAGGCCTGATAGACCTTGGAGAACCCCTGCTGGATCCGTTCTGAGCAGGACGACAAATCAAGCGGGGCTGAAACAACACAAGCCACACTTACCAAGGGATCCTGGCTGTATTCAGCCAGGTAGCGTACCAGCATGTTCCCGCCGAGGGATACCCCGGCGGCAGCGATGCGGGTATCCGGGAAACGGTTTTTCACGGTTTCAAGGAAGAACCTGGCATCGCCGGTTTCACCTGAGTGGTAGCTGCGGGGGTGACGGTTTGGTGTGCCGCTGCAACTGCGAAAGTGCATGATCACCCCGAGCCAGCCCTGCCGGCGGTAGGCATCCAGCAGGCCGTGGGCATATGGGCTGTAGAAGCAACCTTCCAGTCCGTGGAAAAGTACGGCAACCGGTTTGCCTTTTGCCGTTTCCGGGTTTTCCGTCCAGGCGAGGTCGACAAAATCACCGTCCGGCAACTCAAGCCTTTCCCACACAGGGGAGAAGGCAGGTTTGCGGCGCAAAAAACGTGGCAGCAGGGTTTGCAGGTGCGGGTTTTCCAGGCCTTTGGCCGGGATGAATATATCAGGCACTGCGGTTGTCCTCAGGGAATCGGTCATAGGGTAAATTCGTCCGCAGGTGGACTGGCGAGTATATCTGCCAGGGTAGCGATACCCTGTTCAAGGCTTGCCAGCTCCTTGGGGGCACTCACTGCAATACGCACTGCCGGGAGGGCGGCGTAACCGGGCGGAACAAACAGCTCGGCTGATTTTACATCCAGGCGCTCCTCGCTGCACCTTGCCAGGAACTTGCTCAGAGGCCAGGTGTCAGGCAACAGCAGCCAGCCGTGCAGGCCGTTAGGGTGGTAACGGACATCGAACCCGGTAAGCAGCTCGCCAACCCGCTCCCAGCGGGCTGCCATGTCCCTGCGGACCTGATTCAGCGTGTCTTCTGCGACACCCTTTCGGGCCATCATGGCTGTCAGTGCTGAAAGCAGGGGGCTGACCATCCAGCTGTGGTTTTGCAGTGTACGGATAAATGCTGGGTAGAGATCTTCCGGGGCCAAGACAAATCCCATACGGAGGCCGGGAGCCAGAAACTTGGCAAAACCACTGACATGGATAACCAGCTCCGGTGCCAGGTTTACCAGTGGAGCAGGCCGTTTCTCTGGCAGCAGGCCGTTTACGTCATCTTCAAGAATATAAACTTTGTGCCTCCTGCAAACGTCGGCTACGGCTGCACGACGGGCATCGCTCATGGTCGCTGTGGTGGGGTTTTGCAGGGTAGGCGTCAGGTAGACAAGCCTTGGCTGGTACAAACGGCAGGCCGCCTCCAGGGATTCAGGGACAATGCCTTCATCATCCATCAATACCGGTTTGAGGGTAAGTTGCTGCTGGCGTGCAGTACTGATAAGGCCGGGGTAACAGAGCTGCTCCACCAGTATGGTATCCCCGGCACGGCAGAGAGCTTCCACCACCAGCTTGATACCATGCTGGGCTCCGTGGCAAAGCAGCATGTGTTCCGGCCGGGCATTAACGTTCTGGGACTGGAGCCAGTCTGCAAGTGCCTCCCGGTGGCTGTCGATACCCTTAGCAGGTTGGTAGAGCATCAGTTCATTGAGCTCATCCGGGTAGCGCGCGAGGGTATTGAGGGCTTCTGCCATCCAGTTGGCACGTTCGATGGGGGGCGGGACATTGTAGCCAAAGCTGACGTCCACCGTGTTCCTGTTCTGGTCAAAAATCCATGTGGGCTTATCGTGCTGGCAGACATAGGTACCGGCACCGATCCGGGCTTCTACCAGACCCCGGCGCTCGGCCTCGCTGTATGCGCGTGTGATTGTCCCTATGGTGACGCCAAGCCGGTCTGCCAGCGCCCTGTGGGTGGGCAGTTTGCTTCCGCCGGAAAGGGAGCCGTCTGCAATCCGGCCTTCAATGGCATCAGCGACCTGTTTATAGCGTGGCCCACCATCTTCTTTGAATTCCATTGTCTCGATTGTCATGGTGACAATAAACCTTTTGCGTGGGTTTTCGTTCCTTGTTAGGGTGAATCTTGCGCGCAAAATGATCAATTTTCAATCAGGTATCGAAATTGTATCGATACAATCATATGAGGATGTGACACATGACAGACTGGACGCTTGTCATGCCGCTGGCGGTATTTGCGCTGACAACTTCGGGCACACCCGGGCCGAACAATATGATGCTGACGGCGTCCGGGGCGAACTTTGGCTTTATCCGCACTCTGCCACATATGGTGGGGATCTCCGCCGGTATGGTGCTGTTGATCCTCTCGGTGGCGGCCGGGCTGGGGGTGATCTTCCAGACCTTTCCTGCCGTGCAGGAGGGGTTTAAATGGGCAGCAAGCGGTTACCTGCTTTTCCTGGCATGGAAGATAGCAACAGCCGAACCGTCATCGCAAAAGCGTTCTTCCGGATCCCGCCCCATGAGCTTCTGGGCGGCAGCCATGTTCCAGTTCGTTAACCCCAAGGCGTGGATGATGGCAATAAGCTCAATCAGTACCTTTACCGTGTCTGGGGATAACTATTGGCTTTCTGCCATGGTTGTTTGTGCGGCATTTGTGGTGGTTGGGTTGCCTGCGATATCTGTCTGGGCAGGGTTTGGGGTTATGTTGGGCAGGCTGATTTCCCATCCCCGGAGCTGGCGGGTTTTCAACGGCACCATGGGTGTGCTGACAGCCGGGTGCCTGGTATTTATTTGGGCGTAGTGGCCGTGGTGTTACCGTGCATCAGGGCGTTGTACAGGTAGGCTGCATTGGGGGTCAGGCGGCGGCAGTAACGCTTTACCACTGATTCTTCATCCATCAGCCAGGTTTCCTGGTTTAGGGCGGCCACCAGGTCTTTTTGCTGCTGCTGTTCCAGCTTAAGCTCAAAGCCGAGCATTTTGCGGTACAGGGTGATATCAATCTGGCGTTTTACCTCGCGCCGGATCTGGCGGTAGTCATCAAGCAGGAAGGCGGAATGTTCCAGTGCCAGCTCAAGGCGGTCGAGGCTGGCGTCATCAAGGCTGAAGCCGCGTGACTCCAGCCAAATCAGCATCAGGGCAAGATTTACGTTGCCCTGGTGCTTGTCCTGGAGTGCCAGGCAGGCGTGTTTGACATCCGGGTCTTCGTAATGGGACAGGCAGAACCGCCAGAGCCCCTCCGGGGTCAGGCCGTTTTGAATGCTGTTTCCATCTGTTCCAGTTGTTCCTGAAGCTCCATCCATTCCAGCTCGACCTCTTCCAGTTTCCCCTTGGCCTCGGCCTGTTGCATCAGCAACTCATTCAGCTTGCCTTTGTTCTCGGCGCTGTAGAGGCTGACGTCGGCCATGGCGTTTTCGACATCCGATATCTTGGCAGATAAATCGGTCATCTGTGTTTCCAATTTGTCAATTTTCTTGCGAATAGGGGCAGTCTGGCGGCGGAACTCGGCATCCAGGCGTTTCTGCTCCTTGCGGGCAGCCTGGCTGTGCTCGACCTTTTTCTCGGTTTTTTCCGGCTTGGCTTCACGGCGCGTGGCTTTCTGCTGTTCGCTGAGCCACTTGTGGTAGTCGTTGAGGTCACCGTCAAACGGGGCGACCTGTTGGTCGTGGACCAGATATAGGTCGTCGGTGGTGGCGCGCAACAGGTAACGGTCGTGGCTGACGATAACCATGGCCCCTTCGTAGGACTGCAGTGCCAGGGTCAGTGCCTCACGCATGTCGAGATCAAGGTGGTTGGTCGGTTCGTCCAGAAGCAGCAGGTTCGGGCGTTGCCACACCAGCAGTGCCAACACAAGGCGCGCTTTTTCGCCGCCGGAGAACGGGCCGATAATCTCCAGTGCCTTGTCACCCTGGAAGCCGAAGCTGCCAAGGTAGTCACGAAGCTGCTGTTCGGTAGCTTCCGGTGCCAACCGGGTCAGGTGTTGGAGCGGGGTTTCATCAGTACGCAGTGTTTCCAGCTGGTGCTGGGCAAAGTAGCCGATTTTCACGCCCTGGGAGTAAGTCATCTCGCCGCCTTGTGGCTTGATGGAACCAGAGAGCAGTTTAATCAGGGTCGACTTACCGGCTCCGTTGCGCCCCAGCAGGCCGATGCGGCTGCCCGGTACCAGATTGAGCCGGATCTTTTCCAGAATCAGTTTGTCGCTGTAACCGGCTGCCACGTGGTCCATCATCAGGATTGGGTTTGGCAGTGCATCCGGCTCGCGGAATTCAAAGCTGAATGGGTTGTCGTACTGGGCCGGCAACACTTTTTCCATCCGCTCAAGCGCCTTGATACGGCTCTGGGCCTGGCGGGCCTTGGTTGCCTTGTAGCGGAAGCGGTCAATGTAGCTTTGCATATGGGAAATCTGGCGCTGCTGTTTCTCGAAGCTTGCCTGTTGCAGGGCCAGCTTTTCCGAACGCATGATTTCAAACGCTGAGTAGTTGCCGGTGTACTCGTTAAGCTTCTGGTGCTCAACATGGATGATGCGGCCGACAACCGGGTCGAGGAAATCTCGGTCATGGGAGATCAGCACCAGGGTGCCGCGGTAGCTTTGCAGCCATTTTTCCAGCCATAGCACGGCATCGAGGTCGAGGTGGTTGGTCGGTTCATCTAGGAGCAGCAGGTCAGAGCGGCACAGCAGCGCCTGGGCGAGGTTGAGGCGCATCCGCCAGCCACCGGAAAACTGGGTCAGGTGCCACCCCATCTGCTCCTGGCTGAAGCCGAGGCCGTCCAGTAGCTCTGCTGCGCGGGCATTGATACTGTAACCACCGATAGCCGCCAGTTTGTCGTGAAGGTCTGCCACCCGGTGGCCGTCATCGGCAGCCTCGGCTACATGGAGCTGGCCTTCCAGGTCGCGGTATTCTCGGTCCCCATCAATAACATACTCAATGGCAGTACGCTCCAGTGCCGGGGTTTCCTGTGCAACCCAGGCAACCTGCCAGGATGAAGGGAACTGGCAACTGCCGCCATCGAGGTGCAGTTCATCCCGGAGCAAGGCAAACAGGCTGGACTTGCCGCAACCATTTTTACCGACCAGGCCGACTTTATCCCCCGGGTGAATGGTGGCAGAGGTGTGGTCCAGCAGCATTTTGCCGCCGCGCATTAATTGGATATCGGAGAAAATAATCATGTCAGCCTGAGGGTTTCTGTCCGTTGAGAAGGCGGCATTATATACCCAAGCCATCTCAAGATGCAGTTTTCAGCGAGAGTTGATTGGTTGTCAGTCAAGGCGCTGTTTTGACGATCTAGTGGCTCTAAATCAAAAAACAGCAACGCAGAATGAGAGCCAATCAAACTCGCCCTTCGGGAGTGTTTCAGTGCGTCCACTTCTGTGTCAAATACCTTTGAAAGGGAACAGCCATTCCTACAGGTATTTTCCTTGAATTGAACGCACTGAAATCACTCTGAATAACGCACCTTGAGGTGGTTTGGGTATAGCTGCAGTCCCTCCGGGTGACACTGGACGGATCAGGATGCTGTGTTAATGTATTCGTAAGGTGACTTATAATGTAGATATATCACTTAAAAGGACTTTGAATGACAGACACACCCGAAGACAAGCCCCGAATTTTAGTGATATATGCCCACCCGGATCCCCATGGGTCCCATGCCAACCGCAAGATGGTAAACGCTGCATCACTGCTTTCACACGTCACTGTGACAGACCTTTACGGCAGCTATCCCGACTTCATCATCGATGTGTCGGCAGAGCGTGAAAAATTACTCTCCCACGATATATACGTGTTTCAGTTCCCCCTGCAGATGTATTCCTGCCCGGCCTTGCTAAAAGAATGGATTGATGTGGTGCTTGCCAAGGGGTTTGCCCACGGTGACGGGTCTGCCCTGGCCGGGAAATACTGGCGCTGTGCGGTGACTACCGGTGGTGCTGCTGATGCATTCTCTGAAAGTGGCTACAACAAATACACCATGGCGGAATTGTTACAGCCGTTTGAGCTGACGGCACTGCTGTGCCGGGGAAACTGGCTTTCGCCACTGGTATTGCACTGGGCGAGAAGGGTTTCCGATGATGACCGGAACGCCCATGCTGAAATTTATGCAGACTGGCTGGAAAGCCCCCTGCCTCTGATTGAGGGGCACCGATGGAGCCAGTGACATCCGCATTTATTGAACACAGTTTTCTGGGGGCGGCGATTATCTTCTTGGCTGCTGCCGTGGTGGCGGTACCCTTTGCCCAGCGCCTGGGGCTGGGGTCGGTACTCGGTTACCTTTTAGCAGGGATTGCCATTGGCCCCTGGGGGCTGGGGCTGTTTACCGACGTTGCCTCTATTCTCCATTTCTC
The DNA here is from genome assembly GCF_036825535.1 of Parasalinivibrio latis. GTDB lineage: Bacteria > Pseudomonadota > Gammaproteobacteria > Enterobacterales > Vibrionaceae > Parasalinivibrio > Parasalinivibrio latis. Next base: position 248,283 of record NZ_CP098812.1, read on the forward strand.
TGAATTCGGGGTGGTGCTTCTCCTGTTCCTTATCGGGCTTGAGCTGAACCCTAAAAAGCTGGTGAAGATGCGCAAACCTATCCTCGGGCTTGGCGGCAGCCAGGTTGGGGTAACTGCGCTGGTCATCTTTGCCATCAGCCTTTCCCTGGGGGTGGAAAACCGGGATGCCTTGGTCATCGGGATGGCCCTGGCGCTTTCTTCCACCGCTATTGCTCTGCGGGTGATTGAAGAGCAGGGATTATCCCGCTCCGAAGCCGGGCAGAATGGCTTTGCCGTACTCCTGTTCCAGGATATCGCGGTTATCCCGATGTTGGCAGTTATCCCAGCCTTGGCTGGTGGTGGTATCGGGAGCTGGGTTGATGTGGTCATTATGCTGGGGGCCATCGTTGCCCTTCTGCTCGGTGGCCACTATTTGCTGCGACCGCTTTTCCGTTGGGTGGTAATGAGCGGTGTGCGAGAGCTTTTCAACGTCGCTGCATTGCTGCTGGTCATCGGAACTGCCCTTGTCATGCAAAGCCTTGGGCTTTCCATGGCACTGGGGACGTTCCTTGCCGGGGTGCTGCTGGCAGAAAGTGAGTACCGGCACGAGCTGGAGATTGCCATTGACCCTTTCAAGGGGCTGCTGCTGGGGCTGTTCTTTATCGCTGTCGGTATGGGCGTGGATATTGGCTTGCTGTTGCAGTACCCGCTGGAAATTCTGGCGTCGGTTGCCGGACTTATCCTGGTGAAGGGGGGCATCCTTTATATACTGGCCCGGATGTTTAGGCTTTCTGCCAAGGCGCGCAGCCAGTTAGCCGCCATTCTGGGACAGGGCGGGGAGTTCGCGTTTGTCCTCTTTACCGCAGCCCGGGGGGAAGGGTTACTTAACCCGGAGCTCAATGCTTTCCTGCTGGTGGTTGTCAGTGTATCCATGATGCTGACGCCGCTAATGGTTAGCTTGCAAAAACGTTGGTACCAGCGATTCCTGAATGATCCGGATCCGGAGAGCCAGGCACCGGATGCCTTTGAGGAAATGGACTCACGGGTCATCATTGCCGGGTTTGGCCGGTTCGGGCAAGTGGTAGGGCGGCTGTTGTTCGCCAACAAGATTGGTGTGACGGTACTTGAACGCGACCCGTCACAGATTTCCCTGCTGCGCCGTTTTGGTTATGAAGTGTATTACGGGAACGCGACCCAGCTTGACCTGCTGCGCGCCGCCGGGGCGGAAAAAGCCGAAGCCATTGTCATTTGCTCCCATTCACCGGAAGAGGTGATAGAAATTGTCCAGCTTTGCCAGCGCCACTTCCCGCACCTCAAAGTACTGGCGCGGGCACGGGGCCGGGTTGAAGCGCATGAGTTGATGAGTAACGGCGTGGATGCCTTTTCCCGCGAGACTTTCCTCAGTGCCCTGGACTTGGGCCGTCAGGCGTTGATCAACCTGGGTATGCACCCGTACAAAGCGCAGAGGGCGGAAGCCTATTTCCGTAAGCTGGATATGGCAATGCTGCATGAAATGTTGCCGCAGCACAGTGATGATGTCGCTGCGCTTTCCCGTGCGAAAGAAGCGCGGCAGGAACTTGAAGAGATTTTCGACCGCGAAATGCAGGTTGATACCGAACGCCACGACAAGTGGAATGAATCCTGATTAACAGATATTGGAAAGACCATGGTAAGGAAACGTTTTATTGCCGGTGCGGCCTGCCCGGAATGTAAAGAGCAGGACGGCATGCGCTGGTGGGAAGAGAACAATATCGAGAAAGTAGAGTGTGTTCATTGTGGCCATACGGATGAAAGACTGCCGAAATCCATGGAAAAAAGTGAGCGCAGCAGTGAAGGGATCATCGGGGTGTTCAAGCCGGAATAACAGCCTGCACCTTGAGCGTGCAGAAACAGAGGGTGACGGCGTGGCCGGGTTTTGGGTATGATGCGCGCGGAAAATACACACTTTGTTTCGGAGTGACGATGAAAATTGCAAAAGACCTCGTGGTTAGCCTGGCTTACCAGGTAAAAACTGAAGACGGTGCACTGGTTGATTCTTCCAGCAAGGATGCGCCTCTGCAGTACCTGCATGGCCACAAAAACCTGATCGATGGCCTGGAGAAGGCGCTGGAAGGCCACGAAGCCGGTGACGCGTTCTCAGTAACCGTGGCTCCTGAAGAAGCATACGGTGAATACGATGACAACCTGGTACAGCGTGTTCCTGCAAACCTGTTCCAGGGCGTTGACGAAATCACTGTTGGCATGCGCTTCCTGGCTGATACAGACCAGGGTCCAATCCCGGTTGAAATCACCGAAGTTGACGGCGAAGAAGTGGTGGTTGATGCCAACCACATGCTGGCTGGCCAGACACTGACTTTCGATGTGGAAGTGATGGCTATCCGTGAAGCGACTGAAGAAGAAGTGGCTCACGGCCACATTCACCAGGGCGGCGGTTGCTGCGGTGGTCACGGTCATGACGACGACCACGAATGTTGTGGTGGCCATGGTCACGATGACGATCACGAGTGCTGCGGTGGCGGCAACGGTGGTTGTGGTTGCAGCCACTAATCATCTGCGTGTAAAAAAGGAGCCTGATGGCTCCTTTTTTTATGGATAAGAAACAGATGGGAAACTTTGCCATAGCGATCCACGGTGGTGCCGGTACTATCGAACGCCACCTGATGACACCTGAACTCGAGGCCAGCTACCGCACCGCACTGGCAACTGCGGCAAAAGCCGGATATGACGTGTTGGCTAAGGGGGGCACTGCACTAGATGCGACCGTTGCGGCTGTCAGTGTGATGGAAGACTCCCCACTGTTCAATGCCGGCAAAGGTTCAGTGCTGACCCACAATGAAGAAGTGGAAATGGATGCGTTAGTGATGGATGGCGCAACACTCGAAGCCGGGGCAGTTGCTGCGATAAAACACATTAAAAACCCGGTACTGCTGGCCCGGGATGTGATGTCCCGAAGCAACCATGTCATGCTTTTTGGGGAAGGTGCTGAACAGTTTGCCTTCCGCGAGTGCGGATACGATTACACCGAGCAGGACTACTTTTTTACCGATCGCCGCTATGACCAGTTGCAGGCTATGAAGGAACTGGATGGTTTTGCCCTGTCAGAGGCCAGTTACAAAAAGCGTGACGTTTATCCGGACGATCACAAACATGGCACCGTGGGCGCGGTCGCCCTGGATAGCCATGGGAACCTTGCTGCAGCGACCAGTACCGGTGGACTGACCAACAAAAAATACGGCCGGGTGGGGGACAGTCCGGTAATCGGTGCCGGAACCTATGCCCGAAACGGGAATGTGGCAGTATCTGGAACCGGGATGGGGGAAGTTTTCCTTCGTTGTACCGTGGCGTCTGAGATTGCCGCCCGGATGCGCTATCTGGGTGAATCAGTGGCAGAAGCCAGTGAACGGGTCGTGCAGGGGGAGCTGAAATCCCTGGGCGGGGAAGGTGGCACTATTGCGGTTGATGCCGCAGGATGCATGCACTTTGCGATGAACTGCAGCGGAATGTACCGGGCTGAGGTAGGGGCAGACGGGCAGTGCCGGGTAGCCATCTTTGCAGATGAAGCACTGACCGCCGAGCCGTAACCAGACCTGCCGGGTTAGTAATGCGGCGGAGGGGTCTCTTCTGACATAGACGCGATGTTAGACGGCTCCATCGCCTTGATTTTTGAAACCAGGTAGGTGATTTGCGTCTGCATCTTGCTGATCATCATCTGCTGTTCGCTGAGGGCATCATTGAGTTCTTCAATGGCCTGTTCCTGGAATGCCAGCCGGCACTCCAAATCCTGCACATGCAGATCGAGCTTTTCTTTGTCAGTCATCGTCTCTCTCTCATTTGGCTATCCACGCCTGCGCGATGCCGGCGGAGGTGCTAGAGATTACCCTGCCAGTCGGATCAATAGCAACATCGTAAACAACGGCACTGGGGGGCCGGGTATCCGGCTGGGCTCTCGCCTGCCAACGCCCGATGTTGTCCCCTGTTGCGGTTTCCCACAGTTCAACCCGGCGTGAGGGGGAGCCGGTGGCCAGGCGTGAACCGTCATCGGAGAACCGGGCAGAAGAGTATATTTGCTGACGCAGGATGGATTTCAGCTGGCTGATCTTTTCGCCGGTTTGCAAATCCCAGATTGCCGCCATGTTGCCGCCATCTGAGGTAAAGGCGTATTTGGCATCCCGTTGCAAGACTACCCGCGTAACTCTGGCCTCAAGTGGGAAGTCATAAATTATCTGGCCAGTGTTTGTGTCCCAAAGGTAAGCGTTGTAGTCATTCCCGCCGGAAAGAACGAACCTGCCGTTCGCTGAGATATCTACGGTATTTACTTTTTCTCTGTGGGCGAGGAACTCCAACCGCCTTCCGTTGCCCAAGTCAACGAAGAGAGCTTTGCCGTTTGATAAAGCCAGTACTACTTTCTCACCGTTATTACTAAGCGCTGCGTCCCGGATGACCCCGTCTGAGATTGACCACAGGCCTTCTGCTTTGCCATAGGCCAGGTCCCAGACGGCAAAATTCTGTGACGTGGCTGTAATAGCGAAACGGTTGTTGTCCGATATACGGCTCACAATCACGGCGCTGGCATTTGGATCTTGTGGGCCGAAGTCGGCAAGCTGCTGGTTCTGTTGCAAGTCCCAGAGGAAGATGCCTGTCTCCTTTGCACTTAACAGGGCAAAGCGGCCATCTCGGCTAAGGCTGAAACTGGTTGTCCCTTCTGGGTGGATCGTCCAGCGTTGGGCCTCATCACCGGTCCAGAAACAGGCGTTGAGCGTCACCAATGTCAAAATGACGAAAAAATATTGAGCTCTTCGGGTCATCATGCTTGCAATCAATCAGTTGGGGCCCCATAACAATCAGTATATTGATTCGTGCCTGCTTTCGCATCAACCGATACGAAAGCAGGCAGCTCGGAAAAACCGCAGAAACGGAGTCACGAATGAAATCTGTACTTAAACTCTCTTTCCTGGCTGCTACTGTCGCCCTGGCAGTAGGTTGTAACCAGGAAGGAACCAAAGCCCCAGTATCAACAGCAGTGGCGGCTGATCAACCAGCACAAACTGAAACAGCCCAGCAGGCATTTGCCTCTGAAGATGATAAAGCTGCATACGCCATTGGCGCATCACTGGCCCAGTACCTGAATACCAACCTGGACCAACAGGCAAAAATCGGCCTTAACCTGAACAAGGAACTGGTTATTGCCGGTGTGGAAGATGTCTTCAACGGTAATCCTCGCCTGACCCAGGAAGAGACCCAGCAGGTACTGCAGGCTCTTGATGCCCGCGTGACTAAACTGGTTGCCGAGCAACAGAAGAAAGAAGCGGAAGCCACTGTGAAGGCCGGCGAAGAGTTCCGTGCAAAATTTGCCAAAGAGCAGGGTGTGGTAACAACTGACTCAGGCCTGATGTACAAAGTGGACACCATGGGTGACGGCCCTAAACCTAAGGCAACCGACACTGTGGTTGTTGATTACAGCGGTACCCTGATTGACGGCACCAAGTTTGACAGCTCATACGATCGCGGCCAGCCGGCAACCTTCCCGCTGAACCGTGTTATCCCAGGCTGGACTGAAGGTGTTCAGTTGATGCCAGTTGGCTCTAAGTTCACTTTCGTTATCCCGCCAGAGTTGGCATACGGTGCACAGGGTGCAGGTTCAATCCCGCCAAACTCTACCCTGAAGTTTGTTGTAGAGCTGAAAGAGATTAAGAAAGCCGCAGCTCCTGCAGCTGAGGCAGCCCCAAAAGCTGACGAACAGAAAACTCAGTAATCAGCCGCTGATATCTTCGGATAATTAAGCCCCGGCTTTTTGCCGGGGCTTTCTTTTTTCTGAGCACAATCTGATAAACTAGGCGCAGAAGAAGTTAAAGTTGTGCAAACGTCTGCATAAATGACAAAGGGTTATGTCAGTGGTAGCTACAGGAAACTTTAATAATGAGGTGATGGTCGAAAGTGAACTGCTCGAAAGTGAGCCGTTCAACGAACATGATTATGTGATCCTCAAATCATATGAAGCCGTTGTGGATGGCCTTGCTGAGCTGATTGGCCAGCACTGTGAAATCGTACTTCACTCGCTGGATGACCTGAATAAATCTGCCATCCGTATCGCCAACGGTGAGAATACCGGGCGTAAAATCGGTTCGCCGATCACCGATCTGGCGCTGCGCATGCTACGGGATATCGAAGGTTCGGAGCGAAATTTCTCCCGTGCCTATTTTACCCGGGCAAAAGGTGGGACCCTGATGAAATCCATCACCGTGGCAATCCGTAACGGTGACAAGCGCATCATTGGCCTTTTGTGCATCAACATCAATCTGGATGCACCTTTCTCCCAGGTGCTGCAGGCATTCATGCCTACAGAAGATGCCAAAACAGCAGCCTCGGCGGTGAATTTTGCCAGTGATGTTGAAGAGCTGGTGGACCAGACGGTGGAGCGGACCATTGAGGAAATCAATGCAGACAAGTCCGTGTCAAACAACACCAAGAACCGGCAGATTGTCATGGAACTCTATGACAAAGGCATTTTCGATATCAAAGATGCGATTAACCGGGTGGCTGATCGCCTCAATATTTCCAAGCACACGGTATATCTCTATATCCGTCAGCGAAAAACTGAGGAAGCGGAAGGGTGAGTGAGTTAGCGCCGGCCATTGAGAGCCCGCTGAACTATGTGTTGGTGGTCAGTGGCCCGGTTTACGGCAGCCAGGCTGCGCGCAGTGCGTTGTTGTTTGCCCGGGCACTTGTTGCCAGGGGACACAGCCTCAGCCGGGTGTTTTTCTACCAGGATGGTGTCTCCAACGCCAATGCCCTGACAGTACCGGCTAACGACGAATTTGATTTGGTAAAAGGCTGGCAGTCACTGTCTGAAGCATCCGGGTGTGAACTTACTACCTGTGTTGCCGCCGCCCTTCGCCGTGGAATGGTCGGGGAGCAGGAAGCCACGTTACATGGGCTTTCAGCCAATAACCTCGCAGATGGTTACGAACAGGCCGGGTTGGGGGCATTGGCTGAGTCACTGCTGACCTCCGACCGGGTGATCCAGTTTTAAGGAGCCGTGATGAAACGCTTGGGATTTGTTTTTACGTCAGCACCCCACGGTTCAGCCAGCGGCAGGGAAGCGTTAGATGCCGTGCTTGCTGTTTCCAACTATTCGGAAAATATCGCCCTGTTTTTCCTTGGGGACGGGGTTATGCAGTTACTGGCTGGGCAGTCCCCGGATACTGTGCTCAGCCGTGATTATATTTCCACGTTCAAAATGCTCTCGCTGTGTGATGTTGAAGACGTCTACATCAGCGAAGATGACTTGGCAGAGCGCGGTGTAACCGAAGCCGGGTTGGTCATTGATGCAGAATGCCTGTCCAAGTCGGCACTGGCAGAAAAAATGGCACAATGTGACCGCTTGATGCGGTTTTAGAGGAGCTCAGCGATGTTACATGTAGTCAGCCAGTCCCCTTTTGCAACAGATTCCCTCTCACTGTGCCTTGATTACACCACACCAGGTGATGCTGTTTTGCTGACAGAAGATGCGGTAATGGCCGCGCTTAGCGGTACAAAATGGCAATCAACTTTGGAAAGTTGTGGTGCTGAATGCTTCGTTTTGCAGGAGGATTTGCAGGCGAGGGGAGTAGAAAGTCGTGTTGAGCCTTCAATAAAGGTCATTGATTTTTCGGGCTTTGTTTTGTTGACTGAAGCTCACTCAACCCAGATGAAGTGGTAAACCGTCCATTCCTTCATATTAAGACGGTATCAGCATGAAATCCCGATCATAATTATCTGGGTTGTATAAATCTTGACACCCTTAAGTGCGACATCTACAATTTCGCGTCCTCAGTTTTTCTGAGGATAGATTTTTCACACTTGTACGTAAGTATAGATATCAGGAGCTATCCTAATGGCAACAATCAACCAGCTGGTACGTAAGCCACGCGTTAAGCAAGTTGCAAAGAGCAACGTGCCTGCGCTGGAAGCGTGTCCGCAAAAGCGTGGTGTGTGTACTCGTGTTTACACCACTACTCCTAAGAAGCCTAACTCAGCGTTGCGTAAAGTTTGCCGTGTGCGTCTGACCAACGGTTTCGAAGTGACTTCTTACATCGGTGGTGAAGGCCACAACCTGCAAGAGCACAGCGTTGTTCTGATCCGTGGTGGTCGTGTTAAGGACCTGCCAGGTGTTCGTTACCACACTGTTCGCGGTTCTCTGGACTGTGCAGGCGTTAAAGACCGTAAGCAAGGTCGTTCTAAGTACGGTGTTAAGCGTCCAAAGGCTTAATGGATATCCGTTAAGTAAGGCCAAGCATCAAAGCTAATCGTTATTTCAAAATTGTTTTGGATAACCTGAAGAATTAAGACGGAGATATTCCATGCCACGTCGTCGCGTTATCGGCCAGCGTAAAATCCTGCCAGATCCGAAGTTCGGATCAGAGCTGCTGGCAAAATTCATCAATATCGTAATGGTTGACGGTAAAAAGTCGACTGCAGAAAAAATCGTATACGGTGCTCTGGACATCATGGCAGAGCGTTCAGGTAAAGCACACCTGTCTGTATTCGAAGAAGCTCTTGAAAACGTACGCCCAGCGGTAGAGGTTAAATCTCGCCGTGTTGGTGGTTCTACCTACCAGGTTCCAGTTGAAGTTCGTCCAGTACGTCGTAACGCACTGGCAATGCGCTGGATGGTAGAAGCTGCGCGCAAGCGTGGTGAAAAATCTATGGCTCAACGTCTGGCTAATGAAATGCTGGATGCTAGCGACAACAAAGGCTCAGCGGTTAAGAAGCGTGAAGACGTTCACCGTATGGCCGAAGCGAACAAGGCGTTTGCTCACTACCGTTGGTAATACCAACAAAAGGCGCGGCCCTCGGGCTGCGCCTTGCCCGCATTCTAAGGATACCCTTAGTAAGAGGATAATACTGTGGCTCGTAAAACTCCTATCGAGCGCTACCGTAATATCGGTATCTGTGCTCACGTAGACGCCGGTAAGACCACTACTACTGAGCGTATTCTGTTCTATACCGGTCTCTCCCACAAAATTGGTGAGGTTCATGATGGCGCAGCTACCATGGACTGGATGGAGCAGGAGCAGGAACGTGGTATTACTATCACCTCTGCGGCTACCACCACATTCTGGCGTGGTATGGAAGCTCAGTATCCTGAGCACCGCATTAACATCATCGACACCCCAGGACACGTTGACTTCACTATCGAAGTAGAACGTTCACTGCGCGTTCTTGACGGCGCTGTAGTTGTTTTCTGTGGTTCGTCTGGTGTTGAGCCTCAGTCAGAAACAGTATGGCGTCAGGCTGACAAGTACGAAGTTCCACGCATGGTGTTCGTCAACAAGATGGACCGTGCAGGTGCAGACTTCGAGCGTGTTATTGACCAGATCAAAAACCGCCTGGGCGCTAACCCTGTGCCAATTCAGTTGAACATCGGTGCTGAAGATCAGTTCCGCGGTGTTATCGACCTCATTAAAATGAAGGCGATCAACTGGAATGAAGATGATCAGGGCATGACCTTCACCTATGAGGACATCCCGGCTGAGATGATGGATAAAGCAGAAGAGTACCGCCAGAACCTGGTGGAAGCTGCTGCTGAAGCATCTGAAGAGCTGATGGATAAGTACCTCGAAGAAGGTGAGCTGAGCGAAGAAGAAATTAAAACTGCACTTCGTCAGCGTACACTGGCTAACGAAATTGTTCTGGCTTGCTGTGGTTCAGCATTCAAGAATAAAGGCGTTCAGGCAGTTCTCGATGCAGTAATCGAATTCCTGCCAGCACCAACTGACGTGAAAGCGATCAAAGGTGTTGACGAAAAGGACAACGAAATTGAACGTCACGCCGACGATGATGAACCATTTGCGGCACTGGCATTCAAGATCGCGACCGACCCATTCGTGGGTACGCTGACATTCATGCGCGTTTACTCTGGTGTTGTAAATTCAGGTGATACTGTTTACAACTCCGTGAAGGAGAAGCGTGAGCGTTTCGGTCGTATTGTCCAGATGCACTCGAACAAACGCGAAGAAATCAAAGAAGTTCGCGCGGGTGACATCGCCGCGGCTATCGGTCTGAAAGAGGTCACTACCGGTGACACACTGTGTGATCCAAATGCCAGGGTAATCCTTGAGCGTATGGACTTCCCAGAGCCGGTTATTCAGATCGCGGTTGAGCCTCGTTCAAAGGCCGACCAGGAGAAGATGGGTATTGCGCTGGGTAAACTGGCTGCTGAAGACCCGTCATTCCGCGTAGAAACCGACGACGAATCCGGCCAGACTCTGATTTCTGGTATGGGTGAGCTCCACCTGGATATTATCGTAGACCGTATGCGTCGCGAATTCAGCGTAGAGTGTAACGTTGGTAAACCGCAGGTTGCTTACCGCGAAACTATTCGTGGTGCGACTGAGGTTGAAGGTAAGTTTGTGCGTCAGTCAGGTGGTCGTGGTCAATATGGTCACGTATGGCTGAAGCTTGCGCCATCTGAGCCGGGCGAAGGCTTTGTCTTTGTTGATGAAGTTGTTGGCGGCGCTGTACCGAAAGAGTACATCAGTTCAGTGGCCAAAGGTATCGAAGAACAGATGAATAACGGTGTTCTGGCCGGGTATCCTGTGCTGGATGTTAAAGCAACTCTGTTCGACGGTTCATACCACGATGTTGACTCGTCAGAAATGGCGTTTAAGATCGCGGGTTCAATGGCATTCAGAAAGGGTGCGCTGCAAGCTAGCCCGGTTATTCTGGAACCATTGATGAAAGTTGAAGTCACCACTCCTGAAGATTTCATGGGTGACGTTGTAGGCGACCTGAACCGCCGCCGTGGCATGATTGAAGGTATGGATGAGGGACCTGCCGGTCTGAAAATCATCCGTGCTAAAGTGCCGCTGTCCGAAATGTTCGGTTATGCCACAGACCTGCGTTCAGCAACTCAGGGCCGTGCTTCATACTCAATGGAATTCAGCGAGTATGCTGAAGTGCCGAAGAACATTGCTGACCGTATTGTCGCCGAGCGTAGCACCGGCGAGTAATGTAACCCTTGCGCCAGTTTTAAAGCTGGCGCAAAATGCGACTTCAATACGCTCTCCCATGAGAGGGTGATTGGTAACTAGGAAGGAACACGATCGTGTCTAAAGAAAAATTTGAACGTACGAAACCGCACGTTAACGTTGGTACTATCGGCCACGTTGACCACGGTAAAACTACTCTGACTGCTGCAATCTGTACTGTACTGTCTAAGAAATACGGCGGTTCAGCACGTGACTTCGCATCTATCGACAACGCTCCAGAAGAGCGTGAGCGTGGTATCACCATCTCTACTTCACACGTAGAGTACGATACTCCATCACGTCACTACGCGCACGTTGACTGCCCAGGACACGCTGACTACGTTAAGAACATGATCACCGGTGCTGCACAGATGGACGGTGGTATTCTGGTAGTAGCTGCGACTGATGGCCCAATGCCACAGACTCGTGAGCACATCCTGCTGGGTCGCCAGGTAGGTATCCCTTACATCATCGTATTCATGAACAAGTGTGACATGGTAGATGATGAAGAGCTGCTTGAGCTGGTAGAGATGGAAGTACGTGAGCTTCTGTCTGAGTACGACTTCCCAGGTGACGACTGCCCAGTAATTCAGGGTTCAGCTCTGAAAGCACTGGAAGGCGACGCAGCATGGGAAGAGAAGATCATCGAACTGGCTGACGCCCTGGATTCTTACATCCCAGAGCCAGAGCGTGCTATCGACAAGCCGTTCATCCTGCCAATCGAAGACGTATTCTCAATCCAAGGCCGTGGTACAGTAGTAACTGGTCGTGTTGAGCAAGGCATCATCCGCGTTGGTGACGAAGTAGAAATCGTAGGTGTTAAAGACACTACTAAGACTACTTGTACTGGCGTAGAAATGTTCCGTAAGCTTCTGGACGAAGGCCGTGCAGGTGAGAACGTAGGTGTTCTGCTGCGTGGTACTAAGCGTGACGAAGTTGAGCGTGGTCAAGTACTGGCGAAGCCAGGTTCAATCACTCCACACACAACTTTCGAATCAGAAGTATACGTACTGTCAAAAGAAGAAGGTGGTCGTCACACCCCATTCTTCAAGGGCTACCGTCCACAGTTCTACTTCCGTACAACTGACGTAACCGGTACTATCGAACTGCCAGAAGGCGTAGAGATGGTAATGCCTGGTGACAACATCAAGATGGTTGTTACCCTGATCGCTCCAATCGCGATGGACGAAGGTCTGCGCTTTGCGATCCGTGAAGGTGGCCGTACTGTTGGTGCGGGTGTTGTTGCTAAGATCGTTAAGTAATTAACGCCTTACACGACACAAAAAAGGGTGCTTCGGCACCCTTTTTTAATGTCTGCAATTTGTGGGAATTAGAGTACTGCATGATATTGAAACAGGTAATGATATGGATTATCATTACCGCATTGTTAATGTTCGGGTGATATTCATGTACGTATGTGTTTGCCATGCTGTTACTGACAAGGCACTTGTCGCTTTGGTAAAAGAACAACAAGTTACAGATTTTGGACAGATTCGAAAAATCACCCGTTTGGGTACAACATGTGGCAAATGTGTCAGGGTTGCCCGCGAAGTGGTAGAAACTGCCCGGTTGGAAGTGGTTGCTGCACAACCCACCAAGAAGGCATCTTAAACCCGGACAAATATAAAAACACCGAATTGAGAAAACGGCGCTGACAAGCGCCGTTTTTGCTTTTCAGTACCAGTTTTATCTTTCAGTACCTTAGAGCAAGCTTCCGATTATTTTTCAAACAACGCTTGCGCTGGGTAATTCAATCCGTATAATACGCTCCACTGCTCACGCAGTTGTGAACCAATGAGCTCAGGAGGAATGGCTAATCGCTGTAGGCTTATAAGCCTGATTAGACCGGTAATGTATACTCCGCTTATGTTCGCAGTCATTTATAAAAAGATGGCTGACAACGTACCTAATTTTGGTACTACGGTTTCACATAAATCAATCGGCATTCCCCTGTCTTCACAGGCGTGGATGGCGATATTGTTTGTGTAAAAAATTAATTTGGAGCTCTGTCTAATGCAGAACCAACGTATCCGTATCCGCCTGAAGGCTTTCGATCACCGTCTGATCGACCAGTCTACCGCGGAAATCGTTGAAACCGCTAAGCGCACTGGTGCGCAGGTACGTGGCCCAATCCCACTGCCAACTCGTAAAGAGAAGTTCACCGTTCTTATTTCTCCGCACGTCAACAAAGACGCACGTGACCAGTACGAAATCCGTACTCACAAGCGCCTGATCGACATCGTTGAGCCAACTGATAAAACTGTTGATGCTCTGATGCGTCTTGACCTTGCTGCGGGCGTTGATGTTCAAATCAGCCTGGGTTAAGAGGAGTTAATAATGATTGGTCTAGTCGGTCGTAAAGTGGGCATGACTCGCATCTTCACTGAAGAAGGCGTTTCTATCCCTGTAACCGTAGTAGAAGTAGAAGCTAACCGTGTTGCTCAGGTTCGTACCGAAGCAACTGATGGTTACTCTGCTATCCAGGTAACCACTGGCTCTAAAAAAGCGAACCGCGTAACTAAGCCTGAAGCTGGCCACTTTGCCAAAGCAGGTGTTGAAGCGGGCCGCGGTCTGTGGGAATTCCGTCTGGAAAATGGTGAAGAGTTTGCTGTTGGCCAAGAGCTGACTGTTGAACTGTTCGCTGACATCAAGAAAGTAGACGTTACTGGCACATCTAAGGGTAAGGGCTTCCAGGGCGCTGTTAAGCGTTGGAACTTCCGCACTCAAGATATGACCCATGGTAACTCTTTGTCTCACCGTGCTCCTGGTTCAATCGGTCAATGTCAGACCCCAGGCCGTGTGTTCAAAGGCAAGAAAATGGCCGGTCACATGGGTGCTGAGCGTGTAACGACTCAGAACCTGGAAATCGTCCGTGTTGACGCTGAGCGTAACCTGCTCCTTATCAAAGGTGCGGTCCCAGGCTCAACAGGCGGCAACGTGATCGTTAAACCAGCCGTTAAAGCGTAACGTCGAGGAGTTAGTATGGAATTGGTAGTAAAAGGCGCTGACGCGCTAACTGTTTCCGAAACTACCTTCGGGCGTGATTTCAACGAAGCCCTGGTTCACCAGGTAGTCGTTGCTTACGCAGCTGGTGCCCGTCAAGGTACTCGCGCTCAGAAAACCCGTTCAGACGTTTCAGGTGGCGGTGCTAAGCCATGGCGTCAGAAGGGTACTGGCCGCGCCCGTGCAGGTACTATCCGTAGCCCAATTTGGCGCAAGGGTGGTGTAACTTTCGCAGCTCGTCCACAGGACCACAGCCAGAAAGTTAACAAGAAAATGTACCGCGGTGCCCTGAAGTGCATCCTGTCTGAGCTGGTTCGTCAAGACCGCCTGATGGTTGTTGAAAGCTTTGCTGTTGAAGCTCCTAAAACTAAGGAACTGAAAGCTAAGCTGGCTGAGCTGAACATTGATGACGCTCTGATCGTGACTGCTGAAGTAGATGAGAATCTGTTCCTGGCTGCGCGCAACCTGTACAAGGTTGACGTACGCGATACAGCTTCTATCGATCCTGTAAGCCTGATCGCATTTGAGAAAGTCGTAATGACTGCTGATGCTGTTAAGCAAATTGAGGAGATGCTGGCATGATCACCGAAGAGCGTATCCTGAAAGTTCTGCGTGCTCCGCACATCTCTGAAAAAGCGACAATGGCTGCTGAAAAGAACAACACTATCGTGTTCAAAGTAGCTACTAACGCGACTAAGAAAGAGATCAAAGCAGCAGTTCAGAAACTGTTTGAAGTTGAAGTTAAAGATGTCCGTACCCTGCTTGTTAAGGGTAAGACCAAGCGTCAAGGTATGCGTCAAGGCCGTCGTAGCGACTGGAAAAAAGCATACGTGACTCTGAAAGAAGGTCAGGATATCGACTTCGCTGGCGGCGCTGAGTAACGGAGGAGTAGAGAGTTATGGCTATTGTTAAATGTAAGCCGACTTCACCGGGTCGTCGTCACGTTGTTAAAGTGGTTAACTCTGATCTGTACAAGGGTAAGCCATACGCACCACTGCTGGAGAAAAACCAGAAGTCAGGTGGTCGTAACAACAACGGTCGTATTACAGTACGTCACATCGGTGGTGGTCATAAGCAACATTACCGTGTAATTGATTTCAAACGTACTAAAGACGGTATCCCAGCGAAAGTTGAGCGTCTTGAATACGATCCAAACCGTAGCGCAAACATCGCGCTGGTTCTTTATGCAGATGGTGAGCGTCGCTACATCATCGCGCCTAAAGGCCTGAAAGCTGGTGACGTTGTTCAATCTGGTGCTGACGCAGCAATCAAGGTAGGTAACACCCTGCCACTGCGTAACATCCCAGTAGGTTCTACTGTTCACTGTGTTGAGCTGAAGCCTGGTAAAGGTGCTCAGCTGGCTCGTTCTGCAGGTGCTTACGTTCAGATCGTTGCTCGTGATGGTGCATATGTAACTATCCGTCTGCGTTCTGGTGAAATGCGTAAAGTACTGGCTGAAGGCCGTGCAACTATCGGTGAAGTTGGTAACGCTGAACACATGCTGCGTGAACTGGGTAAAGCTGGTGCAACACGTTGGAAGGGCGTTCGTCCTACCGTACGTGGTGTGGCAATGAACCCAGTAGACCACCCACACGGTGGTGGTGAAGGCCGTACATCTGGTGGTCGTCACCCAGTATCTCCTTGGGGTATGCCTACTAAGGGCTACAAGACCCGCAAGAACAAGCGCACCGACAAGTACATCGTACGTCGTCGTTCTAAGTAATAATTATCAGAGGATAAGCCATGCCACGTTCTCTCAAGAAAGGTCCTTTTATTGACCTGCACTTGCTGAAGAAGGTAGAGAAAGCGGTGGAAAGCGGTGACAAGAAGCCTGTTAAGACTTGGTCCCGTCGCTCAATGATCATCCCACCGATGATCGGTTTGACCATCGCTGTCCATAATGGTCGTCAGCACGTACCAGTTTTTGTCACTGAAGACATGATTGGTCACAAGCTGGGCGAGTTCGCTCCAACACGCACTTATCGCGGCCACGCTGCTGATAAGAAAGCTAAGAAGCGCTAAGGGGTAAGAAATGGAAGCTATTGCAAAACATCGCTTTGCTCGTATTTCACCTCAAAAAGCACGCCTGGTTGCTGACCAGGTGCGCGGTAAAGACGTTGCAGAAGCGCTGAACATTCTGGCTTTCAGCAACAAAAAAGCTGCTGAGCTGGTTAAGAAAGTGGTGGAGTCGGCAATCGCTAACGCTGAGCACAATGAAGGTGCTGACATCGATGATCTGCGCGTAGCAAAGATCTGCATCGATGAAGGTCCAACCATGAAGCGTATTATGCCTCGTGCTAAAGGCCGTGCGGATCGCATCTTGAAGCGCACCAGCCACATCACTGTTGTTGTAGCTGATCGCTAAGAGGTAGGAGAGAAAGCAATGGGTCAAAAAGTACATCCTAATGGTATCCGTCTTGGTATCGTTAAACCATGGAACTCTACCTGGTTTGCGAACAGCAAAGAATTTGCTGGCAACCTGGACGGCGACTTCAAGGTACGTCAGTTCCTGACTAAAGAACTGAAGAAAGCTTCTGTGTCTCGCATCGTTATCGAGCGTCCAGCTAAGAGCATCCGTGTGACTATTCACACTGCTCGTCCTGGCGTTGTTATTGGTAAGAAAGGCGAAGACGTAGAAAAGCTGCGTGCAACTGTAGCGAAAATTGCTGGCGTTCCTGCGCAAATCAATATCGCTGAAGTACGTAAGCCAGAACTGGACGCACAACTGGTTGGCGATAGCATCGCTTCTCAGCTTGAGCGTCGCGTAATGTTCCGTCGCGCTATGAAGCGTGCGGTTCAGAACGCTATGCGTCTGGGCGCGAAAGGTATCAAGGTTGAAGTAAGCGGCCGTCTTGGCGGCGCTGAAATCGCTCGTACCGAATGGTACCGTGAAGGCCGTGTGCCACTGCACACTCTTCGCGCTGATATTGACTATGCTACTTCTGAAGCTCACACCACTTACGGTGTAATCGGCATCAAGACCTGGATCTTCAAAGGCGAGATCCTGGGCGGTATGGCTGCCGTTGAGCAAAAGGCTGCAGAAAAGCCTAAGAAGCAGCGTAAGGGCCGTAAGTAAGGAGTCTATCGATGCTTCAACCAAAACGTACTAAGTTCCGTAAGACTCACAAGGGTCGTAACCGTGGTCTGGCGGTCGGCACTGATGTAAGCTTCGGTACCTTCGGCCTTAAGGCTGTTGGTCGTGGCCGCATTACTGCTCGTCAGATCGAAGCCGCTCGTCGTGCTATGACTCGTCACATCAAGCGTCAGGGCCAGATTTGGATTCGAATCTTCCCAGACAAGCCAATTACTGGTAAGCCACTTGAAGTGCGTCAGGGTAAAGGTAAAGGTTCAGTAGAATACTGGGTTGCTGAAATTCAACCAGGTAAAGTCCTGTATGAAATGGACGGTGTTCCTGAATCACTGGCTCGTGAAGCATTTGATCTTGCTGCACGTAAGCTGCCTATCAAAACCACTTTCGTAACTAAGGCGGTGATGTGATGAAAGCACAAGAACTTCGTGAAAAGAGCGTTGAGCAACTGAATGAAGAGCTGCTGGGTCTTCTGCGTGAACAGTTCAACCTGCGTATGCAGGCTGCTACTGGTCAACTGCAGCAAACTCACCTGCTGAAAGTTGTTCGTCGTGACATTGCACGTGTTAAAACCGTTCTGACTGAGAAGGCTGGCGCATAATGAGCGATAAAATCCGTACTCAGCAAGGTCGAGTAATCAGCGACAAGATGGACAAGTCTGCCGTTGTTGCGATTGAGCGTTTTGTAAAACACCCAATCTACGGTAAGTTCATCAAGCGTACGACCAAGCTTCACATTCATGACGAGAACAACGAGTGCGCCCAAGGCGATACCGTTGAGATCCGTGAGTGCCGTCCACTGTCTAAGACTAAGTCTTGGACTTTGGTGAAGGTTATTACTAAAGCGGCTAAAGTATAAGCCGTCTTTTCAATGACCTATAAAGAACGGCTCCTTTTTTAAGGGGCCGTTTATTTTTTGTCTATCCATCTCACCAAAATAGTGTTATTATTCGCCGCCCTTGTATAAAGGCAGCCCGACCCGAGATGGGTCTAGTTGTAATAACAGCGGAGCAACAATCATGATCCAAACGCAAACTATGCTGGACGCAGCTGATAACTCAGGCGCTCGCAGCGTAATGTGTATTAAGGTTCTTGGTGGCTCTCACCGTCGCTACGCTCATGTGGGCGACATCATCAAGGTTACCGTTAAGGAAGCAATTCCACGCGGTAAAGTAAAAAAGGGTGATGTGCTGAAAGCGGTGGTTGTGCGCACCAGAAAAGGCGTACGTCGTCCAGACGGTTCTGTTATTCGTTTCGACCGTAACGCTTGCGTGTTGCTTAACAACAACACTGAGCAACCAATCGGTACTCGTATCTTCGGCCCAGTAACTCGTGAACTTCGTGGCGATAAATTCATGAAGATCGTGTCTCTGGCCCCTGAAGTACTGTAAGGAGCGAATCATGGCAGCGAAAATCCGTCGTAACGACGAAGTTATCGTTCTTACCGGCAAAGACAAAGGTAAGAAAGGTAAGGTAACTAAGGTTCTTCCAACCGGTAAAGTTATCGTTGAAGGTATTAACCTGGTTAAGAAACACCAGAAGCCTGTACCGGCTCTTGGTCTCCAGGGTGGCATCGTAGAAAAAGAAGCAGCAGTTGACGTTTCTAACGTAGCTATCTTCAACGCAGCAACTGGCAAAGCCGACCGCGTTGGATTCCGATTTGAAGACGGCAAAAAAGTTCGTTTCTTCAAGTCAAATGGCGAAACTATCAAGTAATTTTGGAGTAGTACTACTATGGCGAAACTGCATGATTACTACAAAGAGAGCGTTGTAGCAGAACTTCAGAAAGAGTTCGGCTTCAAGAGCATCATGCAAGTCCCAAGGATCGAAAAGATCACACTCAACATGGGTGTGGGCGAAGCACTGAACGACAAAAAACTGCTTGAAAATGCAGCAGCTGACATGGCCGCAATCTCTGGTCAGAAGCCGCTTGTAACTAAAGCACGTAAGTCTGTTGCAGGCTTTAAGATCCGTGAGGGCTACCCTATCGGTTGTAAAGTAACCCTGCGTGGCGAACGTATGTGGGAATTCCTGGAGCGTCTGATTTCAATCGCTCTTCCACGTGTGCGTGACTTCCGTGGCGTAAGTGCGAAATCTTTCGACGGCCGTGGTAACTACAGCATGGGCGTTCGCGAGCAAATCATCTTCCCGGAAATCGACTATGACAAAGTCGATCGCGTTCGTGGTATGGATATCACCATTACCACTACTGCGCGCAATGATGAGGAAGGTCGAGCTCTGCTGGCTGCCTTTAACTTCCCATTCCGCAAGTAAGGTGAAGGGTTACTGTTATGGCTAAACAATCAATGAAAGCACGTGAAGTTAAGCGTGCAAAGCTGGTAGTTAAGTTCGCTGAGAAGCGTGCTGAACTGAAAGCAATCATTAGCAACGTTAACGCGTCAGACGAAGAGCGTTGGGATGCAGTCCTGAAGCTTCAGTCTCTTCCTCGTGATTCTGCCAAGTCTCGTCAGCGTAACCGCTGTAACCAGACTGGTCGTCCACACGGCTACCTGCGTAAGTTCGGTCTGAGCCGCATCAAGCTTCGTGAAGCTTGCATGAAAGGCGAGATCCCTGGCCTGCGCAAGGCAAGCTGGTAATTGCCACTAGAGAATTACGGGAGTAAAGACATATGAGCATGCAAGATCCGATTTCGGATATGCTGACCCGCATCCGCAATGGTCAAGCAGCACACAAAGTTGCTGTTTCTATGCCTTCATCAAAGCTGAAAGTGGCAATTGCCAATCTGCTAAAAGAAGAAGGTTATATCGCTGATTACGCCGTTAGCGGCGAAGCTAAGCCAGAATTGGAAGTAACTCTGAAGTACTTCCAGGCTAAGCCTGTAATCGAGCAAATCCAACGTGTATCACGTCCTGGTCTGCGCATCTATAAGAAAAAAGATGAACTGCCAAGCGTAATGGGCGGCCTGGGTGTTGCTGTAGTTTCAACCTCAAAAGGCCTGATGACTGACCGTGCCGCTCGCAAAGCGGGTCTGGGCGGCGAGATCATCTGCTACGTAGCTTAAGGAGGATATAATGTCTCGTGTTGCTAAGGCACCAGTAGTTATTCCTGCCGGCGTAGAGGTTAAGCTGAACGGTCAGGAAATCACAGTTAAAGGCAGCAAGGGTGAACTGACCCGTGTTGTTAATGACGCTGTTGAAATGAGCCAGGAAGAAAACCAGGTTAAGTTTGCTCCACGTGAAGGTATCGTTAAAGCTAACGCTCAAGCCGGTACTGCACGTGCGCTGGTAAATGCCATGGTTATCGGTGTTACCGAAGGCTTCACTAAGAAGCTGGTTCTGAAAGGCGTTGGTTATCGTGCAAACGTTGCAGGCAACAAGGTAAACCTGACTCTTGGTTTCTCTCACCCTGTAGAGCACGAACTTCCAGCTGGTATCAAAGCTGAATGCCCAAGCCAAACTGAAATCGTTATCACTGGTATCGATAAGCAGGTGGTTGGCCAGGTTGCCGCTGACATCCGCGCATACCGTGCACCAGAGCCTTACAAAGGCAAGGGTGTTCGCTACGCTGATGAAGTTGTGCGCACTAAAGAAGCTAAGAAGAAGTAAGGTATAACACTATGGATAAGAAAGCAGCTCGTATCCGTCGTGCGACAAAACCACGTCGCAAGATTGCTGAACTCGGTGCTACTCGCCTGGTGGTACACCGTACTCCTCGCCACGTGTATGCACAGGTAATCGCGTCAAACGGCTCTGAAGTTATCGCTGCCGCGTCTACCGTAGAAAAAGCGATCCGTGAGCAAGTTAAGTACACCGGTAACACTGAAGCCGCTGCAGTTGTAGGTAAACTCGTTGCAGAACGTGCTATCGAGAAAGGCGTAACTGCTGTTGCGTTCGATCGTTCCGGTTTCCAATACCACGGCCGTGTGGCTGCACTGGCAGATGCTGCCCGTGAAGCCGGTCTGAAATTCTAAGGTAGGTGGAATAATGGCAATCGATAAACAACAAGCTGATCTGCACGAGAAGCTGATTGCGGTAAATCGTGTATCGAAAACCGTAAAAGGTGGTCGTATCTTCAGCTTCACCGCACTGACTGTAGTTGGTGACGGTAATGGTCGCGTAGGTTTCGGTTACGGCAAAGCCCGTGAAGTACCTGCGGCTATCCAAAAGGCTATGGAAAAAGCTCGTCGTAACATGGTGACTATCGCCCTGAACGACGGCACTCTGTTCCACCCAGTTAAAGGCGTTCACACCGGTTCTAAGGTGTACATGCAGCCTGCTTCTGAGGGTACAGGTATCATCGCCGGTGGTGCTATGCGTGCAGTTCTGGAAGTTGCGGGTGTTCGCAACGTTCTGTCTAAAGCATACGGTTCTACCAACCCAATCAACATCGTTCGTGCAACGATCGATGCCCTGGGTGGTATGAAGTCTCCAGAAATGGTAGCTGCTAAGCGTGGCCTGCCAGTAAACGAAATTCTGGGGTAATGAGATATGACTAAGAAAATCAAAGTAACTCAGACTCGTAGCTCTATCGGTCGTCTGCCGAAGCATAAAGCTACTCTGCGTGGCCTGGGCCTTCGTCGTATCAACCACACTGTTGAGCTTGAAGATACTGCTTGCGTACGCGGCATGATCAATCAAGTTTACTACATGGTTAAAGTAGAGGAGTAATCAGAATGCGTTTGAATACTCTGTCTCCTGCTGCAGGTTCTAAGCCTTCTAAGAAGCGCGTTGGCCGTGGTATCGGTTCTGGCCTGGGTAAAACAGGCGGCCGTGGTCACAAAGGTCAAAAGTCACGTTCTGGCGGCAGTGTGCGTCCAGGTTTCGAAGGCGGTCAAATGCCTCTGAAACAGCGTCTGCCTAAGTTCGGTTTCACTTCTCGCAAGAGCCTGGTAACAGCAGAAGTTCGTCTTGGCGAACTGAAGCAAGTTGAAGGTGAAATCGTAGACCTGAACTCACTGAAAGCGGCAAACGTTGTGACTAAGAACATCGAATTCGTTAAAGTTGTTCTGTCTGGCGAAATTGACCGTGCAGTGACTGTTAAAGGTCTGCGCGTGACTAAAGGCGCGAAAGCTGCAATCGAAGCTGCGGGCGGTAAAGTCGAGGAATAATTAACTCGAGGACGAGGTACAGATGGCTAAACAACCAGGACTTAACTTTAATAGCGCAAAAGGTGGACTGTCGGAGCTCAAACGTCGTCTCCTCTTTGTAGTGGGCGCACTGCTCGTGTTCCGTGCCGGATCTTTTGTGCCAATTCCTGGTATTGACGCTGCTGTACTTGCCGATCTGTTCGAACAGCAACAAGGTACCATTATTGAACTGTTTAACATGTTCTCTGGTGGTGCCTTGGAGCGTGCATCTATCTTGGCACTGGGCATCATGCCGTACATTTCGGCATCGATTATCGTCCAGTTGCTGACTGTAGTTCATCCAGCATTGGCTGAGCTTAAGAAAGAAGGGGAGTCTGGCCGTCGTAAGATTAGCCAGTACACTCGATATGGCACGCTTGTATTGGCAACCTTCCAAGCAATTGGTATTGCAACGGGGTTACCAAGTATGATTCCTGGCCTGGTGGTAGCACCGGGCCTTGGTTTCTACTTCACCGCGGTGGTGAGTCTGGTTACCGGAACCATGTTCCTGATGTGGCTGGGCGAACAAATCACTGAACGCGGTATTGGTAACGGTATATCGCTGATTATTTTCACCGGTATCGTTGCGGGTTTGCCTAATGCGATTGGACAGACCATCGAGCAAGCGCGTCAAGGCGAATTGCACGTGCTTCTTCTGTTCTTGATTGCAGTTATTGCTTTCGCTGTGATTTATTTCGTTGTGTTCATGGAGCGTGGTCAGCGTCGTATCGTCGTTAACTATGCTAAACGCCAGCAAGGCCGCAAGGTTTTCGCTGCCCAGAGCACTCACCTGCCACTGAAAGTTAACATGGCAGGCGTTATTCCAGCGATTTTTGCATCCAGCATCATTCTGTTCCCAAGCACACTGGCTCAGTGGTTTGGACAGAGCGAAGGTCTGGGTTGGTTGAGCGATATTTCGCTTGCCCTTAGCCCAGGACAGCCGCTGTATGTTATCCTGTATGCAACTGCAATTATCTTCTTCTGCTTCTTCTATACCGCGTTGGTGTTTAACCCTCGCGAGACAGCAGATAACCTGAAGAAGTCCGGCGCGTTCGTACCTGGTATTCGTCCGGGCGAGCAGACAGCGAAGTACATTGACAAAGTGATGACCCGCCTGACATTGGCTGGTGCACTTTATATCACCTTCATCTGTCTGATCCCCGAATTCATGATGCTGACCATGAATGTACGTTTCTACTTCGGTGGTACGTCACTGCTTATCGTGGTTGTGGTCATCATGGACTTTATGGCTCAGGTGCAGACTCATTTGATGTCAAATCAGTATGAGTCCGTGTTGAAAAAAGCCAATCTGAAAGGCTACGGTCGTTAATTCAGATTGTCGTTTACGGAGTTTAGCAATGAAAGTTCGTGCTTCCGTTAAGAAAATCTGCCGCAACTGCAAAGTGATCAAGCGTAACGGTGTCGTTCGTGTGATCTGCAGCGAGCCTAAGCACAAGCAACGCCAAGGCTAATCGCAGAATATTTTTCTTGCAAAAATAGGGCAGGCTGGCTACATTAGCCAGCCCACCTTATGTGTGTAATTGTGGTAAAGTCGCTACGTATCCTGAACGGGCTTTGTAGCGGCGCAATTAAACGTAAACTAGGAGTGAATAGTGGCCCGTATCGCAGGCATTAACATTCCTGATCACAAGCACGCTGTAATCGCACTGACTGCGATTTATGGCGTCGGCAAAACTACTTCTAAAGCCATTCTGGCTGATGTAGGTATTGCTGAGAGCACAAAGATCAGTGAACTGTCAGAAGAGCAGCTGGATCAACTGCGCGAAGGTGTAGCTAAGTACACCGTTGAAGGTGATCTACGCCGTGAAGTTTCAATGAACATCAAGCGTCTTATGGACCTTGGTTGTTACCGTGGTTTGCGCCACCGTCGCAGCTTGCCTGTGCGTGGTCAGCGTACTAAGACTAACGCTCGCACCCGTAAGGGTCCGCGCAAGCCTATCAAGAAATAATCGGGGTAGGGTACAATGGCTAAACAACCAACTCGCGCTCGTAAGCGCGTACGCAAGCAAGTAGCTGATGGCGTAGCGCACATTCATGCTTCTTTCAACAACACAATCGTAACCATTACTGACCGTCAAGGTAATGCTCTGTCTTGGGCAACTGCAGGTGGTTCAGGTTTCCGTGGTTCTCGTAAGTCTACTCCGTTCGCTGCACAGGTTGCTGCTGAGCGCGCTGGCGAAATGGCCAAAGAGTATGGCGTTAAGAACCTGGAAGTGATGGTTAAGGGCCCAGGTCCAGGTCGTGAGTCTACTATCCGCGCTCTGAACGCGGCTGGTTTCCGTATCACTAACATTGTTGATGCGACTCCGATCCCACACAACGGTTGTCGTCCACCTAAGAAACGTCGCGTTTAACGCAGTTTCTGGGAACACTGGAGAAAGAACATGGCAAGATATTTGGGTCCTAAGCTGAAGCTTAGCCGTCGCGAAGGTACAGACCTGTTTCTGAAATCAGGCGTACGCGCGATCGATACCAAGTGTAAGATTGACAACGCGCCAGGCGTACACGGTGCTCGCCGTGGTCGTCTGTCTGAGTACGGCGTACAGCTTCGTGAGAAGCAAAAAGTTCGTCGTATCTATGGCGTACTGGAAAAACAATTCCGTAACTACTACAAAGAAGCTGCTCGCCTGAAAGGCAACACTGGTGAAAACCTGCTGCAGCTGCTGGAAGGTCGTCTGGACAACGTCGTTTACCGCATCGGTTTTGGCGCAACTCGCGCAGAAGCACGTCAGCTGGTAAGCCACAAAGCGATTCTGGTGAATGGTAAGGTTGTAAACATTCCTTCATTCCAGGTTTCAGCTAACGACGTAATCAGCGTTCGCGAAAAAGCTAAGAACCAAGCACGTGTTAAGGCTGCTCTGGAGATTGCTGCACAGCGTGAACAGGCTACCTGGATCGAAGTAGACAACAGCAAGATGGAAGGCGTATTCAAGCGTCTGCCAGAACGTTCAGATCTGTCTGCTGACATCAACGAACACCTGATCGTCGAGCTTTACTCTAAGTAAGGCTAAACAAAAGAGAGGACACAATGCAGGGTTCTGTAACAGAATTTCTTAAGCCGCGTCTGGTTGACATCGAACAAGTTAACCCGACCCATGCAAAAGTCACGCTGGAACCACTTGAGCGTGGTTTTGGTCACACTCTGGGTAACGCGCTACGTCGTATCCTTCTCTCTTCTATGCCGGGTTGTGCGGTAACAGAAGTAGAAATCGACGGCGTGTTACATGAGTACAGCACCAAAGAGGGTGTGCAGGAAGACATTATGGAAATCCTGCTGAACCTGAAAGGCTTGGCTGTTAAGATCGAAGGAAAGGACGAAGCGATCCTGACCCTCAACAAATCTGGTGCAGGTCCTGTTGTAGCAGGTGACATCATCCACGATGGTGGTGTCGAGATTGCGAACCCTGAGCATGTAATTTGCCACATCACTGATTCTAATGCTTCTGTAAGCATGCGCATCAAAGTTGAACGTGGTCGTGGTTACGTGCCAGCTTCTGCTCGCATTCATACTGAAGAAGACGAGCGTCCAATCGGCCGTTTGCTTGTTGATGCAACGTTCAGCCCAGTAGACCGTATTGCCTACTCTGTAGAAGCAGCGCGTGTTGAACAGCGTACTGACCTCGACAAGCTGGTTATCGATATGGAAACTAACGGTACGTTGGATCCTGAAGAAGCGATCCGCCGTGCAGCAACTATTCTGGCTGAACAGCTGGAAGCGTTTGTTGACCTGCGTGACGTTCGTGTACCAGAAGAGAAAGAAGAGAAGCCAGAGTTCGACCCAATCCTGCTGCGTCCGGTAGACGATCTCGAACTAACTGTTCGCTCTGCTAACTGTTTGAAAGCAGAAGCGATCCACTACATCGGTGATCTGGTACAGCGTACCGAGGTTGAGCTTCTTAAGACGCCTAACCTGGGTAAGAAGTCTCTCACTGAGATTAAAGACGTGCTGGCATCTCGTGGTCTGTCTCTGGGCATGCGCCTGGAAAACTGGCCGCCAGCATCAATCGCTGAAGATTAATCAGATTCTGATTTTTAGTTAGAAGGATTAGGTCATGCGCCATCGTAAGAGTGGTCGTCAGCTCAATCGCAACAGCAGCCATCGCCAGGCGATGTTCCGCAACATGGCAAGCTCACTGGTAACTCACGAAGTTATCAAAACAACTCTGCCTAAAGCGAAAGAACTGCGTCGTGTAATTGAGCCTCTGATTACACTTGCCAAGACAGACAGCGTTGCTAACCGTCGTCTGGCATTCGCCCGCACTCGTGATAACGAAGTTGTGGCAAAACTGTTTAACGAACTGGGTCCACGTTTCGCCAACCGTCAGGGCGGTTACACCCGTATCCTGAAGTGCGGTTTCCGCGCTGGTGATAACGCACCTATGGCTTATATCGAGCTGGTTGATCGTCCTGAAGTTCAGGAAGAAGCTGCCGCTGAGTAAGCTGTTCGCTTAAGCGAATAAAAGAACCGGGTCTTTGACCCGGTTTTTTTATGCCTGGAATTTGGGTGAGTTCCCGTTATACCAGCAGGGACAATTTGTCCTCCTGACTGATCAAAGAACTCATCTGATTGGTATGAGTAGCGTGGTGCTACTTGTTGAAGCTTATGCCGTTCCTATTATCTCCAGGTACAAAAAAGCAGGGTTTCCCCTGCTCAGTATCATTTCAATTGGCTGTGTTATGCCGCAGTGCCAATTTTGCGCTTGCCTGCATTCTTTTCGATGTATTCGACAATCAGCCCTGCAATATCTTTGCCTGTTGATTTCTCAATACCCTCAAGACCCGGTGACGAGTTTACTTCCATAATGAGCGGGCCGCGTTTAGAGCGCAGGAGATCCACGCCGGCAACACTAAGGCCCATTGCCTTGGCTGCTGCAACAGCAGTACGGCGCTCTTCCGGTGTGATTTTCACCAGCTGCGCTGATCCGCCGCGGTGCAGGTTGGAGCGAAACTCACCTTCAGGAGCCTGACGCATCATTGCCGCAATGACTTTATCGCCTACCACAAAGCAACGCAGATCCGCACCACCGGCTTCTTCGATGAACTCCTGCACCAGGATGTTGGCCTTTAGGCCCATAAAGGCTTCAATAACACTCTCGGCCGCTTTTTGTGTCTCAGCCAGGACTACCCCGATGCCCTGCGTACCTTCCAGCAGTTTAATTACCACAGGCGCACCGCCAACCATCTTTATCACGTCTTTAACGTCATCTGGCTTGCTGGCGAAACCGGTAACAGGCATACCTATTCCAGCACGGCTAAGAAGTTGCAGTGCACGGAGCTTATCGCGGGAGCGGGAAATCGCGATTGAGCTGTTCACTGAGAATACGTTCATCATTTCAAACTGACGGACAACGGAGCACCCGTAGAAAGTGATGTCAGCGCCAATGCGCGGAATGATGGCATCAAACTCCAGATCCCGGCCTTCGTAATTAACCGATGGCTTGACGGAGTTGATGTTCATGTAGCAATGCAGGGTGCTAATAACCTGCACTTCATGGCCGCGCTGCTCACACGCTTCTACCAGTCGGCGTGTTGAATAGAGCTCTGGCCCCTGGGACAGAATGCCTATTTTCATTAATGTCTCTTAATACGGGTAAAGGCTTTGCGCTGAATGCGCACAGACCTTTCCTGGCCGGAAAGGTATGCGCATGATGCGATGGAATCGGTGAAAAATCGAGGGAGAATTGACGAGAAATTTTTATGGTGATGAGAAGTGGATCTGTTCTACCACTTTTCTCTACCTGCAGTTATTCGAGGTGCAGGTCCAAGGGGGTTTTGCTTGTCCTTCCACCAATTTCCCTTGTCAGTTTTGGTACCAGATAGCCCGATAAACTTTCTGTTACACCAGCCATCAAATGGCGAGCTTGATCATCGGGTACCAGAAAGTGGGCTGCCCCTTTTACCTTGTCGAGTACATGCAGGTAGTAAGGCAAAATACCTGCATCAAAAAGGGACTCACACAGGTTTACCAGTGCCGGTACAGAATCGTTGACGCCTTTCAAAAGTACGCCCTGATTAAGGAGAGTGACCCCTGCATTTGTCAGTTGTCCGGTTGCCTTGCGAAGCGAACCGTCAATTTCATTGGCATGGTTGATATGGGTCACAAGGACTACTTGCAGTCGGGTCGATGAAAACAACTCACAAAGCTTTGGCGTTACCCGGGACGGGATAACAACCGGCAAACGGGTATGTATGCGCAGACGTTTGATGTGGGGGACGTCAGCAATGGCGTCAAAAAGCCATTCCAGTTCATGGTCTTTGGCCATCAACGGGTCACCGCCAGAGAGGATAACTTCATTAAGCTCTGGGTGGCTGGATATATAGTCCACGGCTGCCTGCCAGTTGTCTTTGCTGCCTTTATTGTCCTGATAAGGGAAATGGCGCCGGAAACAGTAACGGCAGTTAACCGCACAGCCGCCTTTAACGATCATCAATACCCGGTTACGGTACTTGTGTAGAAGGCCGGGTACTGAATTTTGTTGTTCTTCAAGCGGGTCAGTAGTAAAACCGGGGACTTCCAAAAACTCGTCACTAACAGGTAAAACCTGCCGTAAAAGCGGATCATCCGGATTGCCTTTTTCCATCCGTTCGACAAAACTCAGTGGTACCCTTTGGGCAAACAACTTGCGCGCATTTATCCCTTTCCAGAGCGCAGCGTCATCGATTTCAAGTAAATCCAGCAATTTAGCCGGTTCAGAGATCGCATTTGCCAGTTCTTTGATCCAGTTCTGCTCAACAGATGCGGGATTTCGGGTTATTATGTGCGGCATTTGTGACAACTCGAGTAATTCAAGAGGAATAACATGGCGTCTTTCAGCACCAACGAATTCCGTGGCGGGATGAAAATTATGCTCGATAATGAACCATGTGTCATTATCGAAAACGAATTCGTTAAGCCAGGTAAAGGCCAGGCTTTTAACCGCGTTAAAATTCGTAAACTGCTTTCAGGCAAAGTTCTGGAAAAAACCTTCAAGTCTGGTGACAGTGTAGAAGCTGCAGACGTTGTTGATATGGACCTGGACTACCTGTACAACGACGGTGAATTCTACCACTTCATGAACAACGAAACCTTCGAGCAGATCGCTGCTGACATGAAGGCCGTTGGCGATAATGCAAAGTGGCTGGTAGAGAACAACACTTGTACCCTGACCCTGTGGAATGGCAACCCAATCAACGTAACTCCACCAAATTTCGTTGAACTGGAAGTTGTTGAAACTGACCCAGGCCTGAAAGGTGATACTCAAGGTACCGGCGGCAAGCCTGCTACCCTGAACACCGGTGCTG
The DNA here is from genome assembly GCF_036825535.1 of Parasalinivibrio latis. GTDB lineage: Bacteria > Pseudomonadota > Gammaproteobacteria > Enterobacterales > Vibrionaceae > Parasalinivibrio > Parasalinivibrio latis. Next base: position 277,749 of record NZ_CP098812.1, read on the forward strand.
TGGTTCGTGTACCTCTGTTCATCCAAATTGGTGAAGTGATCAAGGTAGACACCCGTTCTGCAGAATACGTTAGCCGCGTTAAGTAAAAAGGCTAGTACGGAAGGCCGCGAATGCGGCCTTGTTTATTTTATCCTTCCCCGCATCACCTATATTCGGTTATTTCGAATAATAATCCATTTCCTTTCGAATATTCCTTAAATAAATAATCTGTTACATTTATCAATGTTGTCGGTTGGCTAACATATTCAACCCTTTACAGTCCGATTTACTCAAGCTGACAACAAGACAATGGAGACGGTTATGGAAAATCGTATGCTCGGAAAGCAACTCGAAATAGAAAACAAACGCCAGTTGATGAAAACCGGATTGAAAGCTGCAGTCTATGGATTGCCGATCCTGGCACTGGCTCTCACTGTAAACAGCTCAGTACTAATGACTGATGCGGGATACAGCTATGTTCATCAAAATAACATTACCGGTGAGTTGGATGTATTCACCGAACCCGGTATTCACTTCAGGATGCCATTCCTATCGAAGATCACTCAGTATGACCAAGTGATCACAGTGTCTTTTGGGAACAACACGGGCGAGGACTTTTACCAGCGACTTGATCCTGTGCAGGTTAGGTTTGCCGATACCTATATTGGCAAAATCCCGGTAACCTTTAGATTCAAGCTGAGTCAGGACCCCGAATCAGTCAAGAAAATGCACAGGGAATTTCGGAACAACAATAATCTAATCGATGCATTGTTGGTTAAAAATGCGAGAAATGTAACGGTAATTACTGCAACTCAATATACCGGTGAAGAGTTTTTCCAAGGCGGACTCAATCAATTTAAATCTAAATTGGGCGATCAACTCCGTGAAGGAATTTACCTAACCGAACGCCGCCAGGTTGAAGTGGATGAGCTGGATCTCGCTCCTGTTGGACTTGACCAGAGCAACCCAAACAAGCTCCAGCGTACAAAACAGCTAGTATGGAAAACAGTCCCGGTTGCGGACGCTAATGGTCAGCCAATCAGGCAGGACAATCCGTTACAGCAATACGGCATACAGGTAACCCAAGTGACAATTGGTGACCCCCAGCCAGAACAGCAGCTAGACCAACTGCTGGCTGATAAGAAACGGCTTGTTGCAGACAGAATTCGAGCAATCCAAGAGCAGGAAACATCGAAAGCCCAGGCTGAGACTGAGCAACTTCGCAAAGAAATTCAGCGAACCCGAGAAGTTCAAGACGCCCAAAGAAGCAAGGAACTGGCTGTGATTGCCCAGCAAAAAGAGGTTGCGGTTGCGGAACAGATTGCCAAACGGGAAATCGTTGAAGTAGAGAAAAAGAAGCGTCTGGCTGAAGTGGAAAAAGAGAAAGAACTCGCGATGGAAAAAGCAAACCTTGCTATCCAGAAGGCGTTTGCTGAAAAAGAGTTGGCTAAAGCCCAGGCAAACCTGGGTATTCAGCAGGCGAATGCAAAAGCGTCCGAGTATGAGGCGAAGGCAATTCTTGCGAAAGGAGAAGCTGAAGCGGCGGTATTGAAAGCGAAATACGATGCCTACGGAGCTCATCGGGACGTTTACCTTGCTGAGCTGAACCGAGATGTATCGACCGTTTTGTACGGTAATCTGAAAGACTTCAAGATCGAGCTGCCCAAGCATTACTTTGGCGGTGGGGATGCAGGGAAAATGACGACCAACCTGGACGTCATAACTGGATTAGGGGCGTTAGGGATGATGGATAAAAGCAAGGAGTTGGCAGCAAAAGCAAATTGATTGAAGATGTAGAAATAAAAAAAGCACCCGAGGGTGCTTTTTTCGTATTTATCATGGTTTACAGCATGATGATAAAGACAACCGCCAGGGCGCTTACCAGGAATGCTGTTGCGTAGCATGCTACCTTGCCAGCAGTGCCGGTGTGGAATTTCAGGTCGTGCATACCGTGGTGCAGACGGTGCATGGCATGCCACATAGGCAGGGCCAGAGTACCGATGGTGAACAGAGCACCAATGATGCTGGTTACGAAGCCAACCACACGGTCATAGCTCAGGGTTTCAGTGTCCAGCATACCCATTGGTACCATGATACCCAGAACCAGAATGGTGACTGGAGTAATCATTGCAAACCAGGTACCGCCAGCACCGAACAGACCCCACCATACTGGTTCGTCAGAACGTTTTGGATTGGTATTAATCACCTTGAGATCTCCTTAAACCAGAATCAGAGCCACAACAGTGATGGCAGCTACTGCAGCCCACTGCGCCAGAACGATAATTTTCTTATCTAGCTTTTTGCCTTTCAGGCGGATTGGCACTACCTGAGGCATCATGCTGAAGAAAGTCTGAGCGTGGAACAGGCTGGCAGCCAGCGCCACGATGTTCAGAACGATAACCACCGGGTTAGACATAAAGCCCAGCCAGCTGTTCCATGCTTCCGGTCCTTTCACCAGGGCACCCAGACCAAAGGTCAGGCTCAGGGTGAAAAAGATCAGCGGCAGTACGGTGGCTTCACGCACCATGTAGAAGCGGTAGAACGGGTTGTCTTTCCACCAGGTGCGGGTCATTTCGCGAACGTAAGGTTTACGGTTACTCATCCTTAGGCCTCCTGAGGTTTCAGCATGGCGATAACAAAGTCCTGAGAAGACACGACTTTGCCCTGGTTAACCGCAGAAGCTGGATCAACACTCTTTGGACACACTTCAGAACAGTAACCAACGAAAGTACAACCCCAAGCACCGTTTTCGCCGTTGATCAGCGCCATACGCTCTGCTTTGCCGTTGTCACGGCTGTCGAGGTTATAGCGGTGAGCCAGCGTCAGGGCTGCAGGGCCGATAAATTCAGGGTTCAGACCGAACTGAGGGCAAGCTGCATAGCACAGGCCACAGTTGATACAGCCAGAGAACTGCTTATATTTGGCAAGCTGCTCTGGGGTCTGGTTGTTTGGACCGTCTTCAGGCTTACGGTTGTTACCGATGATGTAAGGCTTGATGGCTTCCAGACGCTCAATAAATGGCGTCATGTCTACAATCAGGTCTTTCTCGATAGCAAAGTTTGCCAGAGGCTCGATCTTCAGGCCGTCCTTGTAGTCGCGCAGGAAGGTCTTACATGCCAGCTTTGGCACACCGTTAACCATGATGCCGCAAGAGCCGCAGATGGCCATACGGCAGGACCAGCGGTAAGCCAGATCCTTATCCTGGTAGTCTTTTACGTAACCCAGTGCGTCCAGCACAGACAGGGTTTCGTTAAACGGAACTTCAAACGTTTGGAAGTATGGTTCAGCGTCCTTCTCTGGGTCGTAACGCAGAATATCAATCTTCTGTACGCGGGTAGCTGACATTACGCTTGCTCCTCTGCTGCTGCCTTCTTCGCCGCCGCTTCTGCTTCTTCTGCAGCAGCGCCGTACAGACGGGCCTTAGGTTGAGACTTGGTGATTGTCACATCGCTGTATTCGATACGTGGTGCGCCGCCTTCTGGGTTGAAGAACGCCAGAGAGTGCTTGAGGAAGTTCGTGTCGTCACGCTCGGTGCAGCCTTCGTCCAGACGCTGGTGAGCGCCACGTGATTCACGACGCAGGATAGCGGAGTGCGCCATGGCTTCTGCCACTTCCAGACCGTAACCTACTTCAATCGCGTACAGCAGGTCGGTGTTGAATACCTTGCCTTTGTCTTTGATGCTGATGCGCTTGTAACGCTCTTTCAGCTCAGCCAGCTTGTCGACGGTTTCCTGCATCAGGTCTTCACGACGGTAGATACCACAACCGGCTTCCATGGAGTCACCCATTTCCTTACGGATGTCAGCCCAGTTTTCGTCGCCTTCCTGGCTCAGCAGTGCATTGATACGATCTTCAACGGCCTTCATCTGCTCTGCAATCGCTGCGTCATCCCAGCCTTTGAATTCCTGTGCACGTTTGGCTGCACCTTCACCGGCAACGCGGCCAAATACAACCAGCTCAGCCAGAGAGTTTGAACCCAGGCGGTTTGCACCGTGCAGGCCAACAGATGAACATTCACCCACAGCGAACAGACCCTTGATACGGGTTTCGTTGTGGTTGTCTGTCTCAATACCACCCATGGTGTAGTGTACGGTAGGACGGATTGGAATCGGCTCTTTAGCCGGGTCAACGTTCACGTAAGCTTTAGCCAGTTCACAGATGAACGGCAGGCGCTCGTGGAGGTATTCTTCGCCCAGGTGGCGCAGGTCAAGGTGAACAACATCGCCCAGTGGGTGCTTGATGGTGTTGCCTTTTTGCAGCTCGTGCCAGAATGCCTGAGAAACCTTGTCACGAGGACCCAGTTCCATGTACTTGTTCTTTGGCTGGCCAACAGGGGTTTCAGGGCCCATGCCGTAATCTTGCAGGTAACGGTAACCGTGTTTGTTGACGATGATACCGCCTTCACCGCGGCAGCCTTCAGTCATCAGGATACCGGTGCCCGGCAGGCCGGTTGGGTGGTACTGAACGAATTCCATGTCACGCAGAGGGATGCCGTGGCGGAATGCCATAGCCATACCGTCACCGGTAACAATACCGCCGTTGGTGTTGCAGCTGTATACGCGGCCTGCACCACCGGTGGCCAGAACCACAGATTTCGCCTTGATACAAACCAGTTCGCCTTCAGACATGTGAATAGCGATCAGGCCCTGTACTTCACCGTCTACAACCAGCAGGTCAACAACGAAGTACTCATCAAGACGCTTGATTTGTTCGTATTTGATAGAAGTCTGAAACAGGGTGTGAAGCATGTGGAAGCCGGTCTTATCTGCGGCAAACCAGGTACGCTCTACCTTCATACCACCGAAACGGCGTACGTTTACTTCGCCGTTGTCCTTACGGCTCCATGGGCAGCCCCATTGTTCCAGCTGGATCATTTCGCGGGTTGCGTTTTCCACGAAATACTCAACAACATCCTGTTCACAAAGCCAGTCACCACCACCAACGGTATCGTTGAAGTGGTTATCCAGGCTGTCCTCGTCCTTGATAACAGCTGCAGAACCACCTTCGGCTGCAACGGTGTGTGAGCGCATTGGGTAAACCTTGGAAATCAGGGAGATTTCCATTTCTGGATTCGCCTCAGCAGCAGCAATGGCGGCACGCAGGCCCGCACCACCGGCGCCTACAACAGCGATATCTGTGGTAATAATCTGCACAGTTATCCTCCGGGGAGTAACTTTGAAAAATGAAAAGATGTGAACGGTCACATCTGACCTTGAAATATCTGCGCGTATTCTAAGGGAGGAAATAGGAGGAAAATTTGATTTTGATGGGTTTTTCCTACGGAAAACTGGACAGATATAAAAGATATGACAATAAATGTGATCTTAGTCACCTCTTATTAATGATTTTGATTGTTAATGAGGATGATTTAATGTTCAAAAATGTTTTACGCACGTAACTTTCGTGTTTCTTTTATCTTTTTTAACCTGTTGCTTTTAAAGCGTAAATTACCATTTGTCCCGTGAATTAATTCGTTAAAATTTGGAATTTACCGATTTGATTGTGACTGACGTTTATGGTGTTGATTTCTTGCACTTAATTTATCATTTCTGCCCTATTAATATTTTTTCATAAATGGTTGGTTAGCAGCGCTAACTGGAGGGATACAGGCCAGAAGCGCTAGAATACCCGCCATATTTGCGATAACCGGAAAAACAGAAAATGACAACGCAGTGGAAACCTTCAGCGTCAATTGAAAACCTTAGGGCCCGTGCCGGGGTCATTACCGATATCCGGGCGTTTTTTACATCCCGGGGGGTATGGGAGGTGGACACACCGGCTATGAGCCAGGCCGCAGTCACAGACATCCATCTCCATGCTTTCCAGACAGAATTTGTTGGGCCCGGCTACAACAATGGTGTCCCGCTTCACCTGATGACAAGCCCCGAATTCCATATGAAGCGCCTCCTGGCGGCCGGCAGTGGGCCGATATTCCAGCTGTGTAAATCGTTCCGCAATGAAGAAGCCGGGCGATGGCACAACCCGGAATTCACCATGCTGGAATGGTACCGTCCCGGCTTTGATCACCATGCACTGATGGATGAAATGGATGCGTTGCTGATGGCGGTGCTGAAGTGCCCTCACGCAGAGCGTATGACCTACCAACAGGCATTTCTCTCTACACTTAACGTTTGTCCTCTGGAATCGGATATGGACGCGCTGCGCATTGCAGCAGAAAAGCTGGGACTGGCTGACATTGCTTCAGTAGAAGAGGACAGGGATACCCTGTTGCAGCTTTTGTTCAGTGTCGGTGTGGAGGCAAAAATTGGCAAAACAGCGCCGGCATTTGTCTATGATTTTCCTGCGAGCCAGGCTGCGCTTGCCAAAATTAACCCGGATGATCCAAGGGTTGCTGAGCGTTTTGAGGTGTATTACAAGGGCATCGAACTTGCGAATGGTTTCCATGAACTCCAGGATGCGGAAGAGCAACTGACCCGCTTTGAAGAGGACAACAAGAAGCGCGAGGCGATGGGGCGTGATCCTCAACCTATCGATTTCAACCTGATTGAAGCTCTGCGCTCTGGCTTGCCGGATTGTGCAGGTGTGGCAATGGGAATTGATCGTCTGGTGATGCTGGCACTGAGCCAGGACCATATAGATACCGTGATTGCTTTCCCGGTAGACCGGGCGTAACGCAGAAACAACAAAAGCCCGCATGGAAGACAGTATCCTTCCGGTACGGTCTTTGCGGGCTTTTGCAGTCTTTTTCCGTTATCTGCAAAGATATTTCAAGGCTGTGCAGACAGGCATACTATACACACAAAAAGATTAAATGAAAATAAATCTCATTTAATCTTTATTGACCGGCATTTATTGACTGAGGATCAACACAGTCCCTGTAGCGGCGATACATGCTCCCAACCAGGACGTCCAGGCCGGATTTTGTCGGGTAAAAAGCCAGAGCAGTGGCAGCACCAATACCGGGGACATGGAAGAGAGAATCGCGACCATGCCGACATCACCGTATTTCAGGGCATAGAGGATCAGGGTCATTCCAATGCCCATGGCAAGAAAGGCATTGATAGCGGTCATTCCAAATACCTGCAGGTTGATGGGCCGGTAGGCCTTTGCGATCCGGATACCAGAGAGAAGTAAAAGGAAATGGGCGGTGAAGGCTGTTGCCATCCTGACTGCCGACGCAGCAATTGCATCAACCTCAGTGACCATTACCGGTTTGGCCAGCACGCCTCCTACCGCCTGGCAAAAGGCCGCCAATAAGCCGAGCCCTACGGCAATATAGATACTTCCCCGAACTTCTTCCCACTGGTGGCTGTCTTTCCGGGAGCCATAAAAAACGGCAATCATGACGCCACTGAACACCATCGCAGCCCCTAAAAACCGCCAGCCGGTGAGGGTTTCTGCAAACAGCCAGTAACCCAGCAGGGCTGAAAAAACTGCATGGCAGGAAAACAGAAGCCCGGCCCGGCGCGGGCCAAGCCGGTTCAGGCAGGAAAACAATGCGGTATCCCCGATAAAAATCCCAATGAACCCGGAGAGGATCATCGGAAGCAGATCCTGGCTGCCCAATGTGGACCAGCCCCCGGTCACCAGCGCCGCAGATCCGAGGATCACGGTGACACATCCCATACGCCAGCGGCTGTAGGCAAAGGTGCCCAAATGCCGGGCCGGTGTGATAGAGAGAATACTGGAAAGTGCCCAGAGGGAGGCGGCGACAATCGCCAGCCATTCGTATTGCATACTCGGTCCATGAGTAGTGGGTAAGCGTATACAATATTTGGAAAAACAAAGGGCTGCAACAATGCAGCCCTTTCATAGATAAACGCTTGGGGATTACACCCGGAAGCGACAGATATCGCGGCGTACGTTCTGCACCGCGCTGTCGATATTTTCGGCCTGGGTGCGGCTGGTGATAGCCTGTTGCGCCACCTGGTCAGACACATCCTTGATAGCCTGGGTATTGCGGCTGATGTCATCCGTTACCGCGCGCTGCTCTTCAGCGGCGCTGGCGATCTGAAATGCCATCTGGGAGATTTCGCTGATAGCCAGGGTAATCTCGTTCAGTTTCTCACTGGCTTTTTCAGCGTGGGTTACGCTGCTTTCTGCCTGTTCATTGCTCTGCTTCATGGTACGGACCGCCTGCTGGGTATTGGCCTGCAGGTTTTCGATCATGCTGCGGATCTCTTCAGTTGAATCATGGGTACGGCGGCTGAGGACGCGAACTTCATCTGCCACCACGGCAAAACCGCGTCCCTGCTCACCGGCACGGGCTGCTTCAATGGCAGCATTCAGTGCCAGCAGGTTGGTTTGCTCAGCAATACCCTGGATAGTAGAGACTATCTGGTTGATGCTCTGGGCGTTTGCATCGAGCTTTTCAATAACGCTTGCAGCATCCTGGATTTGGCCTGCCAGTGCAGCGATACCTGCACGGTTTTCACTGATCACACTGATACCTTCCTGACAGGAAGTTTCAGATGCCTGGGCGGCATTGGCGGTCATTTCTGCGTGGCTTGCCACTTCGTTGGCTGTAGCCGACATTTCATGGATGGCGGTGGCAATCTGGTCCACGTCGTTTTGCTGGTGTTGAATGACACTGGCTGCCGATTCTGCCAGGTGGCGGGAATCCGCAGCGAAATCTGTTAGTGACTCGGTTTGGCCGACAATGTGTTTGATCATCTGCTGGAGTTGGGTAAGGAAGCGGTTAACGCTTTCTGCCAGCATACCGATTTCATCCTGATTGACGATGGTCAGGCGTTGGGTGAGGTCACCTTCACCTTGGGCAAGCTTGCTGACAGCATCGTTGAGATCAGAAAGCGGCTGGAGCAGCTTGCTGATAACCGCCGCACCGGCAAGTGCCAATACCGTAAACAGGAGCACTGAGGCTGCAACAGTGTAATAGATACTGTTTGTTACAGAGGCATAAGCAAGGTTCTGATCTTCCACTACACCGAGCGTCCAGTTGGTACCTTCAACCGGTGTAACCGAGATCAGCTTCTCGTTGCCGTCAGAATCCGATATGTAACTGTGGAGTCCGCCCTGTTGCTTCATTGCTTCCAGTTTGTGGGCAGTCAGGTCACTGTCAATGGCGGTAGCATCTTTGCCAACCGTGGCATTGTCTTTAAATGCTACTACGCGGTTTTCACCGTCGACCAGAAATGCGAAACCGTCGTTATTGAGATCCAGGTTGAGGATCTGGTTGATGATGTCGGTCACCTTCACATCCAGTGCGATAACGCCCTGACGCTGGCCATGGAAAGGTTCAGCAATACTGATCACCATACTGCCGTCAAAGTCACGGTATGGTTCTGTGATGATACGCTTGCCCGCCGCCATGGCATCTCGGTACCAAGGGCGGGTCCGTGGGTCGTAGTCAGCTGGCCAGCTTTCTGTTTTGTCTCCCCATGCAATAGTGCCATTGGTAAAGCCTGCGTAGACAGAAAGGAAATCCCCGGCTTTCTTGGTCAGCAGCATTTCGCGGTCAACGTTTTCTCCGCTGGCAATGAGGGGGATGTTGGCATCCAGCATGTCGCTGCGGATATTAAGCCAACTGTTGATGTAGCTGGAAGTGGATGTTCCTGCGTCGTGCATCTGGGTTTCAATGCTGGAAAGGGTGGTGGAGCGGAGGCTGGAAATGGAAATCCAGGCCTGAACTGCACTCACTAACGCCACGATAAGGGCGATCGAAATGATCAGCTTGGTCTTTATTGTAATCTTCATTGTTCACTACTCATGGGAACAGATCTGGAAGGTCAGGTCATCAAAAATACCTTATCGGCCATTTTGTCATACATTTAAGGGAAAATTTCGCAAAATGAACCCGGCACAGTCAATAAATGACTATGCCGGGTTTAAAAACAGGAGATTAGTTCAAAACCAGAAGGGCTGTATAAACGATGGCCAGACCGACGATACCGACGATGATACCGGCTTTTGCCATGTCCTTGCTCTCAATCAGGCCCGTAGAGTAGGCGAGGGAGTTGGGTGGCGTGGAAACCGGGAGGATCATGCCAAGGGATGCGGAAAACGCGACCACGACCAGCAATCCCTGGACTCCGCCAAGTTGGGTAAGGCTTTCCATGGAAGAGGCGACTGCTGCGGCTATTGGCATCAGGAGGTTGGCTGTGGCTGTGTTGGACATGAAATTCGCCATCAACCAGCAGATTATTGAGAGCGTCAGTACCACGGCAAATGGTGTCAGGGTGCTGTAATCCACTGCATGGGCAAGAGCAGCCGCAAGCCCGGTTTTATCCAGCGCAAGGCCGATAGCAATACCACCGGCAACCAACCAGAGTACATCCCAGTTAATTAGCTTGAGCTCTTCCTTGCCCATGATGCCGGTCAGGGTAAAGACTGCCAATGGCACTACTGAGACCACATAGGTATTCATGCCATGCAGGCTGGTGGTCATCCACAGCAGGATGGTGCCGCCAAAAGTGCAGTAAACCACCCAGGCTTGCCAGCTCTTCTGGAACCGGCCATCCAGGCGCAGGTTGACGGTTTTCAGGCCGGATGGAAACAGTTTCTGCAGCAGCCACCAGGCGAAAGCCAGTTGGACGATGACAAAAGGCAGGCCCATTGACATCCATTCAAGGAAAGTGATGGTGTTTTCCCCAGTCAGGTACTGTAGCGCGATGGCATTGGGAGGGGTACCGATGGGCGTGGCGATACCGCCGGTGTTGGCAGCAATTGGTACACACAGCACCAGTGCCTTGATACCGATATCGCCTTTTGGCACAGAGGCGATTATCGGTGTCAGCAATGCCAGCATCATTACCGTGGTGGCAGTGTTGGACATGAACATTGAGAAGACTGCGGTAATCAGCATCAAGCCCAGCATGATAAAGCGAGGCTCATTGCCGAAGGGTTTGAGCAGTACCCGGGCGAGGTTGCTGTCCAGCTCGTACTTTGATGCGGCAATAGCCAGGGCAAAACCACCCATAAACAGGATGATTATCGGTGAGGAAAACGCACTTAATATGTCGGTGTAGGGAAGTAACTCGCCAAAGGGATGGCCGGTTGTGCCGCTCCGGAACAGGTTGAGCCCTTTGTTGGAGAGCATAATGAGCTCGAGTGCGATAATCAGGATAGAGGTGGCAAAGACAGGGACAGGTTCAAGAACCCATAACAGTGCAGCAAGAAGGAAGATTGCCAGCAGTCGGTGCTGGAGGATTGTGAGTCCCTCTATAGGAATCCAGTCACTGGGCATCATGAGAACCAGAAGCGGTATACCAAAAGAGAAAGCCAGTTTTATCAGTTGAGGCGCTGAAAATCTTGCCATAAGCCGCATATCCGTGTGAGAGCCTGTGACCCAGAATACGGCAAAGGAATAAGCGGAAATTGGCGCAGATTAAGTTTTCGTACAAAAAAGGGGCTCATGGCCCCTTAGTTTTCAGATTTGTTGGCGATGCCGCAAAATCAGGCGTCAGCGCCTTTGACGGTTGCGTAGTGCGCTCCCATACGGGTTGGTGTTTCCGGTGTGACTTCATCAGCAAACGCAATTTTACCGGCAGGGAATACGTTGATAACGGTTGAGCCCAGTTTAAAGCGGCCCATTTCCTCGCCTTTTTTCAGCACAACAGCGTTTGTCCCTTCAGCCGGGTATTGCCAGCGTCGGATACTTGGTCCGGTTGGCGGGGTCACAGTGCCTGCCCAGACTGTTTCCATGCTGCCGACAATAGTTGCACCCACCAATACCTGCGCCATTGGGCCAAATTCGGTATCAAAAATACACACTACGCGCTCATTGCGGGCAAACAGGTTTGGTACATTCTGCGCAGTCAGCGGGTTCACAGAGAACAGGTCACCCGGTACGTAAATCATCTCACGCAGTGTGCCGTCACATGGCATATGGACACGGTGGTAGTCACGCGGCGAAAGGTAAAGGGTTGCAAAGTCTCCACCCATAAACTCTTCTGCCAGGCGGGTATCACCACCCAGTAGTTCGCCCATATCATAGTCATGGCCTTTGGCCTGGACAATGCGGCCTTGTGTTACCGGGCCTGCCTGACTTACACAGGCATCCGCCGGAAAACAGAGTTTGTCAGCGTCTTCAACTACAGGGCGCACACCCGGTTTAAGCTCGCGGACAAAGAAATCGTTGAAGGTTTTGAATGCAGCCGGGTCAGATTGCTGCGCTTCAGCCATCTCTACTTTATAGGTTTTGATAAACCAACGGATGATTGCCGTGGTCAGGGCACCACCGCGCAATGCGGCCAGCTTGCCCACCAGACGGGTCAGGAGATGTTTGGGCATGCAGTACTGCAGGCCGATTTTCAGGTTGTCAGACACGCTTATGTTCCTGAGGTTTTCTCTTCCGCCGGTGTGGCGGTGATAATTTCAGCGGGACAGTCTACCCAATCTGCCGCGCGTGGAAAAGAAAATGGCGGCATTCTTGCCGCCATTTGTTAACAAATAGTCAAATTCGTCTCAGAATCAGTTCTCTTTGTTACGGGAGAACTGCCTGTTGGCTTTGTTTTCAGCCATGCTTTCAATGATGCGGTGATAGCTTTCGAAACGTGCCACACTGATCTTGCCTTCATCAACCGCTTCGCGGATCACGCAGCCCGGATCGTCACCGTGTTTGCAGTCGCGGAATTTACAGCCGCCAATGTAGTCGCGAAATTCCACAAAGGACTCAGTAACCTGTTCCGGTTCGAGGTGCCAAAGGCCGAATTCACGCACCCCTGGGGAATCGATCAGATCGCCGCCATCTGCAAAATGATAGAGGCGGGCTGCCGTTGTGGTGTGCTGGCCCAGGCCCGAGTTTTCGGAAACATCCCCCACTTCCGCATCCACATCCGGCATCAGGGCGTTAACCATGCTGGATTTGCCGACACCGGACTGGCCAACAAAGATATTTACGTGGCCGGCGAGGCGGGCTTTGAGCTCATCAAGACCCAGTCCAGTATGGCTGCTCACCATCAGTACGTCGTAACCGATGTTACGGTAAGTATCGAAGGTTTCTTCCACCTGTGCCCGGGCGTGATCATCCAGAAGATCGACTTTGTTAAGTACAATGAGCGGTGGGATATGAACCTGCTCGGTGGCAACCAGGTAGCGGTCAATGATATTGAGCGAAAGCTCCGGCAGCACCGCTGAGACGATCACTACCTGATCCACGTTGGCAGCAATAGGCTTCACGCCATCATAGTAATCGGGGCGGGTGAGCACGGACTGGCGCTCATGCACGGCTTCAACAACACCGGCTATGCCTTGCAGTGCTTCTACACCAGGGCGCCAGACCACACGGTCACCGGATACCAGGCTGCCGACGGTGCGGCGCAGGTTACAGCGGTGGATCTCGCGAGTCTCGATGTCTTCGATATCCGCATGCTGGCCAAATCGGGTGATTACCGTGCCTTCACGTGCCGCCTGAAGCAGGGATTCATCCCATTGCACTTCCGGTTTCTGGCTGAGGCGTTTTTTCTGGTTGGTTTGAACCCGGCGCTTTTGGCCCTTGGTCAGCTTTTTCTTTTTGGTCACGTAAACTTGCTTGTCTGGTGCAATGGGAACAGGCTAAGTATGATACATGGTTTCAGCATTAAATAGGCAAATATCATGGCGTTCAGCGACCAGAACCTGATTTGGATTGACCTGGAGATGACCGGGCTTGATCCGGAACAACATAAAATCATTGAGATAGCGACGATCGTGACAGACGCGCAACTGAATGTATTGGCTGAAGGCCCTGTGCTGGCGATTAACCAGCCGGAAGACGAACTCACCAAAATGGATGAATGGTGTACCACTACCCATACTAACAGCGGGTTGGTAAAACGCGTCCGTGAAAGTGAGGTCGATGAGCAGGAAGCGATCCGGCAAACCATTGAGTTTCTGGGACAGTGGGTGCCAAAAGGTGCATCGCCAATTTGCGGCAACAGCGTTGGGCAGGATCGTCGGTTTCTTTACAGGCATATGCCGGAATTGGAACAATACTTCCATTACCGTACCGTGGATGTCAGTACACTGAAGGAGCTGGTTCGCCGCTGGAAGCCTGAGGTATTGGATCAATTCAGTAAGAAAGGTACCCACCTTGCACTGGATGATATCCGTGAATCCATTGCGGAACTGCAATTTTACCGGGACAAGATCCTGACGATCTGACGATCTGATGATCAATTGAGCGATTGACACCAATTTGGTGAAAAATTTCATTTTGGGTGCTTGCATCGCTCCAATTTCCTCGTATAATTCGCAGCCCTAAAGACGTGATTGTCTAAGCGAATGCGACACTAGCTCAGTTGGTAGAGCGCAACCTTGCCAAGGTTGAGGTCACGAGTTCGAACCTCGTGTGTCGCTCCAAACAATCCCGGCTTTCAAGACGTTAAGTCTGAATGCGACACTAGCTCAGTTGGTAGAGCGCAACCTTGCCAAGGTTGAGGTCACGAGTTCGAACCTCGTGTGTCGCTCCACTTCTCTTGTAACAGAGAAGGTTAGCTTTCATCGAGCTTTATCGATGACATCCGGACGCGGGATGGAGCAGCTTGGTAGCTCGTCGGGCTCATAACCCGAAGGTCGTTGGTTCAAATCCAGCTCCCGCAACCACTTTTCTTCAATTAGCCTACAAGGCTGGTTGAATGATGCGACACTAGCTCAGTTGGTAGAGCGCAACCTTGCCAAGGTTGAGGTCACGAGTTCGAACCTCGTGTGTCGCTCCAGATTTCTGGATTATCCGGAAAGTAGAAATTGATGCGACACTAGCTCAGTTGGTAGAGCGCAACCTTGCCAAGGTTGAGGTCACGAGTTCGAACCTCGTGTGTCGCTCCAAATTTCCCCGGATAACCCAATAGCAAAACAAATGCGACACTAGCTCAGTTGGTAGAGCGCAACCTTGCCAAGGTTGAGGTCACGAGTTCGAACCTCGTGTGTCGCTCCAAACAATTTGCATCTTCCAAGATGAAACCGGCATTGCGACACTAGCTCAGTTGGTAGAGCGCAACCTTGCCAAGGTTGAGGTCACGGGTTCGAACCCCGTGTGTCGCTCCAAATTTTCATATGGAAGACCCGCTGGTTAATCCCTGGCGAGACAGACAGGGACTCCTGAGAGCCTTGCGCTCAAATCTAATGCTGTGAAGCATCAAATCAAAAAGCGATTTCAGAAAATTCAGTGACTGGCTGACAGGTTTATTGCCTTCGGCTCGGCGCTCCCGTCAGCTCTCGGTTACAAGAGATATTGCACAGACTTATCCACAGGTATGTCGTTGTGGGTAACTATGGTGATGAAAATTTATTACAGGTTGGCTGTGGTTAATCCTTAATTATTCAGTCATCAGTACAACGTGAATAAATCAAAAAGAAGATATATTTAAGTCATTGAGATAAAAAGAAAATAAATAAAGAAGTCTCAGCTTGTTCATAATTTATCCCCAGCTAATTCATCTCTTGTGACCTGACTCTGATCTTATTCACAGCATGTGTTTAACTGCGCCAATTTGCACGAATTTTTCGTGTGGCCTTATTTTTTTCCACATTTTGGAAACTGTGCTACGCACATTGGAACGGCTCATGCTTTCCGATGATTAAGCGTCTCGTGGCAAGCCTTTTTCAACGATTCTTATCAGGCGCTTTGCAGAGGAAGACAATACTGATACAGCGTCGTTTTCTTTTTTCTCCAACTGTTTTGCCAGTGCCCATTCAAGATGTTCATCCAGAACGGCAGAGAGCCCTTTACGGGATATAAGGAGATCGACAATCTCCGGTTGATAGGGGGCGTTTCCCATGGCGACAGCAATATTGCGCAGCCATTGAAGGTGTCCTATCCGGCGGATAGCAGAACCTTCAGTATTTTTAAGAAAAGTGTCCTCATCCCAGGCAAAAAGTGCGGTCAGCGGCTGCTGTTCCAGCGTGGACCTGGCATGAAAATCACTTTCACCGGTCAGCCCGGATTCCCGGTTGAAGGGGCAAACGAGCTGGCAATCATCACAACCGTAAATACGGTTTCCGATAGCAGGGCGAAGATCTTCAGGGATCACGCCGTCAAATTCAATAGTTAAATATGAAATACAGCGCCTTGCATCCACAGTGCCTTCAGCAACAATCGCCTTTGTCGGGCAACTGGTAATGCAAGCGACACATCGCCCACACTGGTTTTCAACTGGGGTGTCTATAGGAAGTGGAAGATCCACAAAAAGCTCACCCAGGAAGAACCAGGATCCTGCGCCTTCATTTAAGATCAAAGAGTGCTTGCCTGTCCATCCAATTCCTGCTTTTTCTGCCAAAGGTCGCTCTAAAACCGGAGCTGAGTCGACAAATGGACGGTACTGGAAAGATCCTACAGCCTCTTCGATCTTCTGCCCCAACCTTTTCAGCCGGTTACGCATCAGCTTATGGTAATCCCGGCCGAGGGAATATCGGCTGATATAACCCAATTCAGGCTGTTTAAGTGTATGGGCAAAACCGGCTTTGGGCGGGAGGTAATCAAGTCGTACACTGATCACCCTGGCAGTACCCGGTACCAGTTCATCGGGCCGTGCCCGCATCATGCCGTGGCGTGCCATCCATGCCATTTCACCGTGATACCCGTTGTCCAACCAACGCTGAAACTGTGCCTCGTGGTTAGAAAGATCAATATCCGTGATCCCTACATGGCGGAAACCTAGCTCTTTGCCCCAGAGCTTGATATTTTCAGCTAGTATTTTCAGTGCGTTTTCGTCTGGAAGATCGGGTCTGGACATAGGAAAGATCAGGTGAATATGTTGGGTTCAAAACCGGTTTGCAGCAGTGTAACACAGGCTATCTATCTCGCAGAGCAAGTTCGTGCCGGAGAAAGGCAGGTTGCCGCGGATCTTGGGATCGAAATGTACACGCTGATGGAAAGTGCCGGCAGTGCCGTATTCCGCCAGTTGCAGCAATTCTGGCCGGAAGCAACAAGGATCCTTGTCTGTTGTGGCGGGGGAAACAATGGCGGTGACGGATACATTGTGGCGACTCTGGCACACGAGGCCGGTATTGACGTGACTGTCTGGAGTACCTCTGATCCTGATCGGCTGAAAGGCGACGCAGAAAAGGCGTGCCGTCGGTGGCGGGACACCGGAGGAGAAATTGGTACGCCGCAACAGGTTCTGCCAGAGGTGGATCTTGTCGTCGATGCAATCTTTGGCATTGGATTGGATCGTCCGGTTGAGGGATTGATTCGGGATCTTATCTGTGCCATCAACGAATCCGGCAGCCCTGTGCTGGCCGTCGACCTGCCATCCGGCCTCCATGCTGATACGGGATCGGTGTTGGGCGTGGCCGTAAAAGCCGCTGCTACCGTGTCATTCATCGCGTTGAAAGCGGGGTTGCTGACGGGGAAAGGCCGTGAGCACTGCGGTACAGTGATCTATGAAGATCTTGGCGTTGGTGACGCGTTTGAAGCTGCTTTCCCTCCGGACATGTTTGTCTTAACCGATTTCACGATGTCACCCCGGCACAGGGCCGCCCATAAAGGGGATTTTGGCAAGCTGCTCTGTATCGGCGGGAACAAGGGGATGATGGGCGCTATCATGCTGGCCAGTGACGCGGCAATTCGCTCCGGGGCTGGGCTGGTAGCAGCGGCAACCCGTAATGAAAACCGGCCCTACCTGACCCTTCACCGCCCGGAAGTGATGGCGCCGCTTTCCGAACACCTTGAAGCCGGGCTGCCTCCCTTAAACTGGGCTACATGCCTGGCCGTAGGCCCGGGCCTTGGGCAGGATGAATGGTCGGTGTCTGCATTGGATGCCGCATTGGAAAGCAAACTGCCTGTCGTGCTTGATGCGGACGCGTTGAACCTTCTTGCTGCTCAGCCTTCTAAAGTCACTCAGGCTGTGCTTACGCCGCACCCGGGAGAGGCGGCTCGCTTGCTTGGATGCAGCGTTTCAGAGATTGAAAGTGACCGTATTTCTGCGGCCAGATCCCTGTTTGACAAATTTGGTGCGGTGATTGTGTTAAAAGGGGCAGGCACCATTGTCTATGATGGTGATAAACTCAACATTATTTGCGCTGGAAACCCCGGCATGGCGAGTGCTGGCATGGGGGACGTACTCACAGGTATTATTAGTGCTTTGTGGGCGCAAGGACTGTCAGGGGCTGATGCGGCGCTTTACGGCGCGATGGCGCATGCCAAAGCCGGAGACCTGGCAGCCCGGCAAGGTGAGCGGGGCTTGCTTGCCAGCGATGTAATTCAGCAATTGCGTAACGTGCTAAATCAGATTTAAAGACGGTATCAATGACAAAGACGTTTTCTTCATTGCTCAACGACGAACAGGCGACAGTAGATTTTGGTCAGGCCGTTGCCAAGGCATGTCAGAACCAAACAACCTTTTACCTTAACGGCGACCTTGGTGCCGGAAAAACCACGTTCAGCCGGGGATTTATTACCGCATTTGGCCACACCGGAAAGGTGAAAAGCCCGACCTAT
Organism: Parasalinivibrio latis; assembly: GCF_036825535.1. Lineage (GTDB taxonomy): Bacteria > Pseudomonadota > Gammaproteobacteria > Enterobacterales > Vibrionaceae > Parasalinivibrio > Parasalinivibrio latis. The sequence continues at coordinate 296,065 of NZ_CP098812.1, forward strand.
ACCCTGGTTGAACCCTATGAAGTCGAAGGCTGGCACGTATACCACTTTGACCTCTACCGCTTAGCTGACCCGGAAGAACTCGAATATATGGGTATCCGTGACTATTTTTCCCCAGATGCGCTTTGCCTGGTGGAATGGCCGGAGAAGGGTGAAGGTTTGCTGCCACAAGCCGACATAGATATTGATCTGCGTTATGAGCAGGAAGGACGCTCCGTGACCCTGCGTGCCAATACCGCAGAAGGAGAGGCGTTAATCGAACGACTGCAGTGGAGTTAAAAGGGATGGCTGCCTGGTTGCGCATTCTTGTATTGGGTCTTTTGTTGCTGGTCAGTGCCCCCATGGCGCTGGCTAACTCGCTGACCAACCTGAGAGCCTGGCCTGCACCGGATGAAACCCGGGTGGTGGCTGATCTGTCCGGCAAGGCAGAGTTTTCCTATTTTACCCTGACCAAGCCAGACCGGCTGGTTATCGACCTCAAAGACACCAAGGCAACAATGCCGCTGCCCTTTAAGGTGGAAAAAAGCGATATCGTCAGCCGGGTACGTAAAAGCTCACCACCGGCCAAAGGTACCTATCGCCTGGTTTTTGAGCTCAAGGGCCCGACGAAACCCAATATTTTTGCCCTGGCTCCTATGGGGGAATTTGGCAACCGTCTGGTTATTGACCTTCCGCACCCACAGAAAAAAGCCAGTGCAAACCCACCGGCTTCCATCGCACGCAAACCCGATCCTGCTGCTTCTGAAGACAGCGTTGTGATGCCGTTTGGAACCAGTGACATCATTGTAGCCATTGATGCCGGCCACGGTGGGTCTGATCCTGGGGCGATCGGCCCGAGCCGCAAGTACGAAAAGTACGTTACCCTGGCAATTGCCAAGAAGGTGGCTGCGGACATTAACGCCAAACCGGGGATGAAGGCGGTGCTTACCCGCGGTGGTGACTACTTTATCGACCTGAACAAACGCTCCCAGATTGCCCGTCGCCACAAGGCGCACCTGTTGGTCTCTATCCATGCTGACGGCTTTACCCAGCCCCAGCCACGTGGTGCGTCGGTGTGGGTACTGTCACGCCGCCGGGCGAACAGTGAAATCGGTCGCTGGATTGAGAAACACGAAGAACAGTCCAACCTTCTTGGCGGTGGGTCAGTACTCGCTAACAATGAAGAGGACGAGAACCTGAGCCGCACGGTACTGGATCTCCAGTTCCTCAACTCCCAGCGTGAGGGCTATGAGGTTGCTGTGAGGGTGCTGAAAGAGCTGGGCAAAGTCACCCGCCTTCACAAATCAAAACCGGAGCATGCCAGCCTTGCCGTGCTGAAATCGCCGGACATCCCGTCGCTGCTGGTGGAAACCGGGTTTATTTCCAACCCAGGTGAAGAGCGGCTGCTGTTTAACCGTAATCACCAGCGTAAGCTGGCAGATGCTATCGTTAAGGGTATTTACGGATACTTTAGCCTTTACCCGCCGGATGGCACCCTGATGGCGGCGCGTAAAAACGGAATCAAGCACAAGGTGACATCTGGGCAATCCCTTTCTGTGATCGCCAAGAAATACGGCAGCAGCATCGCAGCCATCAAGAAAGCCAACGGGCTGAAGTCCAATAGCCTCAGGATCGGCCAGGTTCTGACAATTCCTAATGTCAGCACCAAGGCGCTTGAAACCGTGGCATCTTCTTCGTCTTCCAAGCCTTCGTCCAAGGCGGGCTCGTCGCCATCCGGTTCGACAGCCATGGTGACCCATGTAGTCAAAAAGGGAGAGTTCCTTGGCAAGATAGCAGACAAGTACAAGGTGTCTGTCGCCTCTATTCGCAGTGCCAACGCACTGAAGCGTGACACCCTTTGGGTCGGGCAGAAGCTGAAGATCGTCGGGGCAAGGGTACCGGAGCGGAAACACAAGGTTTCCCGAGGTGAGTTCCTTGGCAAAATCGCCCAGAACTATGGGGTGACTGTTACCTCAATACGAAATGCCAACAACCTGCGCAGCGATACACTACGCGTCGGGCAGGTGCTGATTATCCCGGGAAGTTAAACGAACGCCATGCCTATTCAAATTCTGCCAGCCAGACTGGCCAACCAGATAGCAGCCGGTGAAGTGGTCGAAAGACCGGCTTCCGTGGTCAAGGAACTGGTGGAAAACAGTATCGATGCCGGGGCTACCCGGATTGAGATTGATATTGATAAGGGCGGAAGCAAGCGTATCCGCATCCGTGACAACGGGTGCGGTATTCCCAAAGATGAGCTGGAATTGGCGCTGAGCCGGCATGCTACATCCAAAATCTCAACGCTGGATGACCTTGAAGCTATTGCAAGCCTTGGTTTCCGGGGGGAGGCGCTGGCAAGTATCAGTTCTGTCTCCCGCCTGACACTGACCTCCCGGCCAGAAGGGCAGGATGAAGCCTGGTCGGCGTATGCGGAAGGGCGGGAAATGGCAGTGACGGTGAAACCTGCCGCCCACCCGGTAGGTACCACTATCGAAGTGCTCGACCTCTTTTTCAATACCCCGGCACGGCGCAAGTTCTTGCGGACTGACAAAACCGAATTCACCCATATTGATGAATTACTGAAGCGTATAGCCCTCAGCCGCTTTGATGTTGCCATTACGCTTCGCCACAATGGGGCTGTGGTACGCCAGTATCGTCCGGCATCCACGCAGGTGCAGAAGGAACGCAGGCTGGCGGCGGTGTGTGGTTCGGCTTTCGTCAACCATGCGGTGGAAGTGAGCCTGGAGCACGGTGACCTGAAACTGTCCGGCTGGATAACGACACCGGAAGGTGCACGGGCGCAGAATGATATCCAGCACTGCTTTGTCAACGGACGGATGATGAAGGACAAACTCATCAACCACGCCATCCGGCAGGCGTATGAAAATGCGCTGCGGGCAGACCAGTTTGCCGCCTATGTGCTTTACATCGAAGTGAACCCGCATGAGGTGGATGTGAATGTCCACCCGGCCAAACATGAAGTACGTTTCCATCAAGCCCGGCTGGTGCATGACTTTATCAGCCAGGCCATTACGGATGCCCTGAGCCAAGTGCAGTACAGCCTCCCACAGGAGCCTGTTAACACGGAGATTGCTGAACCGGATGCCGTACAGGGCAGCACTCCGAATTATCCCGGGCAGGCTGAACACCTGTGGCGGGCAAGTGCTTTTGCCTCTGAGCCTGAAAGGTTCGGGGCGCCGGCACGGGAGTCAGCTGAGCGTGAGACATCCCGCAGCTACTCTGGAGGGACGGGGTATTCTGAAAGCGCCGGTTCGCAGGGCCGAAACAGCGCCAGCTACGGTTCTTCTGGCTCGGGCTATTCCGGCAGTGGTTCACGAAGCAGCAGTTATCCTTCAAACCGGCAGGCAGATTTCAAACCGGCAGCGAACCCGGGCAAAACAGAACGTGCGCTCTACGAAGCCCTGCTAACGCCGGGTGAACCGGCAGAGCTGCAAGAGATGGAACCCGAAATCCAGGTTACCCAGGCTGACAGCCAGCCGGCAACCCGGCTGGAAAGCCGCGGCGGTGCAGGGCGTTTGCTGTCAGTGGTTCAGCAACGGTATTTGCTGGTGGAGCGAGGCGGTACGATTGCGCTCGGCAGCTTGGATGCACTTAATCGGCTGGCAGCGGCTTCCCGTCTTCAAAGCGTGAAATCTGAGGGGCTGAAAGCGCAGCCCTTGCTGATCCCACAATCCCTGCCTGCAAGCAGGGAAGAGATAGCGCTTGCGGGAAAACGGGAAGATCTGTTGATTCGCTTTGGTTTGCACCTGAAAGCCAAAGGGCAGGGCCACTTGATGGTGATGGCTGTTTGCCAGCCCCTTCGCCAGAGTAACCTTCAACAGTTTGTACCAGAATTGATGCAGTTTCTCTCAAGTCATGACGGCCATACTGATGAGCAACTTATGGATAGCATGATTGACTGGCTTGCGGGAATCTTATGCCAGGAAGGGACAGGCTATACCCTCTCCCAGGCAATTCAGTTGGTTGCAGAGCTGGAACAGGTATACGGCGAAAAAGCCGATGGGGTAATATCTCCCCTTTTCGTGCCGGTGGACATGAGCCCGGCAATGATTGCGATTGAAGCTAAACAGGAAACACTTTGACTTTGAACCCATCCGCGCTTCCCACTGCCATTTTCCTGATGGGGCCGACCGCGTCAGGAAAAACAGAATTGGCTATCCGTCTTCGTGAAAAATTTCCGGTAGAGATCATCAGCGTAGATTCCGCCCTGATCTACCGGGGGATGGATATTGGTACGGCCAAACCGGATGCCCGGGAACTTGCACTGGCACCGCACCGTCTAATTGATATAAAGGATCCGTCAGAGGCCTATTCCGCCGCAGATTTTCGCGAGGATGCTTTGCGGGAAATGGCTGAAATTACAGCAGAAGGAAAGATCCCCCTGTTGGTCGGCGGCACGATGCTTTATTACAAAGCACTGCTTGAGGGACTGTCTCCATTACCGGCAGCCGACCCTTTAATTCGGGCTGGCATTGAGGAAGAAGCCCAGACCCATGGCTGGACATACTTGCATAACCAGCTAAGTGAGATTGATCCGGTTTCTGCTGAACGTATCCACCCTAATGATCCCCAACGACTGTCGCGGGCATTGGAAGTTTATCGTATTTCAGGTAAAACTCTTACTGAGCTGACGAAAACAAAAGGTGAGGCGTTGCCTTACCATGTTCATCAGTTTGCAATAATGCCCAAGGAGAGGGCAGAGCTGCATCGCCGTATTGCCCTGCGCTTCGACAAAATGATCGAGGCCGGGTTTGAAGATGAAGTGCGCGCGCTTTATCAACGCGGTGATCTGCACCCGGATCTGCCGTCGATCCGCTGCGTCGGATATCGTCAGATGTGGGATTACTTGGCAGGGAATGACACATTGGATGATGCCGTTTATAAAGGCATCTGTGCCACCCGCCAGTTAGCGAAGCGCCAGATTACCTGGCTACGGGGCTGGGATAACCTGACCTGGCTCGACAGTGAAAATTTGACCTATGCGTTACAAACCGTGACAAACACCGTTAGCGGTCTGTCTGCTTAACTGTGTATAATGTCGCCTGTTTTGTCGTATGCGTTGATTATTTCGTACGATTATTTACTAAAACAACATACCAATAAGGAAAAGAAATAATGGCTAAGGGGCAATCACTACAAGACCCATTTTTGAATGCACTCCGTCGTGAACGGGTACCTGTTTCAATCTATCTGGTAAACGGAATTAAGTTGCAAGGTCAGATTGAATCATTTGATCAGTTTGTGATCCTGCTGAAAAACACCGTAAACCAAATGGTGTACAAGCACGCCATCTCAACTGTGGTACCAGCCCGTCCGGTAAATCACCACCATAACAACACCACCGGCGGCCATCCAGGCCAGGGCGAGCGTCCACAACAAGACAAAACCGAGGAGTAATCCTTCGGTAAGGAGCTATATCCTTGTTTGAGCGTTACGAGGCCGGTGAACACGCGATCCTGGTTCACATCAACTTCACACAGGAAGGTGAGTGGGAGGATCTGAGCGAGTTCGAGTTACTGGTATCGTCAGCAGGGGTCTCGGCACTGCGGGTTGTCACCGGCAGCCGCCAGGCCCCACATCCCAAATATTTCGTTGGAGAAGGTAAGGCACAGGAAATCGCGCAGGCGGTTGCTGTCGAAGGGGCGGAAATCGTCATCTTCAACCATGCACTCTCTCCGGCACAAGAGCGAAATCTGGAACGGCTTTGCCGTTGCCGGGTATTGGATCGTACCGGGCTTATTCTTGATATTTTTGCCCAGCGGGCCCGTACCCATGAAGGTAAACTTCAGGTTGAACTTGCTCAGCTCCGCCACCTTTCCACTCGTCTGGTTCGCGGCTGGACCCACCTTGAGCGCCAAAAAGGGGGTATCGGCCTGAGAGGACCGGGTGAAACCCAGTTGGAAACGGACCGCCGGTTGCTGCGTGAGCGGGTGAAGTCGATTCTTCGACGTTTGGAAAAAGTATCCAGGCAACGGGAGCAGGGGCGTCGGGCACGAAACCGTGCTGAAGTACCTACGGTCTCTCTGGTTGGGTACACCAACGCCGGAAAATCCACCCTGTTCAACCGGATCACAGAAGCAGACGTGTATGCGGCGGATCAGTTGTTTGCCACACTGGATCCAACCCTGAGAAGGATTGATGTGCCCGATGTCGGCGCGACAGTGCTTGCTGACACCGTTGGTTTTATTCGCCATCTGCCTCACGATCTGGTTGCGGCCTTTAAGGCAACGTTGCAGGAAACCCAGGAAGCGGATTTATTGCTTCATGTGGTGGATGCCAGTGATGAAAGATTTCGTGAAAATATCGATGCCGTGAACACGGTGTTGGAAGAAATTGATGCAGCTGAAGTTCCATTTTTGTTGGTGATGAACAAAGTGGATGCACTGGAAGACCAAACTCCTCGTATTGAACGGGATGAAGAGGGCGTTCCACGTGCAGTTTGGCTGTCTGCCCGGGAAGGACTGGGTATCGACCTGTTGTTTCAGGCTTTGTCTGAAAGGCTTGGCGATAACATGGTCAGTTTTCGCCTGAGGATCCCGCCTGCCTGTATCGGCCGTATGCACAGTGCGTTTTATCGTATGCACTGCATCCAGCGCGAGGAATTTCAGGAAGATGGACATCTATTATTGGATGTACGGATGCCTGAATCTGAGTGGCACAGGTTGGAAAAAAAGGAAGACGGTGCGCTAGGTAGCTTTATCGTAACCGTTTAGGCTGCTAAAGTATCAAAAAACAATGTCTTATCATGTTGATGGAGTGCTCTGATGGCGTGGAATGAGCCGGGAAACAACGGTAGCCCAGATAAAGACCCATGGGGCAATCGCGGTGGTCGCGACCAGGGGCCGCCGGATTTGGATGAAGTGTTCAGTAAGCTGAGCCGCAAGCTTGGCGGGTTGTTTGGCGGACGTGGCCCCTCTTTGGGTGGCGGCGGTGCTGTTGGCTTAGGGGTTATCGCTGTTTTGGCTGCGGTCGTGTGGGGCATTTCCGGCTTCTACACTATCGGTGAAGCTGAGCGCGGTGTTGTTCTTCGCCTTGGCCAGTTCGACCGTATCGTACAGCCGGGCTTGAACTGGAAGCCAACATTTATTGATGAAGTGAAAACGGTAAACGTACAGTCTATCCGTTCCCTGCGCAGTTCAGGTCTGATGTTGACCAAGGATGAGAACGTCGTGCGCGTGGAAATGGACGTTCAGTACCGTATCGCTAACCCTGAAAAGTATCTGTATGCCGTGACCAACGCGGATGACAGCCTGCGTCAGGCCACTGATTCTGCACTGCGTGCAGTAATTGGCGATGCCTCAATGGACCAGATTCTGACAACAGGCCGTCAGGAAGTGCGTGAGCGTACCTTCGAAGAGATCAACCGCATCATCGACCGCTACGACATGGGTGTGTTGGTTGTGGATGTGAACTTCCAGTCTGCCCGCCCGCCGGAGCAGGTTAAGGATGCATTCGATGACGCCATCGCAGCCCGAGAGGATGAAGAGCGTTTCATCCGTGAAGCCGAAGCGTATGCGAACGACGTTCTGCCTAAGGCACAGGGTCATGCTGAGCGTATCAAGAAAGAAGCCCAGGCTTATTTCGAGCAGGCCGTGAACAAGGCTGAGGGTGAAGTTGCCCAGTTTGAAAAACTGCTGCCAGAATACAATGCTGCACCGGAAGTAACCCGTCAGCGCCTGTATCTGCAGACCATGGAAAAAGTGTTCGGCAGCACCAGCAAGATCATGGTGGATGCCAAATCTACCGGCAACCTGATGTACCTGCCGCTTGATAAACTGATGAGCCAGTCATCCGCACCTGCGGTATCACCGGTACAACAGTCTGAGTCCAGCCGTTATGGTATTGAGCTCGAGCAGCGTGCTCCGGTTACCACTGAGCAGAACACCCGTTCATCTTCATCGCGTCAAGGGAGATACTGATCATGCGTAAGTTAGCTATTCCTGTATTGATCATTATCGCGGTACTTTTCCTGATGTCGATTTTCGTCGTCAATGAAGGTGAACGCGGTATCGTGATTCGCTTTGGCCGTGTACTCAAGGATGTCAACGAGCAGACTCAGGTATACCAGCCTGGCCTTCACTTCAAGATGCCTCTGTTTGACCGTGTCCGTTTCCTGGATGCCCGTATCCAGACCATGGATGACCAGGCAGACCGCTTCGTAACGTCTGAGAAGAAAGACGTTATCATTGACTCCTACGTCAAGTGGCGCATCAAGGACTTCGGTACTTACTACCTGGCAACAGGTGGCGGTAACCAACTGACTGCAGAAGCCCTGCTTCAGCGTCGTGTGGCTGATGGCCTGCGTGCTGAAATCGGTAACAAGACTATCAAGCAGATTGTCTCGGAAGACCGTGAAGAGGTTATGCAGGACGTACTGGTTGATGCCCAGCAGAGCGCGATTGACCTCGGTATCGATGTTATCGACCTGCGTATCAAGCGTATTAACCTGCCTGATGAAATCAGTGAGTCTATCTACCGTCGTATGCGTGCTGAACGTGAAGCGGTAGCACGTCGCCACCGTTCGCAGGGCCGTGAGAAGGGCGAAGTTATTCGTGCCCAGGCTGAGCTTGAAGTAGCAACTGTACTGGCTGAAGCGGAAAGAACTGCCCGTGTTACCCGTGGTAACGCGGATGCGAAAGCCGCTGAGACCTATGCTGACGCCTATGAGAAGAACCCTGAATTCTTCTCGTTCACCCGCTCACTGGAAGCGTACGAGAAGAGCTTCAGCAACAAGAACGATATTCTGGTTGTTGACCCAAGCTCTGAGTTCTTCAAGTACATGAAGGCACCTGAGCTGGCAAAATAACGCCGGAAAGCAGATAAACAACTTAAAAGACAAGGCCCCGGCCTTGTCTTTTTTATTCCTGACAACCGGGTTCCAGTAACCTGCCGTTTGTCTGGATAGGGAGAATTGAGAGTGAATGAGGCACTTTGGCTTGCGCTTGGTCTGGTATTAGTACTTGAAGGCATCGGGCCGTTGTTTTTCCCCGCGAAGTGGCGGGCAATGATTTCAGAACTGGCTGGACAGCCTGATGAAATACTGCGCCGGGTAGGGGGATGTTTATTCGTTGCTGGGGCAGTGATCGCTTACATGATGTGGTAGGTGTTGTAAATCAATTGCTTATGCCGTTGTGATCTCGCGTATTAATCGAGACGTCTAGACGGTCAAAAAATGACTGCATTGTGACAGCGATGGTGCTAGAATCCTTTTTTAACTAACAACAGACTGGGAAAGATGGGTAATAACGTAGTCGTTCTCGGCACCCAGTGGGGTGACGAAGGTAAAGGTAAAATCGTAGATCTTCTGACTGAAGATGCACAGTATGTAGTTCGCTACCAAGGCGGACATAACGCTGGTCACACCCTTGTGATCGACGGAGAAAAAACCGTTCTCCACCTGATTCCATCCGGCATCCTGCGCAACAACGTTAAATGCATTATCGGCAATGGCGTTGTCCTTTCTCCTGATGCGCTTCTCAAAGAAATGAAAGGCCTGGAAGAGCGTGGCGTACCAGTACGCGAGCGTCTGTTCCTGTCTGAAGCGTGTCCTCTGATCCTTCCTTACCACGTAGCTCTGGACGCAGCCCGTGAAGCGGCTCGTGGCAAGAAAGCTATCGGTACTACCGGTCGTGGTATCGGTCCTGCGTACGAAGACAAAGTTGCCCGCCGCGGCCTGCGCGTTGGCGACCTGTTTGACAAAGAAACGTTCGCACAGAAGCTGAAGGAAGTGATGGAATACCACAACTTCCAGCTGCAGCACTTCTACAAGGCTGAGCCTGTAAGCTACGAAGAGACGCTGGCTACCGTTATGGAGCAGGCTGATATTCTGACTGGCATGGTTATCGACGTAACCAGCGAGCTGGATGCAGCCCGTAAGCGTGGCGACAAAATCATGTTCGAAGGTGCCCAAGGCACTCTGCTGGACATCGACCACGGTACTTACCCATATGTAACCTCTTCTAACACTACTGCTGGTGGTGTTGCCGCGGGTTCTGGTTTCGGTCCTGCTCACCTGGGTTACATCCTGGGTATCGTTAAGGCGTACTGCACCCGTGTTGGTGCTGGCCCATTCCCTACAGAGCTGTTCGACGAAGTTGGCGAACACCTGGGTGTGAAAGGCCACGAATTCGGTGCAACTACCGGCCGTAAGCGCCGTTGTGGCTGGCTGGATATCGTTGCCCTGCGCCGCGCTGTACAGATCAACTCTGTTACCGGATTCTGCCTGACCAAGCTGGACGTACTGGACGGCCTGAAGGAAGTAAAAATCTGTACCGGTTACAAGCTGGCTGACGGCACCGTACTGGAAGTATCTCCAATGGCTGCCGATGCTTATGAGAATATCGAACCTATCTTCGAAACCATGCCTGGTTGGGAAGAGAACACCTTTGGTGCGACCTCTCTTGAGCAACTGCCTCAAACTGCCCTGGACTACATCGCTCGCATCGAAGAGCTGACCGGTGTACCAGTAGACGTAGTTTCTACCGGCCCAGACCGTAACGAGACCATGATTAAGCGTCATCCATTCTCTGTTTAATTTTGAACAAGTGAATTGACGAGAAAAGCCGACTGCCAAGTCGGCTTTTTTTATGATTTTTTGTAATGTTTTCTGTCGAATTACTTCCCTGATCTGGGCGTCCTGCTTAAGATTGCAGCCCGATATGTCCAATCGCTGCCACCCTGCCTTCCGTTGTCAGGCCGCGCTTTTTCCTGGAGCTTTCAGTTTTGCTAAGGTTTTCAAAACCGCCTTCCCTTCGCACCTTCGGTGTAGCTGCTTGTTTGGTTGTTGTTTCCCTTGTGGCACTTGCCTGGTTTTATCTTGGTGGTGCGGTCCGCCATTATGAAATTGACCCCTCAGCGTTTTCCTACCAGTTTGTCAGCGATGCGACGACCGGAGGCATGACAACCGGTGATGTCACTGTGACCCCCGAAGGGGTGGTGATGGAGTGCGATATGTCCGCAGCTTACATCTGGCCATATTGTGAACTTGCCATCCGGTTATCTGGCGATCCAACCAAAGGCCTGGATGTCAGCCAGTTCCATTCATTGATATTGGAAACAGCCTACGATAACCCGCCGGGAAACAACGGTCGCATCAGGGTGTACCTGCGTAACTACCATCCAGCTTACTCGACGCCGGATGACCCTGTGTCGATGAAATTCAACGGTATGGAATACTCAGCTGCCAGGGAAAAAACACGTTACCAATTTCCATTGGACAGTTTCCAGGTGCTGACATGGTGGATAGCGGACAAAAAAATTGCCCCGCAACATGCGACAGTTGACCTGTCCAATATCACCCTGATTGAGATCGCGACCGGAAGTGGTTCCCTGCCGGGTAAATACAGGCTGACAGTGAAGCGGCTGATATTCGAAGGGGAGTGGGTGAGTGAGAAAGAGCTGCTCCACGCCCTGATATGGCTGTGGCTGGGAAGTGCTGTCGGGTGGATGGCGTTCCACTACCGTGAGTTGCGGCAGCAACTGGCTGACACGCGCCTGCAGGGCAGGTTGTTGAAAAAAGCCAATAAAGCACTGCAGCGGGAAAGCGAAGAGCTGTGCGGTAAGGTGTATACCGACGCCCTGACAGGTGTGCGAAACCGTACAGATATCAATGCCTGGCTGGAAAAGGAGATCAGTTCTGCATGCGAAAAGGATATCCCGTTCAGCCTGTTGTGTATTGATGTCGACCATTTCAAGCATGTCAATGACAGCTACGGACACCCGGTGGGGGATGAGGTCTTGCGGGAGTTTGCCCAGACCATTGCCCAACAATTGGACCCTGGTAACCTTTTGGTACGATGGGGCGGTGAGGAGTTCTTTGTGTTTGCCCGTGGGCGGAACCTGGCACAGGCAGCGGCTTTGGCGGAAAAAATCCGTGTCAGCCTATTGGGCCGGGTGTGGCGGCATGGTGAACCGGTTACCTGCAGTATCGGTGTAGCTATGCTTGCCAATGAACCTGCGGCCATGTTCCTTGCCCGGGCAGACAATGCCCTGTACAGGGCGAAATCAGGCGGGCGCAACCGGGTAGAAATTGCCTTGGACGGAAACATGCAGTAAATGGCTTGGGTGCAGATAACATTTCCGGTTGGGGTGTTGTGACAAAGTGGTTTCTAAACACTAAAGTTGTCACTGGGTATGCCGATACAGAAATTGTCCGGACAGCTACCAGGCTGTGATGTTTACTTAAGTCGCTGGTGACCGTTATCCATGAAGCTGCGAAAACTGGTTATTTCATTATTGCTTGCATCCAGTGCAGTGCACGCTGAGGTCGGCCCTCCTGTAGAGGTGTACGATGAGGCTGCGCTGTTCAAGATGTTTGACGCCAATACCCAGCTCAAACAGGTAAAGGCCGATGATTGCCAGTTGGTACAGGATATTGTTGCCCGGGCAGAGAAAGTGGAATCCCCTGCTTACCAGTTCCTGTATGGAGATATGCTGGCCTGGGGCGTGTGTGTTGACCGGGATGTGGAAACCGGGATTTATTACATGCAATCTGCTGCCCAACAGGGCCTCCCTGCGGCGCTGGAGCAACTTGGGCGCTATTACGCCAGCGGGACACTGGTACAGAAAGATCCGGAGCGTGCTATTCCTTACCTCCGTGAGGCAGCTTCCCTTGGGGACACGCGGGCACGTATCCATCTGGCTGAACTGCTTTTGGATAATTACGGCAGCCCGCTCGATTATGAAGATGCCTACCGGTGGCTCTACAACACGATTACTGCCAGCAAGACCAGGCACCGGCAGATTGCACTATTGCGTCAGGGGCTGGAGGAAAGGATGCCCCAGAATATTATCGCCCGGGCCAAACGACGGGATACATATTGGTAATAGACAAACCCGCCTAAGCGGGTTTGTTGGTTACTGGGGGGTTACAACACCTTGTGCGGGCCAAAGCACTCGTACTTTATACGCTCCTGGTTTACGCCGGCATCAATAAGTTGTTTGGCGGCAAACTGCATGAAGCCAACCGGGCCACACAGATGGAAAACCATGTTACTGTCGCCGGTCAGGTCTTTTACTTCACTGATGTCTATCAGTCCTTCGCTGTCGAAATGAACCCCGGCAACATCTTTTATTTGAGGCTCACGGTACCAGGTGTGTGCAGTAAGCTGCTCCCACTGGCTTGCCAGCGTGGCAATACGGTCACGGAAAGCATGATAATTGCCATTTTCAGCAGCATGCAGCCAGTAAACCGGTGCGTTGTGATTCCCGTTGAGGGTTTCCAGCATCGACAGCATCGGGGTCAGTCCCACACCGGCAGAGATCAGGCAGACCGGTGTATCAGCCTGGACATCCAGCCAGAAGTCGCCGTTAGGAGGGGTCAACTCAACTTCGTCACCTTCCCTTATATGGCTGTGGAGGTAACGGGATACCTTTCCTTCACCCTCCCGTTTTACGGAGATGCGGTAGGTTTCCCCGTTGCTGGCATCTGACAGGCTGTACTGGCGAATCTCTTTGTTCTCAAATTCATCGGCACTGATATGGATGCCGATATACTGGCCCGGTTTGAATGGGGCAACCTTGCCACCGTCAGCGGGGGCAAAGACAAAACTGGTGATGACATCACTCTCGCGCTGTTTACTCACGACCCTGAAAGTACGGGTTCCGCGCCAGCCGCCGGTGCTGGACTCGTTTTCCCGGTAAATCGCTTCTTCACGCTGGATGAAAATATTTGCCAGTACACCATAGGCTTCCCCCCAGGCTTCAAGGACTTCATCGCCGGGAGAGAACATTTCGTCGATGGTAGCCAGCAGGTTTTCACCGACAACGCTGTACATCTCCGGGGTGATGACAAAGCTTGCATGCTTCTGGGCGATCTTTTCCACTGCCGGGAGCAGGGCTTCCAGATTGTCGATGTTGTTGGCATAACCGCAGATAGCGTTAAACAGGGCCTCCCGCTGGGCACCGGTTTGCTGGTGGGTCATGTTAAAAATGTCTTTCAGCTCCGGGTTATGGCTGAACATCCGCTGGTAGAAATGGGCGGTGAGCGCCGGACCGGTTTGCGCGATCAGGGGGGCTGTCGATTTAACAATGTCAATCGTTGATGGGCTAAGCATGACTTACTCTCTCAAATATTATTAAAGTTGTATTTTTAATGCATCAAATAAGTTGTATCTGAAAGGTATCTTTTAGTCAACCAGAGGACTAAAATGATTGCCATGCAACTGACCAGCTTTACTGATTATGGCCTTAGGGCCCTGATATATCTGGCCTTGTTACCGGAAGGGGAGCTCACCAGCATTACCCGGGTAACGGAGGTTTACGGTGTATCACGTAACCACATGGTAAAGATCATCCACCGCCTTGGGCAGGAAGGATTGATCTCCACACAGCGTGGAAAAAATGGCGGGATTCGCCTGGGGAAACCCGCGAAGGATATTGTAGTGGGTGAAGTGATCCGCCTGCTTGAGCCAATGCAGCTGGTAGACTGCAGCCCTCATTTTTGCCACATCTCACCCGGCTGTCGCCTCAAAGATGCACTACAGCGTGCAACTGAGGCATTTCTTGCCGAACTTGAACACATCACCCTTGCCGATCTTATTGAAGACAATTCACCCCTGCGTGAGTTGTTGATCCCCACCCAGACAGTGGCTTAACTCATTGACTTATATTTCGGTTTGGGAAAGCGCTAATTGGCAGCTGATTTGCGAAGCTGCTCCGAATTTCTCGCGACTGACACGATATACTCATGGTGTCACGTCGCCATCAGGAACGACTTATGTCACACGAAGATACTCAAGTATCCAATGATCCTTTTCAGGATCGCGAAGCAGAAAAATACGAAAACCCTATTGCCAGCCGCGAGCATATCCTTGAGATCATCAAGGGGCTTTCTGCACCGGTAAGCCGGGATCAACTGTTTGAACTGTTAGGCCTTAATGGCGACGACCAATATGAAGGCCTGCGCCGCCGCCTGCGTGCCATGGAGCGTGATGGCCAGCTGATCTTTACCCGCCGCCAGTGCTACGCATTGCCAGAGCGCCTTGATCTTATCAAGGGCATGGTGATCGGCCACCGCGACGGTTTTGGTTTCCTGCGTCCGGAAGGAAAGGGCAGCAAGGAAGACCTTGTTTTGCCACCACACCAGATGAAAGGTGTGATGCACGGTGACTGCATTCTGGCCCAAGCTGCCGGCACAGACCGCCGTGGCCGTCGCGAAGCACGTGTTGTCCGAGTACTGGAAGAGCGTACCGGCCAGATTGTCGGCCGTTATTTTGTCGAACAGGGCCAGGGCTTTGTTGTGCCGGATGACTCCCGTCTCGGCCAGGATATTGTTATCCCGAAAGATGCCCGCATGGGTGCCCGTATGGGTAATGTAGTGGTGGTTGAAATTTCCCAGCGCCCAACCCGCCAGTACCCACCGGTTGGTAAGATCGTGGAAGTGCTGGGCGAAAGCATGGCACCGGGCATGGAGACACAAATTGCTATCCGTACCCACAACATTCCGCTGGAATGGCCGCATACAGTTAAAAAGCAAATCAAGGATCTGACCGAAGAGGTGCCGGAAGACGCCAAAGCCGGCCGGGTTGACCTGCGTGAACTGCCACTGGTAACCATCGACGGCGAAGATGCCCGTGACTTTGACGATGCGGTCTACTGTGAGAAGAAGAAATCTGGTGGCTGGCGTCTGTGGGTAGCCATCGCAGACGTAAGTTATTACGTCCGTCCGGAGACTGCACTGGATCTGGAAGCGCATAACCGGGGGAACTCAGTGTACTTCCCGTCACAGGTTGTCCCTATGCTGCCGGAAGTGCTGTCGAACGGCCTGTGCTCGCTGAACCCTCAGGTAGACCGCCTGTGCATGGTGTGCGAAATGACCGTGTCGGCTGCAGGCCGCCTTTCAGGCTTCCGCCATTACGAAGCCGTGATGAACTCCCACGCCCGCCTGACCTACACCAAAGTTGCGCAGATCCTGGATGGTGATGAAGAGCTTCGCAGCCGTTATGGCAAGCTGGTACCGCATCTGGAAGAGCTCCACAACATGTACAACGTGCTGAAATCAGCCCGTGAACAGCGTGGTGCCATTGAATTTGAAACGGTGGAAACCAAGTTCATTTTCAACGCGGATCGTAAGATCGACCGTATTGTCCCGGCTGAACGCAACGTGGCGCACAAGATCATCGAAGAATGTATGATCCTGGCGAACATCGCCTCTGCACGCTTTGTTGAAAAAGCCAAAGAGCCGGCACTGTACCGCGTGCATGAATCCCCGGGCGAAGAACGCCTGGTTGGCTTCAAGGATTTTCTGGGAGAGCTTGGCCTGTCACTGACCGGTGGCCTTGAACCGACGCCAACCGACTACGCTACACTGGCCCATGCCATTGCTGAGCGTCCGGACCGCGAACTTATTCAGACCATGCTGTTGCGCTCGATGAAGCAGGCAGTGTACCAGCCGGACAATATCGGCCACTTCGGCCTGGCTCTTGGCCAGTATGCCCACTTCACCTCGCCAATCCGCCGTTACCCGGATCTGCTGCTGCACCGTGCAATCAAGTACCTGCTGGCCAAGCAGGGGGGCAGCCTTAAGAACCGCTGGACGCCAACCGGAGGTTACCACTACAGCGTGGATGAGATGGACGGCCTTGGCGAACACTGCTCAATGACAGAGCGCCGTGCAGACGATGCCACCCGCGAAGTGTCTGACTGGCTCAAGTGTGAATACATGCAGGACCATGTCGGTGAAGTGATGGAGGGGACCATTGCCAACGTGACTGGCTTTGGCTTCTTTGTCCGCCTGAAAGAATTGCACATTGACGGCCTGGTGCATATCTCAAACCTGGACAACGACTACTACCGCTTCGATATGGTGGGCCAGCGTCTCATTGGTGAGAGCTCCGGAAGGGTGTTCCGTCTTGGCGATCAGGTCACAGTGAAGGTATCATCCGTCAACCTTGATGACCGCCAGATCGACTTTGAGCTGGTTGGCAGCAACCGCAAGCCTCGCCGTGCCGGTAAAACGGAAAAAGATCGCGCCAAGAAAGGCCGCGCTGAATCAGGCAAAAATGCCGAAAGCGCCCGTGAGCGTATGTCAGTAAGGCAACAGCTCAAGCAGGGTCATATCCCGAAAGGAAAAGGGGATGACAGTGCAGGCAAGAAAGGCAAAAAAGGGAAGAAGAAACCGGCTAAGGGTAAGAAAAAGCCCGTAACAGGCGCGCCTGAAACTCAAAAACCTGCGGCGAAGAAAAAGCGCACAGGCAAGAAAAAGAAATAACCGACTATGAGTAATGAAATGATTTATGGCATGCACGCGGTAAAAGCGGTGCTTGCCAACGACCCGTCGCGGTTTATCGAAGTCTATGTGCTGAAAGGCCGCCACGACGACAAGATGCTGGAAGTGCTGAATGAAATCGTCAGCCTTGGCATCACAGTGCAGGAAATGCACCGCAAGGCGCTGGATGACAAAGCCAAGGGCGCGGTCCACCAGGGCGTGATTGCCCGAGTAAGACCGGGCAAGCAGTACAACGAAAACGACCTTGACCAAATCCTGAATGGCAAGGAAAACCCGTTGCTGCTGGTGCTGGACGGTGTGACCGACCCGCACAACCTGGGTGCCTGTCTGCGTAATGCGGATGCAGCCGGTGTCTGCGCGATCATTGTACCGAAAGACAAGTCAGCCCAACTGAACGCAACAGCCAGCAAGGTTGCCTGCGGTGCGGCGGAAGTGGTACCGCTGGTACGTGTCACCAACCTGGCTCGCACCATGCGCGCGCTGCAGGAGCAGGGCGTCTGGTTTGTCGGTACTGCCGGCGAAGCGACCCACAGCCTGTACGAAAGCAAGCTGACCGGCCCGCTGGCTATCGTGATGGGTGCGGAAGGTGACGGTATGCGCCGCCTGACCCGTGAAACCTGCGATGAGCTTATCAGCATCCCAATGGCAGGCAGTGTCTCCAGCCTGAACGTCTCAGTCGCGACAGGTATCTGCCTGTTTGAGGCCGTTCGCCAGCGCCGTTAATCCCGGCAGCAAAGCCTTTGTTCACATAGGTTTATGCAACTTCCCTGAACCCCGCATTCCTGCGGGGTTTTTTATTGTGACCGCAGCCCTATTTTGTTTGCTTATTGCGGCGCAATTCTGTACTATTCCCGACCTTAATTCCCGGTCATACTTTCGTTCCTTGCTTCCGCCGGTTGACCGGGCCGAGCGTAGAAGCTGATTAGTCCGTAAGGAGCAACTAATGCGTCATTACGAAATCGTATTCATGGTGCACCCTGATCAGAGCGAGCAAGTTGCTGGCATGATCGAGCGTTACACTGGCTCTATCAAGGATTCTGGCGGTATGATCCACCGTCTGGAAGACTGGGGTCGTCGTCAGATGGCTTACCCAATCAACAAGCTGCACAAAGCACACTACGTTCTGATGAACGTTGAAGCTGAGCAAGCTGTGATTGATGAGCTGGAAACTGCTTTCCGTTTCAACGATGCAGTTATCCGTAACATGATCATGCGCACCAAAGCTGCTATCACTGAGCCATCAGTGATGATGAAGGCGAAAGAAGAGCGTCAAAGCAAGCGTGAAGAGCGTGCTGAAGCTCAATCTGAAGAAGCTGCTGAGTAATTAACTCAATGACCAACCGGATGGAGCTGTCCGGCGTTATCGCCAAAGGCCCTGTTCGAACCCAAAGCCCAGCGGGCATACCACATTGCCACTTTGTCCTGGAACATCGCTCAATGCAGCAGGAAGCCGGACTCGAACGACAGGTCTACTGTCGGATCCAGGTGGTAGTGAGCGGGGAAAGGTCAAATGCCGCAACTTTAGATTTATCGCCAGGCTGCAATACCAGAGTAAGCGGTTTTGTCGCTTACCAAACCGGCCGGAATGGCCTGGGAAAACTGGTACTGCATGCTGACGAAATCAATCAAATTTAGATCAGGAGATTAGCCCATGGCACGTTTCTTCCGTCGTCGCAAGTTCTGCCGTTTCACTGCAGAAGGCGTAACTGAAATCGACTACAAAGATGTAGCAACTCTGAAAAACTACATCACTGAAGCTGGTAAAATCGTACCTAGCCGTATCACTGGTACTCGTGCTA